>JAFMHC010000094.1 GCA_017854775.1 Gammaproteobacteria bacterium | reverse complement strand
GGTGACCGCGGGTGTGTATTTGATTGCTCGAACCCATGGTTTGTTCCTGCTGGCACCTGACGTTTTAATGTTGGTTGCCGTAATTGGCCTCGCAACCTTATTATTAGCCGCGTTTGCCGCCTTAAACCAAACCGATATCAAACGAATTCTGGCTTACTCCACCATCAGCCAAATTGGTTATATGTTTCTAGCGCTTGGTGTTGGTGCTTGGAGTGCTGGGATCTTCCATTTGATGACCCATGCCTTCTTTAAGGCGCCTTTGTTTCTAGCTGCGGGTGCGGTAATACATTGCCTACACCACGAGCATAATATTTTCAAAATGGGCGGTTTAAGAAGCAAACTACCAATCGTATTTTGGAGTTTTCTAATCGGCTCAGCGGCTCTAGCAGCACTACCCTTAACATCCGGTTTTTTCAGCAAAGATCAAATATTACTGTCAGCCTTCGAACTGCACGGAACATCAACGTTACTTGGAATGCATGTCGGGCCATGGTTATGGGCTGGCGGCTTACTTGGCGCCTTGCTAACGGCTATTTATAGCTTTCGCTTGGTGTTTATTGTGTTCTTTGGAGCAGCGCGCACTGAGCCCGATAAACAGCCCGGTTGGCGTATGGCTGGGCCACTTGCGTTACTCTGCCTATTGTCACTTGTTGGCGGTTGGTTTGCCTTACCTCTTGCCAGCGTTTTTCCAAGCTCAGCTGAACATCACGTAAGCCACCTAATTGAAGGTATTTCAATTGCTATTCCATTGATTGGTTTATTTATTGCCTGGCTGATTTACTACAAAAAAAGCAACTCATTTTCAAGTATTACCGACTCATCCAGTGGCCAGGCTCTGGGTAGCTTCTGGAAAAGCGGATGGGCAATCGACACGCTTTATAACCGCTTGATTGTGTCACCTTATGTCACCGTTGCTAATACGATGCGTGGCGAATGGCTAGATAAAATCTATCACGGCGTAGTGGCTATTTCGGTTGGCCTGCATCAATTGCTTAGTAATTCTCAGACCGGCAAGATGCGCTGGTACTTAACTAGCATGGTGTTTGGCTTAATCGTTCTCGTATCGATATTCGGGTGGGCGCGCTAATGTTAATGATTAACCTAATCTTGGTGTTGCTAATTGGCGGAGCTATTAGCTGGTGGTCTGAGCGATTTGGTAGCAACACTCCGCGTCTAATTGCCTTAGTGATTGTTATCGCTGATCTACTCTATTTACTGCTTGCTAGCGCTGGCCTAACATCTGAACCATTTGCTATCGGCGCCGGCTCAGGGGCAGCAAGCGCTTCTACCTGGCTATTAAGTTACCAACTAGACTGGATACCAAGATTCGGCATTAGCCTGCACCTAGCGATGGACGGTTTGAGCTTAATTTTGGTTGCACTAACCTTAGTGCTAGGTGCGATCGCCATAATCTCATCTTGGAACGAGAGCAATCAACGACAAGGTTTTTTCCAAGCCAATATACTTTGGACGTTGGCGGGTGTTATAGGCGTATTCCTAGCAATGGACCTGTTCTTATTCTTCTTGTTTTGGGAGGTCATGCTGGTACCGATGTACCTACTAATAGCGATTTGGGGACACGAGGGCAAAGCTTATGCGTCGATGAAGTTCTTCATCTTTACGCAGCTTAGTGGTCTGCTTATGCTCGTGGCTATTCTAGTGTTGGCCAAACTGCATCACAGTGCCACTGGAGTTTTTAGCTTCAATTATTTCGACCTGCTTAACCTCAATATCGATAGCTCAACGGCTTATTGGTTAATGCTAGGTTTCTTTATCGCCTTCGTAGTTAAGTTACCAAGCTTTCCGTTTCACACCTGGTTGCCAGACGCTCACACTCAAGCACCAACAGCGGGCAGCGTTATTCTGGCTGGCATTTTACTGAAAACTGGTGCCTACGGATTAATTCGGTTCACCGTGCCACTATTTCCTAATGCGGCATTAGAATTTGCGCCGATAGCGATGATACTGGGGGTAATCGGTATCATCTACGGTGCGGTACTGGCGTTTTCTCAATCCGACTTTAAACGTTTGGTTGCCTATAGCAGCGTAAGTCACATGGGTTTTGTATTGCTGGGCGTATTTGCATGGAACGTATTAGCCTTACAAGGCGCGGTGATACAAATGGTGGCGCATGGTTTTAGTACCGCCGCTTTATTTATGATTGCCGGGGCATTACAGCAGCGCCTGCATACTCGAGATATGAATAAGATGGGTGGCCTCTGGCATCATATGCCGCGTATGGGTGCCTTTGCATTGTTCTTTGCACTGGCATCACTAGGCTTGCCCGGTTTGGGCAATTTCGTTGCCGAATTTTTAGTCTTAGTCGGCCTATTCGCGGTCAGCCCTTGGTTCACAGCAGTGGCCGCTCTTGGCCTTATTACCGCCGCTATTTACTCGCTTATTATGATGCAAAAAGCATTCTACGGAAAACCACCCTCTGAATTGGAGGTAGCCGATTTCAACAACCTTGATATGACGGCTATGGGAGTGATGATTATCGCCTTGATTGGTTTAGGGTTATACCCTCAGCCAGTTTTCGACCTTGTTCAGCCAGTCATAGACTCACTGCTGGCACACACGCTGGGAGCGGGGTCACAATGATAGAATTAGCGATGTTCGAAACCAATGTAGTGGCAATGCTAGCGCCACTGATACTGTCAATTGCCACGCTGGTGATGATGCTACAAATTGCCTTTTGGCGGCACGCTATCACCTCGTGGCTAATCTGCTGCAGCACATTAACTGCATGCATAGCGGCGCTGTATTGGTCGTCCGCAGTGGCCCCACAGCAAGTGTCATCAATTCTAGTAAGCGATCACTACAGTTTGTTTTTCAGTCTACTGATTCTGTTCGCTAGTCTAATCACAGCGCTACTTACAAAGGATTACCTAGAGCAACGTAGCGGCGAGAACGAAGAGTTCTATCTGCTATTAATGCTTTCGGCGTTAGGCGCGCTGGTGCTTGTTTCTGCTACTCACCTAGCCTCGTTTTTGCTCGGTCTGGAGCTTTTGGGAGTCGCGCTCTACGCCTTAATCGCCTACCCTGAGCGCGGTCGCTTGCCGCTCGAAGCGGCGATTAAATACTTGGTTTTATCCGGCGCGGCGTCGGCTATTTTGTTGTTCGGCTTTGCGCTCATCTATGCCGCTTTAGGGTCTCTCTCATTCGTCGGCATTGGTCTACAGCTGAGCCAAGACCTAGCGGCTGATAGACAGTTGTTAGTTCTCATCGGCACGGCCATGGTATTTACTGGGATCGGCTTTAAACTTTCCTTAGTACCCTTTCACATGTGGACGCCAGATGTATACCAAGGCGCCCCAGCACCAGTTACTGGCTTTCTTTCCACGGTTTCAAAAGGCGCTATATTTGCTGCCCTGATGCGATTATTTATCGATGCCCAATTGTACCGATTTCCAAGTTTGTTACTGGCGCTGTCTATTGTCGCGGCGGCGTCAATGGTTATCGGTAATTTGTTAGCATTAAAACAGAATAGTTTAAAACGGTTATTAGCCTATTCTTCAATTGCTCACATTGGCTATTTGGTAATCACCATCGTAGTCTACGGGTCACTGCAAAAAGCCCAGCTGGCGGTTGAAGCCGCAAGCTTCTACCTAACCGCGTATATGCTAACCTCGTTAGCCGCATTTGCGGTATTGACGGTTCTTTCGACCCAGACAAATCGGGGCTACGAGCAAACAGACTCTGATAGCATCGATTCGGTACGTGGCCTTTTTTGGAGCAAACCCTTACTCGCATTAGTGCTTACCATTGCTTTATTATCTCTCGCAGGCATACCGCTAACCATCGGTTTTGTTGGTAAGTTCTATATCCTTACTGTTGCAATAGAGGGCGCGCTTTGGCTATTAATAGCCGCTCTAGTGATCGGCAGCGGTATTGGTATCTACTACTATTTGCGCGTAGTCTTTGCAATGACAGAGCAAATTAAACAAACTAGTTCAGCCCCTTCAGCTCAACAGGGCATGTCCTTAGTGGCAAAATTGGTCATATGCCTACTCATTTTTATGATGTTAGCCCTCGGCGTTTTACCGCAACCTTTAATCGAACAAATAGGTAATCTTTACTAACCCAATTATAGGAGTCACGATGTTAAAATCAGTCGATATGCAAGACTACATGTTAAGCAACCCAGTCAAAATCAAAGCCGATACTGATATTTTTGAAGCCATACATCAGATCTTGATTTATAAAGTTTCTGGGCTTTGCGTAGTAGATGACAACAATATTTTAATCGGTGTGTTGTCAGAAATGGATTGCCTGCGCGCCATCCTAGGCGCTGTTTATAACGACTCCCCAGCGGTTGGCGTGGCGAGTGAGTTTATGACTAAAGAAGTTATCAGCGTCGCTTTACACGATAACATCGTTGACGTTGCCAACGACATGCTCAAACACAAACATCGCCGTCGCCCGGTGATCGATCAACGCGGCCGCTTAGTTGGCCAAGTTACCTGTCGCCAACTGCTACGTGGTGTAAAAGATTTTGTCTCGCCTAAAGACCCAAGCGAGCATTAGGGCTAGACCTAATTAAACTCTAAGCAGACCCAGTTCTTACCTGTGCTATCTTTATATTCATAAAGGCAAATAGCAGAGCAATAACCGGGTTTATTAGATTGAAAAAACAATACGGCAAATAAGCGAAGGTCGTGACTGCCAATGTTCCCGCCATATACACGCCACAGGCATTCCAAGGAATCAGCGGCGATGAAAGGGTCCCGGCATCCTCTAATGTACGAGACAAGTTGACGTTAGCCAGCCCGCGACGCTCAAATTCGGCTTTCCACATTTGCCCCGGCAAGACTATCGACATGTATTGATCACCGGTCAGCACATTGACGCCAAGACAGGTTGCCATAGTCGAGGCGATCAATGAGCCTGTGGAGCTAACCAGTTTCATCATCAGTCGCATCAACACCGCGATAAAGCCTATTCGTTCTAACACCCCGGTCATCATCATCGAGGCTATTACCAACCAAACCATGTTTACCATCGAGGCCATACCGCCTCTAGAGAGCAAGGTATTGACACTTTCATTATTAGTATTTATCGCGAAACCGTCATACAACACGATCCATAACGCCTCTATGATTGCCAATGGCTCAGGGCTCTTGGCGAAGATAAATAACGCCTCGCTCTGAAACAACACCGCGAATACACAAGCCAGCAGAGTGACTCCCATAATGGCTAAGAACGCCGGCGTTTGCTTAATTGCAAGCCAAAGCAGTAATGCCACCGGAATTAAATTAATTGGCGATATAAAGAAATGCTCATCGAGCGTTTGTATAAAGTCAGCGATGCTCGCTTGGCTACCCGATTGCGCCGCACCGTTGAGACCAATAATAAAAAACAGGGTTAACGTAATTGCAAAGCTTGGTAGCGACACCCAAGCCATATAACGAATATGCGCAAATAGATCACTGCCAGCGATTGATGGCGCAAGATTAGTGGTCTCTGATAATGGCGACATCTTGTCACCAAAGTAAGCACCTGAAACAATCGCTCCGGCGGTAATTTCAGCCGATAACGAAAAGCCATAGGAAACACCGATCAAGGCAACACCAATGGTTGCCGCGGTGGTCCAAGAACTGCCAATACAGATTGCTACCAAGGCGCAAATCAAACAACTAAGGGCGTAAAAGTAAGTCGGAGACAGTATCTTCAGGCCGTAGTAGAGCAAGCTCGGCACAGCGCCCGAGAGCATAAAACTACCTATCAAAGCGCCAATGGATAGAAATATTAAAATCGGTCCGGTGGTTTTTGCTGATGAAGCAATAATGCTTTGTTCTATCTGCGCCCATGCGAGCCCATTTTTAAGGCCTATCAATGCCGCCGCAAAACCGATAATCATCATCGCAACTTGGGTCGCGCCAGCCAGCGCATCGCTACCAAATAGCGCGATTACACCACCCATCAGCCCCAGTAAAATAAACGCGACTACTAGAGCGTCTATACTGCCTAAAGGCTTGATGGGATCAGTATTAATAAGTGTGATATCCGATTAGTTCTTTTATGGTGGCTTAGTTGCAGCTCATTCAAAGCTACATATCTTTAATAATTTCACGCGCTGCATTATGCCCTGGAGCCCCAGTAACGCCGCCACCCGGATGTGTTCCGGCACCGCACATATACAAGCCTTTTATCGGTGAACGGTAGTTGCCAAAGCCTAACATTGGGCGGCTAGAGAACATTTGGTCGAGGCTCATATTGCCGTGCATGATATCGCCTCGAGTCAGCCCGAAGGTTCGCTCCAAATCTAATGGGCTCATCAGCTGCCGCCCGACCACAGAAGCAGAAAACCCTGGGGCAACTTTCTCTACCTGCTCAATAATCAAATCGGCGACTGCCTCACGATGAGTATCCCAATCAACATCTGGGTCAAACTGCTGACAGAACAAACTGGCCACATGCTGACCTTGCGGCGCAAGCGTCGTGTCCAAGGTTGACGGTATTAGCATTTCCACAATCGGCGCTTTTGACCAACCAAATTGTTTAGAATCTCGATAGGCTTGATCGATGTAGTCGCAGGTAGCGCCAATTATAATCCCGCCAGTAAGGTGATCGTCGCCAGCGCGATCCTGCTTTTCTAGGCAGCTAAACTTGGGTAGTTCATTCAGCGCGACGTTCATGCGGAATGTGCCTGAACCGTTTTTATAGTGCTTGATCCTACGCGCGAAATCTTCAGGTAATTCAGCGGAATCGAGCAACTGGTTATACAGTAAACTGGGGTTTAAGTTAGAGGCCACAACCTTAGCTTCAATACGTTCTCCACTGACTAGCTCTACACCATAAGCTTGACCGTCTCGTACCAGCACCTTAGCCACCGCGGCATCGGTCTGAATATCAACACCCTTGGCTCGCGCTGACTTTGCCATCGCTTGGGTAATCGCCCCCATTCCACCGATTGCATGGCCCCAAACGCCCTTCTCGCCGTTAACCTCGCCGAATGCGTGGTGCATAAGCACATAGGCTGAACCCGGGGTTTGAGTGTCGGCATAATTGCCAACGATGCCATCAAAGGCAAACGCCCCTTTTACAAATTCATTTTCAAAATACAAATCAAGGAAGTCTGACACGCTCTTGGTGAAAATATCAAGCACGATGCGTTGGTCTTCAATCGACAGTTTGCGCAAGCGGTTACCGAACTTCGCAGCCTTAAAGATATCCTTGATACCACCGCCGACATTCGGTGGCGTTTCCAACAGGAAATCACGTATCAGGTCAGCGGCCATGCCGGTATCCCTAAAATATCGATCCAAGGCGTCAGCATCTTGCTTAGAAAATCGTGCTATCTCAGCTTTGAGGTTCTCAGCACCGACAACAAAGGCGAGTAAGTCGTCGCCCTCAATTGGCCAAAAATTGTTGACCTTACGATGCACTATCTCTAGACCATTGGCATGCAGTTCAAGGTCGTCAATCACTTTAGGATTGAGCAGGCTTACCGTGTATGCGGCAACAGAATTGCGAAAGCCTGGGTGAAATTCTTCGGTAACCGCCGCGCCACCGACAACCGATCTGCGCTCGAGCACTTTGACCGTTTTGCCCGCCATTGCCAGATAGTTGGCGCACACTAGGCCGTTATGTCCACCGCCAATGATTACTGCATCCCACATACGACTCTTCTAAATAAGTTAAATTGATTGTTGACGAGTATTGAACAGACATTCGATACTGTCAACTTGATAGACCAACTGCGACAGCCTAAACATGAGCGTCATTTCTAGCCCCCCCGCTGGCCAAGCATCTAGCGAAAGGATAGCAACCGCGGTTGCTGCACAACAACGCGGGCATTCGTTAGATCGAATCTTCTATCAAGATGAAGATATTTACCAAGCCGAGCTTGATCAGTTTTTTCTCAAACATTGGATCTTTGCTGGCCACACCTCGCAAATCCCGGAGATAGGAAATTACTTTAACCTCAATTTCGATAGCGAATCTATTATCGTAGTGCGCAGCGACGACAATGAAATTAAGGCTCACCTCAACGTCTGTCGCCATCGAGGTTCACGACTGTGCATTGAAGACAGCGGCACCACTAAGCGCTTTACCTGCCCCTATCACGCATGGAGTTATCGATTAAACGGCGAGTTAGCCACTGCTCGTAACATGCCCGATGATTTCGATTATGCCGAGAATAGCCTACACTCAGTTAAGCTCGAACTGGTCGGCGGGCTGATATTTATTAGCCTGTCAGCAAACCCACCCAGCCTGACAGCAATGAGAGATGATCTCGGCGAGCTATTATCATACCTTGGTGTTGATAGACTCAAGGTCGCCCAGCAAAAGCGCTATGTGATCCCGGCTAATTGGAAGCTTGCCTTAGAGAACTACCAAGAGTGTTATCACTGTGCGCCATCACACCAAGAATTTGCCAAAGTTCATGCCATGGCAAAAGCACCTGAGGTTTACCAAAGAATAAAATCTGAATATTGGGAAAAGCACCCGAACAACATCAAGTTCCAGCAATTTAATTGCTATTTCGGTCTGGCAGAGCAAGACCAAGAAGGCTATCAATATGATCGCAATCCATTGCTGCCGAATAAATTAAGCGGCAGTAAAAGCGGCGCGGCGTTAGCGCCATTACTCGGTGACCTAAAGTGTTACGACGGCGGCGCATCAGAGCTAATGATTGGCCCTGTAAGCTTCTTTCTGATCTACGACGATCATGTGCTGGGCTATCGTTTCTTACCTCTATCAAAAGATCAATGCGCCTGCGATGTATTTTGGTTTGTAGATGAAAATGCCGAGGAAGGCCGAGACTATGATTTAGATCAACTTACCTGGCTATGGGACGTGACCACTCAAGCCGATAAAACCATCATTCAAAACAATCAAAAAGGCGTGAACTCGCGATTTTACAAATCAGGTAGATTATCTGAAATGGAAACGTTTCAACAAAGCTTTTTGGATTGGTATTTGGAAATGCTGTCGTCTAAGGCTGATTAACAGCCGTGAGCCTAAGGAAAGCCGAACGAAATGATTTTGAGTCAGGTTGGAGGAATTAGTCCAACCGCGCCACTATCTATGTGCTAAAACTGTGATTTGGTCTGGGGAAAGATGCTCTTGCTTTACTACATTTTTGGCAAGTCTTTCCCTGAGTAGTGATCTTGGCCACCTAAAGCAGTCTTGTACCAGTTTACGTCGATATTCCGTTAGTTGAGCGAGCGCTCTTATGGATGTGGAGTCAGGCTTGATAGCGCTAAGTTGTTTACGGTGAAGCATCAGAATTTCAGCCTGAATGAGTGCATCGCTAGGGTCATTTTTTGCTCCGCTATTGGCGAAGGCTTTACGGTACTGAGCCACGGTGGTGGGATTGACAGGGAATAATGTGATGTGTGAGTGCTTAGCAAAGGCTTAAATAGGCGGGCCTTTTTTGAGTTCGCAGCACACAGCTACCTGTTGCTTCGGGTAGCGCTGAAGTAAGCCCATGGCCCACTGCCCTATGGATTCAGGTGTATGTCGTATTACGGAATAAATAGGCATGCCGGAGTGAGTGAAAATCTCGCATATATCATGCTTACGGTCAGCCCAGTCAATGCCGATAGTGGCGGCGAATTGTTGTTGTGTAGAGTCTTTCATTAAAACAGCCTCCGGTGTAAAGTAAGAATAGGAATCTGCTAAACATTGTCTCTCGCAGATCTTATAGATAGTCGGCGCAAGACAATCCCTCTGTATGCATATTGAGACCAAGCTACCTCGGCTGATTCGAATGTCTTGTTATGAACATAATTTGTGTAGGACAAAAAAAATCCTAGTCAGCCGAAGCACGTTCCGCCTAATTCAAACAAAGGTAATGTATGTGAGTCGACGGAACAGTCCAACTATAAGGTCAAAAACTGCCGCACACTACGTGTTCTGGGGCGGCGATAACGCGCGTCACCCGTTTGTCGGGCGTTAAGCTCATAATAAGTAAGGTGCACCGATGCAGGCATGGAAACAGTATCAAGAGAATGCTGCTGAGTATATTAAGTCAATTGGTCTAAATGCATCGACGGATGTAACAATAAAAGGTGTACGGACAAAGTACGATGTTGATGTCTTGGTTACTTCTCTCGTAAGCCTCCGAGATAGTGCTGGCAAAAGTATTTACGCCATGCGACTCAGGCATTTGGTGGTGTGTACCCGTTCAAGAGTGAAAATATTCAAACATTCTTTTTATTTGGAAAAAATAAGCTGTTCGAATCACCTAAGGAAATCCTGGAAATAGTTGATGCCAATGTATCTGAGCTCGAAAAAATTAAATTTATATGAAATCACTACATCAAAAGCCTAACAAGTTTTCAAAGGCGTTAGATATACAACTCAAATAGGACTAAATGAAATTGACAGACAAAATTTGATACAGAGATTTTCTGTGTTGCCCGGATTGTAGAAGCAAGTTATCGCTCTCAAGCAAATCAGTAACTTGTTCAAAATGCAAGTATAACGTTGAATTGTCGAACCCCATCGAGATAAAACCAAACGAACCCCTAGCTCTTAATGCACACCTTCCAAGAACGGTCGACCATCCAATTAATATTCTAGAAGATATCGACACTACTAGCCCAGTAGTATCGTATGACGGCCCTTTGGCTATTCGGGATTCAAGAGAGTTGCTTTCTGAGATGCAGAACTATTTGGGTCCTAGAGGGAAGGTATTAGACTTGGGTTGCGGGCCTAAAGATCAGGCAGCCCCGGTTGAATTTTTGGGTTATCAATACGTCGGAATTGATTACTCTAATTCATACGCTGACATCCTAGCTGATGCTCATGCGATACCTTTTGAAGCTGCGAGTTTTGATTGTGTTCTTTCTTATGCGGTTTTAGAGCATCTGCACAACCCGTTTATCGCTGTGACCGAAATAGAGAGAGTCCTAAAGCCTGGGGGGGTGTATATCGGCACGGTTTCACAGGGAGAACCATTTCATGACTCATATTTTCATCATACGTCCTGGGGATTACTTACCCTAATCTCATCGATGACAACTCTTCAGGTCAGAAAAATATGGGGTTCAGGAGATACGATAGCGTCTTTGTCTCGCATGGGGAGATATCCGAGGATTATAAAATTTATGTTAAGGCTGATTGACAAACTCCACATTCAATTTCCTTTACTTGCTCCTAGAAAAATGAAATGGACGGAAAAAGAGAAAAGACTCGATAAGCTACATAAAGCCGGTAGCATTTGCTTCGTTGTACAGAAACCAGCACCAAATGATATCTAACAAAATTGCACACGGAACATAAACGAGAAAGGGGTCGGTGACAAACACTCTCATTAGCATTGGTGATTAGGGTGCGTGTTGGCTTATGCAAAGCGAGGCCGACCTTTGAATGAATCGACTTAAATGCGAATGAGAGTCGTTTGTCACCGCCCCCTTCTCTTTCTTTTCATGTCTTAGTACCTATCTTTGTATTTCTGTCTTGCTCAGTATTTTTAGCTCTGGTTTTACGAACTTTATCTTTCAAAAAGGAGCGAGCAGACTTTATTTTTGTATACACAAAAGCGAGCCTATAACCGATCGTTGTTGAGTCCAAATGTTCAACATCACTTACCTGAAAATCAGTTATAGTTTTATTTATTTTCTTAAACAAAAAGAAGTCGTTTGCATCACTAAAGTTTCCTGAACGCTTTCTACCCCGAGAATCAAGTACAAACATTTCATCATTCTCGTCGATTAGAAAATTACCTAAGTTGGGGTCGTTATGGCGAAAACCCACTATATGCATCTTTCTAAGCATCCCGATAATGCCTGGTACGCAAAATTCGTTGCAGGGAGTTCCGCCTCGATATTCATAACACAGCCAAGAATCAACTACCGCACCTAACTCGCGTTTTTCTAACACAAAAAGAGGCTGTACTGATGATATGCCTAACTCGTGAAAGCGTTCTAGGGTTAATAATGTTTGTGACGCCTCTGTTAGCTCAAAATAGCTAAGAACTCGTGCCCACAAACGTCTATTTTTGTCTCTAGGTTGTTTGGCAACAAGATGTTTGCCTGATAAATCACCTAAGCGTACTAAGCTACGATGATTGTCCTTAAGCGTTTTGGGGAGAGTATTGAGGTTAACTAAAAGTTCAGGAATCTCTGGTAGATCACGTACCCAGTCTTGTTGCCGAGGATTACTCAAGCATCGCCACGACCCATGTTTTTTTATTTCTATCAGCATTATAGTATTTAAAAGACCCAGCTGTGAGTGTTCAGCTTACTAGAATTTTGCCATTTTTTTACAGGGTGACACTTAGCTGCCGTTCTATGAAAAAATGAGGAGATTCGAGTTGATATGCATGTCCCAGTATTTGTTTGGGAAACCACATAAAAAGCCCCGCCGAACCCAGCTAAATACACAATGATAGACACGATAGTTTCTCTGAATTGAGTCATCCTAACTCTCCTTTATTCCTTGTAAGTGATGAGGTTCTCAGATTGGTGTAAGATTTACAAGCATTAGTTATCACTGTCTCAGTAGTTTCAGCGTAAACGCTCTAGATAAAATTCATAATCCCCTTCATTAAAAAAGCAAGCTTGGCGATTATTGCCGCGGGTGATCACATGGCAAGGAACATTGGCCATGTAACAGCGTGGTTTTCTAGGCGTAGTCGACTCCCTTCGACAAATACATTGATCAAAACGATACCATAAGCGGTGGTCTAAATTCCAACTCGTAACTTAACCACCGATGCGAATGAGAGTCATTTATCACCGCCCCCTTTTTTCCATCTGTGCTCTGGCTTCACCTTCAGTGTCTACCCCTGCCTAGATTCGAGGCAACCACATACCCATCGTAGCTCCAAAGACCCCTCCGATCAGTATGAAACTAAGCAGAATAACTCCAATTGATGTGCTCAACTTCTGACTAACTGAACCTCTCGCCTTGACTCTCAAATACACCTCAAGGAACGCTAAAGGCATTATATATACCATCATATAAAGTACTGTTAAAAATGGCCCAGAGAAACTAACCGGATCAAAACCAACGGGTTTACCATGAATGCTCAGCCAGGCCATAAATCCAATGCGAAAGAACCACACACCGCTAACCGCAATAAACAGTCGTAATGCCCATATTCGGTGTTTGACAAACTTTTTCTGGCGCGCGAACTTAAATGCCATAACCGCGCACACCAAAATAATAGCGCCATTAATCATGATGGAGGTATGTCCAATCAAGCCACCAATCACCTTGTCATATCGGGTGATTATCATGAATGCGCCGCTCAGGCTCATGATAATAGCGATCAAAACATATAGCCTACCAGTCCACCTATGCAGCGCAGGGATTTTGCTGCGAATGAATGGTAAAAGCTGCATTAAACCACCAATAGTAATGATAGCTGCAAAAATAATATGCCCCATAACAGCAATATTTCCCCAGTAATCTCCTTCGATATGGCCGGCAGGCATCACCTTATTTAATCCGGCGATGTCATTGGTGAGGATGGCTGTATAGTAAAAAGCTACGATATAATATGAGAAAATAGCCTGCCCTATCAATATGGTTGAAAACCAGAATTTGGCGGCTCCATCAACGGCCTTTTCGGCGAAATAAGGTGATTTCCACCAGGGAGATATGGTTGATTGTAATGTCATTCTTAACCCTCAGAGTTGTGTTGTTGTCATTTGTTTCTGTGACGGTGCTTTAATTTGTTGGGCACAAAACTAATACTCAAAACATAGTTGCTGCCGGCTTTATGCCCTTATCTCATGCGGTGTGCGTGTGATATCATTATTTAGAATTGCTTCTCTAGTTATGGCGGGTCGGACCAGTATCGGGGTTTGACAATCAATATCTAACCGTTTTGGAAATCGATCAGTTTTAATGTTCAACAGCAAAGGAGTTTTTATAAATTATGCGGGCCAATAGTTTATTTCGTCTCATGAGAACCACCCCTGTTATCGATAACAGATCGCTAAGTTTGGATTTTTTCTTCGAAAAAATTGTGGGTCGTACAAAGCTTGTCGAGCCATTAATCCTTGTGTGGTGGTGTTTTGCGCTGTCAATCACGTGCTCATCAATCGCAAGAGCTACAGCAGGAACATCAAGTTTTACCTATTACGCTTTGGTGATAGTAGGCTCTGGTGGGTGTATTTGGTTTTGGTTACTTAGCCGTTTACTCTTCCGTAAAAAGAAAGATTTAGGGTCAAAGATAGTTTGTGTAGTTCCTGTTGTGATATCGATCGAAGCCATTTCTGCACTGATGGCTCCCGTGGGTGGACATGGCTTAGCAAATGAAGCCGGGCGAGTTTTTGACAATGCAGCGTCAATGGTCTGTATAGCAGCAATTGTGTTTGTTTGGTACGAGATTTTGTTCGGCTATAAGGAAATTCGTTCAGCTGCCGAGCGTCGCTTCAGAGTTGCCTTTATGACCGGTTTCAGCCTTCTGATCGGTATTACGATCCTCTGGGCGTCAGGAGCAAGCAACGACTCATTTGCGGCAAATTGGAATGCCGCCCTGTTAACCACATGTGCATTTATAGCCCTGGCAGGAACTCGCGTTGCAATTCAATATCGCCTTAACAACCTGCTCGAAAAACCAACACGGTGCGACAGTAAGCAACTTGCCCTAAGCGATGAAGAGACATCGAAGTGGATTGCACAACGCATGCTTGAAGCGATAAAGGATGAGAACCTTTTGACGAGACCTAATCTGAAGGTTGCAGAATTCGCTGAACAGATAGGGGAGCAGGAATATAAAGTAACTCGTTGTATTACCAACCGCCTCCAATATCGCAATTTCAATCATTTTTTAAACAGCTACCGTATTGATCGTGCAAAGCGCATTTTTAAAGACCCGGATAACAATCATCTTACGATAGCGACGATAGCCTATGATAGCGGGTTTAATTCTCTAGGCCCTTTTAACCGAGCTTTCAGGCAATTTACAGGGATGACACCCCGAGAATTCCGTCTTAAGTAAGATCCTAGCAGGCCAATCTTCTTACTGACTGCTTTGTCGTCGCTTTATATGCAGGTATTCGTAGGCTATCAACTGGCTGAGTTGACCTATACAACCGTTCTCGGGACGACAAAGTGCCTAGTCAAAGCCGTCATTTCGAAACTTTAGTCAGTTGGTCTGTAGCAACGGCTATACCATACTCAATGCGGTCATTTGGTAGCTAAGTATAAGGCAAGCCTGAAACCGAAATTAAGGACTGACAATGAAAATTCACAATGCGATTATTTGTTTTTCACTTCTATTTTCATTCACTTCTCCGACGACGAGCACCGAAGATTTTGAAAATAGTGTGCAGCTGATGACGATTCAAGACATTAGGCAACTTACGAATGGACTCTCCTCTGATGAGGATAAGTTGCGAAATTTGGTAAAGCAAAACCTATTAAAGAAATATCTATTGGCAATTCAATTGTACCCCGAGGCAATATCACATGAGTTGACTACACTCTGCCGAATACAGAGTGTGTTTGTCGCCGGTCAGGATGAACTGCATAAGAGTATGAATCTGATTTTTAGCCGTAGCTTTGAGGTGTTCAGTAAGGCCCATGAAATAAAGATTTCTAAGGAAATTTGTGAGGCACTAGAGATTTCGAGTCAAACTGTCAGAAAACCGAACTTCAGAAAATTGGACCATGCGATTAAAGAGTTAAATGAAAGCGAAAAGTAGCATTGTCAGACGAGGCTCCCAGTTTGCGCTTGCCAGCGAATATAGTTTTCGTTAACGTTTTTGGACCGCGGCTAAGGGCTAAACTACCATCATTTTGACCGAGCGAAGCGAGTGGAAAAACCTCAACGTATGATCAGAGTCTTTTCAATTACGTTTGAATTTTAGATACCCTCAAGGGGCACTCGGTACCCTCAAGTAGCGCCGCTCGTAGAGCCAGCCCGAACCATGAGCCGCCTAAAGGCATAACGACAATTGCGCCTGGAGCGTAATTAAACTGCCATCGGCAGCCCGAAGGGTGAGTATCAGGGATGATGCG
>JAFMHC010000336.1 GCA_017854775.1 Gammaproteobacteria bacterium | reverse complement strand
CTAAAAAAGCAGGAGGCTTGAGTCGTGGGCTTTATGACTAATATTTTCTGGCTGATACTAAAGGAGATTCGAAGTGTCCTACAGGATACTGGTTTGCTAGTTTTCGTTGTCTATGCTTTTACCTTGGCGATTTATCTAGAAGCAACGGGGCAAGGGGATGATGTCAATAATGCATCGGTAGCCATCGTCAACGACGACCATTCGACACTCTCGCGAAAGATTGCAAATAGCTTTTACCCGCCCTACTTTAAACCAGTAGAGTTAATAGACAGCCGAGAATTAAATGATGCCATGGATCGAGGTCGTTATATCTTTGTATTAGAAATTCCAAATGGTTTTGAGGCCAGTCTGCATCGCGGCCAAGTTAAGCAAATGCAACTGAATGTAGATTCAACCGCTGCGCGACAAGCGAGTTTAGGCGCCTCCTACATTGCGGCCATTGTCACACAAGCAATCGTTAACCATTTTCCTAAACTGGCGGCTCAACAGACAGAGCCTGTCGAGCTGATAACACGACGCGCGTTTAATCCCAACGGGCGTACTGATTGGTTTCATGCGATTCTCGGTTTTTTAGATCATATAACCATGGTCACTATTATTCTGACCGGCGCCGCCTTATTGCGCGAGCGAGAACACGGCACCATAGAGCACCTATTAGTTATGCCTCTTAATGCGTTTCAAATAGCTCTCTCGAAAATCGGCGCTAACGGTTTAGTAATTCTTATTCTGGCCATGCTGTCCTTGAGATTTGTGGTTATCGGAACCATCGGCGCGCCGATATCAGGTTCCATCTGGTTGTTCACCTGTGGCACCATCGTCTATCTGTTTTCGGCCGCGGCTATTGGCGTGCTACTAGCGACTATTGCACGATCCATGGCGCAGTTCAGCTTACTGTTAATCATGGTAATACTGCCGATGCAAATGCTTTCCGGCGGCATGTCGCCGATTGAAGATCAACCGCCTTGGTTGCAAAGCATTACCTTCTTTTTTCCATCTAGGCATTATTTAGAGTTCTCTCAAGGCGTCTTATATCGAGGTGCGAAAATCGATATTTTATGGCCTGAATTTGTTTACATTACTTTTCTGGGAATGATTTATTTATTATTCAGCCTTAGCCTATTCAGAAAATCTATTGACGCTTCAAGATGATCTATCAGTTCTGGGAGGTAACACAATAAAACAGGTTTCATCCAAGCCGAACTGTGGATAAATTCTGATCTAAATCAAGTCCTGATTGTCTCATTTGCTTAAAATAGCTAAACAGATCATAAAGACATCATAAGTTTTGAACCATTATGAGCAACAAGGCCACGCAACCGAAAGATCGTATTTTTTCGTCAGCAGCTCAGGATATTGAGCTAGCCAGAGAGAAAGACGCCTATACTCGGCAAACAGAGTCGGCCTCCTATCGCCTAGCATTCGACGATCTGGAGTTTATTTCGCGTGACGACATGCGCCCGACACGTATGTCACTTGAACTCAGTAAACCAGAAGCTATCCTAAGCGAGCATGGAGTTGACGCCACGGTAGCGATCTTCGGTAGCGCGAGAACACGGTCACCAGAAGACGCTGCCGAACGGCTAAACGCGGCGAAAGAAAGCCTCAAAAAGCTAGGTAAAGATGACCAAGCCAAGCAACAACTTAAACAGGCTCAACGCGACATTCAACAAGCTAAGTGGTACCAATATGCGAATGAATTATCGCAACTGATTACTCGGGACTCCATGCAAGGAGCCATTCGTACGCTCCATATAGTGACTGGTGGCGGACCCGGTATTATGGAAGCCGCAAACCGCGGTGCTGATGAGGCTGGTGGAAAATCGGTCGGTTTCAACATTGTGCTACCCAGCGAACAAAAACCAAACGCTTACATCACGCCTGAACTCTGTTTTCGGTTTCACTATTTTGCAATGCGCAAACTGCACTTCTTATTACGCAGCAAGGCTATTGTAATATTCCCAGGCGGTTATGGGACCTTGGACGAATTATTTGAGGTGCTTACACTAGTACAAACTGGGACCATTAAACAGATACCAATTGTGCTTTTTGACAAACAGTACTTGGAGCAACTTATTAACTGGGATTTTCTAGTAGATCAAGGAATGATCAAAAAGCAGGCACTGGAATTATTTCAATACGCAGACAGCGTTCAAAATGTCTATGCAATTATTCAACACGCACTCGCCAAGGCTAACGACCCAGGGTTGCAAAAGTGAATGTAAAAAACGAACATCGTGCAAACAAAAAAAGCAGATGAATTAGGTATGAGAATGACAGAGATGATCAAAAACGTTGTGCGTTGGTTTGGTGCATTGTTTTGATCGATCCGGATAATTGGTCGTGGGATTGGATTGTTACCGCCTTCGCTGTGGTTGCTTTGATCATCGGCTGGTTTGGTATCAAGATGACCAAAATCGCCCGCGATCTCGCCCAAAAAACGGGTTTAGGTGAGGCCTTTATTGGTGCGCTGTTTATTGGTGGCTCAACATCGTTGTCTGGGATCACCACGTCTATCTCTGCAGCGGCGGCAGGGCATGCTGAGATGGCCGTGAGTAATGGCCTAGGCGGTATTGCGGCTCAAACCGCATTTCTTGCCATAGCCGACATCGTCTACCGACGCGCGAATCTGGAGCACGCCGCGGCGTCAACTGAAAACCTGTTTATGTCGGCCTTTCTTTTGACTCTACTAAGTATCCATGCACTCGCGCTCTCAGTGCCGGATATCAACTTCTTAGCAGTTCATCCAGCCACACTGATTTTGGCGATTACCTATGTCTTTGGAGTACATCTGTTAGCACGAACCCACGATACGCCGATGTGGCTACCGATACAAACAACCGACACACCACTAGAATCTGTAGCCCAAGACCATCGCCACCTGCATCATACTAAGCTGCTGTGGCTACGCTTTGCCGGATACGCAACTGTTGTCGCCTTGGCCGGTTGGGCTCTCGCGCAGCTGGCAATACCGCTTGGAGAGAAAACAGGCTTGTCGCATGGCGTGGTCGGCGGTGTGTTCACCGCTGTTTCAACCTCAATTCCTGAACTTGTCGTAGCTATCACCGCTGTCCGCATGGGCGCATTGAACTTAGCGGTTGGCGACATTATCGGCGGCAATGCGTTTGATACATTATTCATTGCAGTATCCGATGTTGCCTATCGAGAAGGTCCAATCTATGCCGCCATCTCCAGTGCAGAACAATTCTGGCTCGCCAACTCAATGCTAATGACCAGCGTCCTTCTTATGGGCTTGATTTATCGCCAACGTCACGGGCCTGGCAACATTGGCCTAGAAAGCGTCATATTGCTGATTCTCTATTTCGGGGGGCTGGCAGTCCTGTCACTAGTACTCTAACATCGTTGCCGCCTAGTAGAGTCGAGTCCTATTTGAATTACTGAACGAATGAAAATTGCCTACCTCACTTTGAGCGCAGCAAATGCACCATCCACTGCGATAATTTGATCTCGCTCTGTTTATAGAAAATTTCAAACTTCTTTAATCAGATCGCTATCGGCAAAGCGTATTCTGGGGCCATACAAGCCCTTTTTTGTTCCACGACCGGCCGCAACAACCATGGTTATTTCGGCTTTACGTGGCAAGCTAAGCAGACGACTGATGCGTCGACTATCCATGCCGCCAATCGGACAAGATTCATAGCCATGAGCGGCAATTGAGAGTATTAGAGTCTGTGCCGCCAATGACGACTGGATATGTGCATAAATTCGATGATCAGCGCGGCTGATAGGT
>JAFMHC010000093.1:3165-16128 GCA_017854775.1 Gammaproteobacteria bacterium | reverse complement strand
CTGGGATATCTATCGGCGGAAAGTTGCCACCGCGCTGACCTGGCAAGTTTGTTGTGCGGATAATGGCCGCATTTGGGCCTCGCATGGTTGACCGCTCATTCCTGCAAAGCGACGCTGTCTTATACTCATAAACAGTAACACCAGTGCTACGATCCGTAATAAAAAGGTCATCCGTTTCCGAATATGAATAACAACCCTCAGCAATAATCCTATCCTGAATATAGCTATAGTGAGACGGGTTAATTCCAGCATCGAGAATATGCACATTTGTGGCTTTAGCTTGTGCAACGATAAGAACACCAGCAACGCTAGCGAACAGTTTTTTTCATCCCTGTATACTCCTTTTAACTTTTTAATTAAGTCTTAATGATGCTGTTTTTTCAGAAATCATATCCACGCGACTATCTTTACTGAGTTGCTTGACTACTTTTTCACCTGCTACGATAAAAAAACCATATGGACCTTTTGATCGTACTTCGTAATCTCTAGGGTTTAGATCACTCAACACTTCTTCGGTAAGTTGCTCACCCTTAAGGCAGTCTTCATCAGACAAAAAGTCTGTTTTAGGATCACCTTTGAGAATAACGTTCAAACGCAAGACCTTTTGTTGCTCCAATACGGTCAGTATGTCCTTTAAATGACCTTTCCTCAGAAACTCTCTGTCATAGACTTTAGCGACTATCGGCGGATAAAACCGACCCAACTCAGTGTTGATTGCCGAGTATTTAGTGCCATATTGCGAACCTATAGTGATAAAGATATCTTTAACCCCAGTACTGTTAAGTAACGTATCTAACGCACTACCACCAAGCTCAACATTAAGCTGTTCAAATTGCTTAGTCCCAGCTTTATTTGAAAACTCCCATTGTTTATTCTTAATAGTCATATCCGCATTTGGAATGTCTGACCGGTCGCTTTTAGCTAATGGTGCTTGTGCCATCAGCGATTTAAGCTTCATCGCACCGAGCGATATTTCAGACGAACTCTTTAAAGCTGTTGTTGCGCTTTGCATGTCCGTAACATCGACAATAATGGTAGCTTTATTCGCACCTGCTGCTTTCATTGGCTGTGAGAGCTGGCTGTTCAAATACGATCGGTATTCCTCATCTGAAAGCGATTCAATCATTTGCTCTAGTTCTTCACGCTCTTGCTTTTCTTGGAGCATTAATTTTTGGTAAAAATTTACTCTTTTTTCCTGAGCTATTACACTAAAACTAATCATAACTACGACAAGGCAGAGTGAGATCCTTTTTCCTAATTCCATCGTTCCTCTTACTTTAACAAGCATTTGTTTGTTTTCGTCCCGAGCGAATTATCTCTTACCTTAAGCAAAAACTACAAGACGTCAATTTGCTTTAGCTTTATATCAGGTTAAAAACCAATACCTCTTAGAAACCGGGGAGTGCTGTAAAGTTTGTTAGAACTCCACCAGATAGTGTTTCAGCGCAGCATATGCTATTGACGCTGAAGTACGCGTCTACGATCGTTTGTACACCGAACCAAACCCTAGTGCAGCTGAAGACTTCATCAGTTTGATTAACCCAGAATCACTACAATCATTCCCCAGCGCCAAGCTTGAACCCAGTGTTCTAGAAGCCAAACCAGAAGACCGTTTTCAGTTTGAACGCGTTGGTTACTTCTGCTTTGACTCTGTTGTTTTGTTGGGTCTGGCTTGCCGCGAGTTAGTAGCGCTCTACGAGCAAGGACCGACTATATCTTCTTCAATCATAAAGCCCCTTAACACTTCCATATTTTCAAAATAGCGATTTGTCCTTTCGGCAGTGTTATGTTGATGCGCAAACAAGTCACCACGGGCCAATATGCCGGCTTCTTGCCCGATGAGCGTATCGATACATTTTCCAGTTTTGATATCTTGCCTAGCTAAACCTTGAATGGTTTTATCGCTAATAGAGCTAATTAAGAAAAAATTTAGCCAAATAGAACGTTTGTATAAATTCAGCCTAAGCCGCTCTTGATCTGTATTGGGGTATTTATTGAAAACATAATGTTCCATGTCGTCTCTCACACAATTTAAGTTTTCATCTACTCCATGCACCCCGGCCTTACCTCCTCCTTCTGGGAATGGGGGTAGGTCTTGCTGCCTCGTTGGTATTACAAAAAGTGACTCTCTAATATTTACCACTGCCGTACCTTTTGACCCTGCTGATTTGACGGAACGACAATTCGCGGCCAACGCCAAACTATGAGTATCTAGCTCGTCTGCACTGTATTTAGGTTGCGCTTCTACGTTAGAGTGTGAGCTTGCGTACGGGGTTGCTGTTAAATTTGTTAGAACCGAACCCGCTGGCGTTTCCTTTAGCTGCTTAGCGTTTAGACCGTTATGCTTTACAGTGCCCTGCGATATAAAAGTTCCTGAGGTATTCGAGTTATCTACCGCTTCATTTTGATTAAGGTGATTAGTCTTTATTTCTAATCCCTCTAGTTGAGAGACCCGGTCTCCACTAGGCACCCCGGTCATATAAACACTATTTGATATATCAGGAGCCTTTCTTGAATCTTCTAGGCTTTCTTGTTCTGCCGAGCTGTTAGAGCAAGCTATTAAAGCCAGAAGAGCCAAAAGTAAGTTTTTGTTGAGCATTCTTTTATCGCTTTGGTGGGTTCAATAAGGAGTGTAGCGAAAATAAATTAATATTCGCACTCGAATTTGTTAAGTCGTAAATTTCACTCCCTTTTGGTGCAATTTATTTATACTTATTAAGATCAATGGCGAAAACTATAGAGCTAGTAGAATGTAGTAAATCAGGGCTAAGAAGCAAGAACATTACCTACAAGGTGCTGGCCTTCAGCAGTAAAGCACAGGAAGGTTTTAATCAGTAAATTACTGATTTTTGAATTCCAGCAAAACGCATAATTAAGTTCTTTTTAAAGCGTCTTTGTGGGGCTGTTTTAAATTAGTGCTGCTATCGGTGTAACACCCAGAATTTTTCGCATCAATAATCCCAATTCTCATGCGCCAATGGCGAGCTATTTAACAACCTCTGGCGAGCACGCCAATTTGGTAACGCTTTTTCCAACATCATCTTGAAACGGTCGTTGTGATTTCGCTCATATAAATGGACTAACTCATGCACCAAAATATACTCTAGGCATTCGGGTGGCTTTTTAGCTAATTCAAGATTTAACCAAATTCGGCGTTGTTCAATATTGCAGCTACCCCATTTAGTTTTCATTTTCTTAATGCCCCAATGATCAGCTGTTTTGCCAACCACGGGTTGCCATTTTTCTAACAACTCAGACACCAGTTGCTTTAACTGCTGGCGATACCACTCATTTAGTATTTTTTCCTTAACATCGATCGCGCTATTCGGCCTTACAACCATTTTTAATTTGCCAGACTTGAATAGTTTAATAGCCGGTTTCTTATTGTGCTCAACCAGCTCTAACCGGTAGCGCTTACCTTGGTAAAAATGGCATTCGCCAGAAATAAATTGTCGTTCTGTTTGCCTTGGTTGATCTTCAAACTCTTGCTTCTGTCGCTTTATCCAGCTGAGTTTCGAGACTACGGCTAAGCGTACATTGTCGTCACTAATATGCATTGGTACTGCCACACGCACATGTCCATCGGGTGGGTACACGGCAAGATGCAGGTTTTTGATATCTTTTCTAACGATTTCAACATCAATGCCGTTGACGGTAATCACTGGTTTAGCTGCGCACATTAAGTAGGTCGTCAGCATACTCACCACCTAGCTCTTGTGTTACCGCGTTTTGAACCTCTCTAAGTTTAAAACGATTGGACTTCCAATCGGCCTTTTTGGTATTTCGGACCGCCGCATCAAGCCGTGCAACCAATTCTTCGTTTCGGCCTAAATTATCAAACAAAGACTGCTTGGCGCGCGTATCCACTGACTGAGGATAAGTTGTTGTACCTTGCCATTTTTTTAGCGAGTTTGAAATCAAGAAACTCGCACCAAACGAGAATACCAGTGCTTTGACGAACTCTCTTGATCAAGACCTATTTGCCGCTTAATTTTTCTGAATCCATTCGAGATTAGTTTGCCGAGTAATTGTCAGATATACTGATCTGGGGATCACAAGACAATAAATTACATGAGAGAGCTGGATTCGATGCGGCCGGCATTCTCTTATCAAGCTTGTGTTTTAATTGCTTTAACCAATCTCATTTGAATTCGAGCCGTCAATTGCGAATCCTGATTTAATGTGTAGGTTGTTATTCTAAGTATAGGAATATGAAGTATACGATTGTAGTAGATTCGGTAGCAACAATCCCTGAGTTTGTTTTTAAAAACAGGCCTATCAAAGTGCTTCCAGTAAGCGTTAATATTAACGGCAAAACTATGCCTGACAATATCGATGAGAAGAGCTTAATCGATATTTATCAAGGCTCAGATCTAAGCATAAAATCTGACGTAACTACAACCCACCCTCACCTAAAGAGATTCGTGACTTTATTATTAATGAGATAGCGCCGCACTATGACTATGCGATTTGTCAGTCTGTATCCCGCGTAGTCAGCCCCATTTTTGATAACTTTGCTGAAGTTTCGACCCACATTGCTAAGGGCGCGAAAGAGGCTCGCAATAAATTGGGTATCGAGCAGCCGTTTAGAATGACGTCTCTCAACAGTGGCACAACTCTTGCAGGCCAGGGCTTAATCGCAATTTACGCTGATATTTTGTTAAGTAAAGGAACCGAGCTGAACGAGTATAAACGAGTGATTGAAAAATTCACAAAGGCTGTTCGCACCTATGCCATCGTTCGCGATATTTTGTACAGTAGAAAACGCGCTATTGAAAAAGGTGTGCAGACTGTCGGATTTGGGCCAGCATTACTCGGTAAAACATTGGGAGTGACGCCTATTGTTGAAATTTGCAATGACTTGACCACTCCAGTACAAAACAAGCGTGGTTTTAACGCCGCATTTGAGAGCCTTATCCGTTATGCGATAGATCGAATTGGTGAAGGTTTATATGTCCCGATTATTAATATTAGCTATGCAGGGGATTTAGCTGATATTGAAAACCTCCCGATTGTTAACCAGCTCAAAGACGTTGCCAATAAACATAAGGTAAAATTATTCTTTGGAATTATGGGGCTTGGTTCCAGTACAGTTTACGGCCCCGGTGGTTTTTCAATAGGAATTGCCCCTAAAAATCAAACGATTAAGCCTAGCTGATTTAAGATCTTAGAGTTCCTTAACCTCGGCTCTACTTGCTGCTCTAAAATTCACATTTGAAGCTAGTGCAGGTAAGCGCTGCTATCGTTATTGCCACTCTATCGCCGGAAAGTATAATAAAAACGGCCATCAAACCATTTAGTGAATTCGCACCTGCGATGAAATTAATAGGCATTATTAGTTGCTTTTACTCAGCGCCTTTATCAGAAGCTTCTCGAACTTACTTAAGGGGGAAATAACAAATCTGCCAAATTTGAGCTTCTTCGGCTTAGTGGTGGTTTGCAATTTATCATTTAGAACTTTGAGTTGGTCAACATACATTCCTAATGGGGTTTCATGCGGCTGGTAGCGTGTGCCGATTTTGTATGGTTTGTTTTTTTCAGCGTTGAACTCAATGTGCGATCCCAAAATCAGTGAGACAGGCTTGCCTCGTGAAAATTCAAGCAAACGCTGGATGCTATTCTTATAGTCAGACCAATTCTTCACTCTAATAGAGCCCGGATAGAGTGAGTCGCCGGTTAGTAACCATTCGGTTTGAGGGTCATAAATAGCGATGCTCTGCTCTTGATGCCCAGGTATCGGTATTAACGTAAGTAGCCGGCCACCCAAGTCTATTGAGCTTTGCTTAGTTGGCCAATCGCCTAAGCCTAGCTGAGTCTCAAGCGCTTGCGTATTGGTTCCCACGACCTCGACGCCAGGCTTGCCATGAAACTGAGAGTCTCCCTTGGTGTGGTCGCTATGGCTATGCGAATGAACCACTAGCACTTCAGGTTTGCCATTAATACGACCGCCTTGCTGTTCAATAAGTGACTCAACAGTCTGATAAATGGGCGAGTGCTCAGGTGACTGATTAGCGCCAGTATCTACTACCAACACTTTATCTTTACCGAATAATACGTAAATAAACGGGGCTTCAAAGGTGACACATTTATTCTGGCGTAGCACATAGGTAGATGCATCGGCTTGCATCACTTGTATCGCCGGATTGATATCGTTTTTGCACGATTTGGCTCCGTGCAGCCATACTGCGGTGGCTAAATCCGCATAGTGCCCTGTTGGCTCATCGCCAGCAACGTTTGCGGCGCTTGCAGTAGTAGCAATAGCGGCTAGCAAGACAGTAACAATGATGAACAGCGAAGGCTTGATGAGCATTAGAACTCCAGTTTAGTGCAGCAATTATATTTACCTAATATTAGATGCATAAACCTTTGAAGTAGATTCAACTCAGTTAGCAAGCTTAGGTATTCATTTTAGTTATTGCTATAAGTTCGACAATCTATCCTGTGGAGATCCAGCCCCCTCTTCTATATATGTTCAAACGCCTATTGAAGTTGCTCGAAGTGTAAATAGGCCAAATCACAGTGATCGTCTTGGAAGCTACCGTGCTCAATCAGTATCAATCATCATAACCGAACCTAAATCACTGACTCTATAGCAAGTCTTAAAGCTCCGCCAGAACGTTACTCGACCTCATCGACCGACCGTTGAGCGCCACGTTCTGCCGCTGCATCTAGCTTCTCTATGGTTGCGATTATGCTCTCTATTAGCCGTTGGCCAGCGGCTTGCTCTTCGGCGGTGGCGCTATCTAAGCCCTGAGTGAATTTATCAAGTTCGAACATTAAGTCAGTGCCGCTCTTTGCCATTTCTTCTGCTATTGGTGACAACTCGTCGCCTAATTGTTGAATCGCTAGCGCCAGCTCATCTTCCGACACAGTCATTTCATTCATTGCCGCGGCGAGGTCTTGCTCTACCGTCTTTAGCGCCGCGCTTGCGACTAAGGCCATTTCCTTAACGCCAGCTTCGACCTGAGCGCGGTCATCTTCAAATTCGTCACTTTGCAGGTATTGTTGGAACGAATCAACATAGCCTGATAATTCGCCAGAGCCAGCTTGAAACGCATCGCCTAGCGACCACGCTACCAGCTCAAGCATTGAGTCTAAGCCTTTTAGCTGCTGGCCGTCTTGCAGGCCCAATTGCTTAGCCGAGGCACTGGCGTAAATTTCAAGCGGTGTGCCTGGTTTGATGCGATTAATCACTACCGCCGCCGCTGTGTCGATGATTTCGGCGGCCTGCGGGTCAATCATCATGGTGACTATTGAACCTGAGCCTTGTGAACCCGAATCTTGCTCGTCAATAGCGACCACTTGGCCTACACCGCGCTCTTCAAAATAGACCTTAGCTCCCTCTTTTACGCCTTGAGCACTACGAAATTCGGTGGTAACTCTTACACCGCTGTCGCCGCAAGCACTAAGGCCAGCCAAAAACATGAGAGGAATTGCAGCTTTTAAAATTCCGATTAACGGAAGAGTGATGTTTCGTTTTTTCATAGCGACTGCCTCGAATGTCGTAAAGAAGAGTGACCCAGATAACCTAGTTATAGCATACTGGCAAGCGAGCGCATTTAGTGCTTTTTCTTGCCAAGCCCCGTTAGTTGAAAAAATAGCCTGCTTTGACTAAGCGATGCAACTCCTCGGGCGAATCTATAAATAAATTACGGTTACCCTGTAATGTCTCGATCACGTCGTTGCGCCGGCGCTCTTCGTCGCTAGGCGGATCAGCTCTGTGCCAGCCTTCTAGTAACAATGCTTGTTTTTTAAACAATACCAGCCCCTCAGGTTTGTAGCGATCAGCCATGTAAAACATCGCCCGCGCTACCTCACCTCGCTTATCGGGAGCTGGCTCAGCAACGCGGTTACGCTCGCTAACCTCAAAATCACATTTGCTACCGTAGCGACGCGACTCCCCCGAAACATCACCAAAACGATGGCTTGACCGGTCTTGGTTAACATCAGTTCGCGACGGAAACAGGTTATGCAAATCAGCCTCTATGCGATTAAATGCCTCGCTTCGAGCCCGGCATTGTTTGCGCTTGCCACAGTTTAGGCCATTAGTTGCCCAGGACATCGGGAATACATGCTCAACGTTGTAACCTTTGCATTGTAACCTTTGCGATGTTGGCTATCGAAGCGCTCGCCGCAGTAAAGCGTTTCGCCGCCGCTGCGATAGACCACGCTCCAGAGCAATGGCCGCGCCGTCTTATAATCTTTAATTGCGCCTACATTAGTGCGGCTATTTGTATTCGTGGCTGTTGCATGCGAGCTCAGCGTTGGCAAGGGTGTGTCCCGATCTGCGTCTGCCTGAGATTCGTTTTCGCAGGCAAGTAGCAGAAAGCTAATAACAATAATGTAGAGCCAATTATTCACGACGCATGAACCCCATGACCAACATATAATTGCGCAATCTCATCGGCGTAATGCTCAGACACATTAGCCCGTTTGATCTTTAAGGTTGGAGTCAGCAGGCCAGCCTCGACGGTCCACTCTTGCTCGCAGATATGTACTTTGCGAATCGTCGCATAGCCTGGAAAATCATCCATTTGCTCGGCGATACAGCTTAAAAGGTATGCTTGAAAATTCTTGGAATATTGTTCTCGAGCTTGTTTCTCACGCGATTTATTTAGCACCACCAAGGCGGATAAAAACGGTCTACCTTCGCCAACAACCATGACTTGCTCGAACAATGTGTTGCGCGCGATAGCGGCCTCAATGTCCGGCGGCGGTACTTTCTCGCCATTCGCGAGCACCAAAATATCTTTAATTCGACCGATGATGCGCAAGAAACCATCTTTATCAATCGACGCACGGTCGCCAGTGCGCAACCAACGGCAATCATCTTGCTCAACAATAACCTCAGCGGTCGCTTCGGGGTTATTCCAATAGCCCATCATGATGTTTTCGCCTTTCACCCAAAGCTCATCATTTTCAACAATTTTGATACTTATCCCCCGGAGCAATAAACCAATCGAATTAACACGATTCTGCTGCTCGGTGTTAACGCTGACAACTGGGCTAGATTCAGTCAAGCCATAACCCTGTAGCAAGGGAATGCCTAAGGAGAGAAAGGTCTTAGCCACTTGCTCGGTCAACGGGGCACCGCCGACAATCGCAAACTCCAGCGATCCGCCGAGTTTGGCGCGCACTTTTTTGGCAACCAAGACATCGAATATAGTGGCGAAAAGTAGTTTAGGGTGCCACGGTTGCAGGCCTTGCTGGTATTCAAAACGTCGCCAACCGATGTTAATCGCGGTTCTGAATATCCATTGCTGAAAGCTACTTTTTTCGCTCAAGCTAGAGTAAATTTGATTGTGGATTCGCTCGAATATGCGTGGCACCGAGACCATTACGGTTGGCTTTACCTGAAGTATGTCTTGCGAAAGCTCTTTAATGGAGCGGTTGAAGGTTACCGCACTGCCACTCATTAGTGCAGCATAATAACCGACAGTACGCTCGAGAGTGTGTGACAACGGCAGGAATGATAATAATCGGTCGCTCGGTTTAAGCGGCACACTGCGCATTCCACTATAAGCATTTGCCAGCATATTGCGGTGCGATAACATGACCCCCTTGGGTCGTCCCGTAGTACCAGAGGTATACACGATTGATGCCAAATCATCTGGCGAGGCAACGCCACGCTCGAAATGCTTGCCGTGCTCTGGCAACCAGCTGTCTACTAAGCTGACTTTGTTCTGAGCCGTGCCTGAAAAGGTCAGAACATGTTCAACACACGATACATCTTCATCCGTTTTACTGATCGACTCCCAGCTACTGCTATTTTCGAACAGGACTAGTTTTGCCCCTGAATTACCAATCACATAGGCGACATTATCGGCACGATCGGCGAGATACAACGGCACCACGACTAAGCCCAAACGCAATGCGGCTTGATCAAAGATGACCCATTCAACGCTATTAACATAACAAATCGCTACTCGGTCGCCCTTCTCTAAGCCGCTCTCACGAAACGCCACCTGCCAACGCTCTACCTGCTGTGCTATTTCAGCCCAGCTGTAGCTGTCCCAAGTGCCTGTTTTTTGATTAAATTGGCTGTAAGCGGTACTTTCGCTGCTGCGTCGAACGCGCTCGCGGAACGCTTCATCAAGGGTGCTGGCATCATGAGTATTAATCACATCCAAGCCCTGAACCGTCGCCAATGCATCAATTGGGTATTGCGCGGCGTAATAGTCGTTATTTGCGGTGGTCACGGAAATTAAATGCCTATTTGAAATTTAGTTATTGCGAATATGCTTAGATCGTAGCTATATAGTAGCCTGATAGCACAAAGGGGTCACTTTTTTCGGCCGCTCAGGCACGATTGTTAATCACCTAGCCAAGCAAAGCTTGAGCGCGTCAACCTTATGCATTCGTCACGTTTTATGATAAGTTATGTGACCTTTCGCAGAGTGGCGAGTTTTTTACGCGTCTGCTGCGGCTCAAGTTATATTCATCAAAGGCAAAAACATGCGACTTATTCTTCTTGGCGGCCCCGGTGCTGGAAAAGGAACACAAGCCACATTCATTACAGAAAAATTCGGCATTCCTCAAATTTCAACTGGCGACATGCTGCGCGCAGCGGTAAAAGCAGGTACACCGTTAGGCTTGGAGGCAAAAAAAATCATGGACGTTGGCGGATTGATTTCGGATGACATCATTACCGGCATGGTAAAAGACCGTGTTGCTGAGAGCGACTGTGAGAATGGCTACTTACTTGATGGTTTTCCGCGAACCATCCCACAAGCCGACGCCATGCGCGAACTTGGCATAGACATAGATCATGTGGTCGAAATTAGTGTAGACGATGCAGAAATCATTAAACGTATGAGCGGCCGCCGCGCGCACTTAAGCTCGGGCCGAACTTATCACGTGATTTATAACCCTCCGCAACAAGAAGGCATCGACGATGTTAGTGGTGAGCCATTAGTGCAGAGAAAAGACGACAAAGAAGAAACGGTTAAGAAGCGTTTAGACATCTATCATGAGCAAACAGAACCGCTGATCAAATACTACCTCGACTTCTCCCAAAGCGGAGCCGCTGAAGCACCTAGGTACACCAAGATCGAAGGCGTAGGCTCGGTCGATGATATTAGACAAACTATTTTCGACGCGCTTGATAGCTAAGGCCTAGCAAACAAATCAAACATTAAAGCCAGCCGTTTCAACGCTGGCTTTTTTGTGGCCGCTCGATACTCTAAGGCCATTGTTTTTCGATGAAATACAGCTGAGCACGGAAATACGGCTAAGCAAGAGCGCATAGAATTTTTTCCGTTTGATAATCACCTGGAGGCCGCCACTAACAATCTTTCTGTGCCGCTGCGATCAAGTAAATGAAGAAGGCAAAACGAAAGCGCCTGCGGCGTTTAGGATTGCTATATTTAAATGTCTATCGAATTATCCTATTGCAGCATCCTTACTACAAATGAACAAATGAACAGATGAAAACAAAAAGACTCGCTCTTATTATTATTGTTAACGAGCCTTTTCATTCTCATGAGTCGTGCTATTAATTGCACTTTCCTCACTCCTGGCGACTTGGGCTAGACCAATGTCTGGAACGCAAATTACCTAAAATTTAGGTACTTGTCCACACCTTTATAACTAAATGTTACATCTAACATGAATAAAAGTTATATTTTAGACAAAATGTCCATTTTCAGGCGATATCGACATAATACCCACTTGTCTAATGACCATTATTTACTGCTAGAAAGCAAAGTTAAGCGCTCGCAAATTTAAACCTGACCGCTATAATAGCCAGTCTAATTTCGGGCCAGCTTATTTAACGCCAAGAGACTCTAATAGATCAGTCGTTTACTCGAGCTGTGCCGTTCTATAGCTAGCTTCGACTATTCAGCCAGTTGTTGCTGACATTAGTTGGTGAAATTTTAGTCACCGACGCTAGTTAGTGAAATTTTAAGCCGCCAACGATAGTTGGTAAAAGCCTTCGGCCATCAATAGTAAAAATAATGAGCTAAACACAATGAGCAATGTACTAAGCTTCCAAGATATGATTCTGCGCTTGCAGCAATTTTGGGCCGACAATGGTTGCGTGATTATGCAACCAATGGATACTGAAGTTGGCGCAGGCACGTTTCACTCGCCGACTTTTTTAGGCGCAATTGGCCCCGAGCCAATGAAGGCGGCTTACGTACAGCCCTCTCGCCGACCAACTGATGGCCGTTACGGTGAAAACCCTAACCGCTTGCAGCACTATTTCCAGTACCAAGTAATTCTCAAACCGTCGCCAGATAATATTCAGGAGCTCTATCTGGAGTCTCTACGGGATCTCGGCATTGATATGCTAAGCGACGATGTTCGCTTTGTAGAAGACAACTGGGAGTCGCCAACCATTGGCGCTTGGGGTCTAGGCTGGGAGGTTTGGCTAAACGGCATGGAAGTTACTCAGTTCACGTACTTCCAACAAGTTGGCGGTCTAGACTGCCGCCCGGTTACCGGCGAGATCACCTATGGCTTAGAGCGTATTGCGCTATACCTTCAAGGCGTCGACAGCATTTATGACCTTAAATGGACTGACGGCTTCACCTATGGCGATATTTATCACCAGAACGAGGTAGAGCAATCAACGTTTAACTTTGAACACGCCAACGTTGATGAGCTATTCCATCAGTTCAGCGCCTGTGAAACCGAAGCAAAATATTTGCTGGAAAAAAACCTGCCGTTGCCAGCTTACGAAAAAATGCTTAAAGCATCTCACTCATTCAACATGCTCGATGCTCGCCATGCAATCGGTGTGACCGAACGCGCTCGATATATCGGACGCATTCGTGGCTTAGCTAAGGGTGTTGCAAAATCATATTATGAATCACGCGAGGCCTTGGGCTTCCCGCGTGGTCGCTCGGCAGGAGAATCGTAATGACTGATACTCTATTGATTGAACTCGGAACAGAAGAGTTACCTCCAAAGACGCTGAAAAAACTCAGCGATGCTTTCACTACTGAGTTGCTCAACGGC
>JAFMHC010000093.1:0-3032 GCA_017854775.1 Gammaproteobacteria bacterium | reverse complement strand
TAGTACCTAACGTTATCGCCGCACAGCCAGATCAAATTATTGAACGCCGTGGCCCTGCGCTACAGGCCGCCTTTAAAGAAGATGGTCAAGCGACTCCGGCCGCCATCGGTTTTGCCAAGTCGTGTGGTGTCGATGTAACCGACCTCGAGCGGCTGAAAACAGATAAAGGCGAATGGTTAAGCTACAACCTCAAGCAGGCTGGCAAATCATTGACCGAATTGTTACCTGAAATTATCGAGCAAGCGATTAAACGCCTACCGATCGCCAAGCGCATGCGTTGGGGCAACGGCACCGCTGAGTTTGTTCGTCCAGTTAAATGGCTAATCATGATGCATGGCGGGCGCGTATTACCAGCGACCATTTTGGATGTCGAATCGGGCAATACAACCCGCGGTCACCGCTTCCATAGCGACGGTGAGATTGTTATTAAGGATGCCGACAGCTACCAACAACGCTTATTAGAACAGGGCCATGTTGTGGCCGACTTTGCTATTCGTCAAGCAATGATCCTCGAACAAGTTAACGCCGCTGCGGCCAGCGTTGGCGGCTCGATTGAAGACGATCAAGCGCTGTTAGACGAAGTGACTGGTTTAGTCGAATACCCTACAGCGGTAATCGGCAACTTCGATCAGAGCTTCTTAGACGTTCCGCAAGAGTGCTTGATATCGTCAATGCGCGACCATCAAAAATATTTTCATGTTGTTGATGCGAGCGGCAAACTAATGCCTCACTTCATCACCATAAGCAATATCGAGAGTAAAAACCCAGAGCAAGTTCGCTCAGGCAACGAGAAAGTTCTGCGCGCGCGCTTATCAGATGCACAATTCTTTTGGTTAACAGACCAAAAAATTAAATTGGCTGACCGTGTTGAGCTACTAAGCAAGGTAACCTTTCACGCCAAGCTCGGCAGCGTGTTACAGAAAACACACAGACTACAACAATTGGCTGGCAGCTTAGCAAGCAAAATGGGTGGCGACTCAGCAGTAGCCGAACGTGGCGCCCTACTAGCGAAGGCTGATCTAGTATCAGATATGGTCGGTGAATTCGACGAACTGCAAGGTGTGATGGGCCACTACTACGCGGATCGCGATGGCGAGCCTAGCTTAGTTGGCGAATGCGTCGAACAACATTATTGGCCCAAATTCGCGGGTGACCGCTTACCCATTAGTGCCGAAGCTCAGGCCGTTGCCTTGGCCGACCGGCTAGATAGCTTAGTCGGCATTTACGCATCAGGAGAAGTGCCCACTGGCGACAAAGATCCTTATGCATTACGCCGAGCATCGCTTAGCATCTTACGTATTTTAATCGAGCAAAAGCATTCGTTTAACTTGTCTGACTTAGTCGCTGAATCAGCGGCGGTTTATTCACACCAGCAGCAGATCGAAATCGACTCTGAAGCTCAAGCCGCTATTGTTGGTTTTATTCGCGGCCGATTAATGGCCTTTTATCAGTCGCAAAGTATCGCCACCAATACCATCAATGCGGTACTTGCCTGTGAACCTGATAGCCCATTAGATTTCGAGCAACGAGTAAAAGCCGTTAGCGCGTTCAGTCAGGTTGCTGAGGCTGCCGATTTAGCCGCTGCCAACAAACGAATCAGCAATATATTAAAGAAGCAAGACGGTGAGGTTTCATCTGAGGTAGACGAATCTGCTTTATCTGAAGCCGCCGAGCAAGAACTTTACGCGGCAATTCAAGGCATTGAGGCGGATTGCGTTACCCTGTTCGACAATGGTGACTATCAACAAGGCTTGGAAAAGCTCGCCGGTTTACGAACGCCAGTTGATAACTTCTTTGAACAGGTGATGGTCATGAGTGACGACCTAGCCGAAAAGAACAACCGCCTAGCCCTATTGAAACGTATGCAGAGTTTATTTTTACGCGTCGCCGATATAGCCTTACTACAAGCTTAATAACGACCTTGTCTCATACTAAACACATAAAGCTGGTGGTTCTCGATCGCGACGGAGTGATCAATAAAGACTCGCCTTCGTATATCAAAACTCCTGACGAGTGGATTCCGATGAAGGGCAGTCTCGAGGCAATCGCACGCCTCTCACAGGCAGGCTATGAAATAGTCATTATTACCAATCAGTCGGGTGTAGGGCGTGGGCTTTTTAGCGCCGATACCTTGGCGCAGATACACGTACGCATGATTGATTATGTACAGCAGCATGGCGGACAAATTCAAAGTGTGTTGTTCTGCCCACATCACCCTGATGATGGCTGCGATTGTCGCAAACCTCTTGCCGGCTTATACCGACAACTTGCAGACCGTTTGAATATCAATTTTAGCGGTATTTACTCGGTGGGCGATTCAATTCGAGACTTAGTAGCCGCCAAAACGGTAGGTGCTCAACCGGTGTTGGTAAAGACGGGCAATGGCAAAAAAAGTTTAAAAAAAATCGCCGACGACCCTCACCTTGATTTAGATGGCACACTGGTGTTTGACAATCTAGCAACCTTTACAGATGCGCTTCTTAAGCAAGAAATCTAAGCCAGCGCACCCTTTTATATTAAGCCTATGATTTATATTCGATCGGTTCTGTTTTACATTGGTGAAGCACTGTCCACTGTCCCTTTTATGATTGTGTCGATTTTCGCACTCGCGTTTAAACCGATAACACGCTCATGGATGATTGCCGGCTGGGCAAAGTTTGTCACTTGGTGGCTGAGAATCACCTGCGGTCTTACGCACAAGTTAGAGGGCGTAGAAAACATTCCATCAGAGCCTTGTGTATTCGCTTGCGCGCACCAATCAACTTGGGAAACCATAACTACGCAAACATTTCTTCCGGCTCTTGCTTGGGTACTCAAGAAAGAGTTGTTGAGTATCCCAGTATTTGGCATCGGCTTACGTGCCACTGGCCCGATTGCAATTGACCGCTCCGATCAGAAAAATGCCTTAGACCAAGTTGTTGAGCAAGGCATCGAAAAATTTAAGGAAGGCCGCTATGTACTCATCTTTCCTGAAGGTACACGTACCGCCTACGGAGAATCTGGTCGCTATAAAAAAGGGGCGGCAAAATTGG
>JAFMHC010000335.1 GCA_017854775.1 Gammaproteobacteria bacterium | reverse complement strand
ACACCACCACTATTTACTAACAATCAGATAGCGGTAATAGGTGTGCCTGAAAAAGACGGCGACGAGTTCGATATTGGCGCGGAAACAACCTACGCGCTGTCGAAGCTAAAGGGAGGTTTCAAAGTGCCTAGCTTACGCAATATTGCCGAGACCGCCCCCTATATGCATGCTGGTAATTTCGAGACGCTCAGAGAAGCAACCGAATTTTATAATAAGGGCAGAGGTCATGCGGTTCCCGAGGGCATGGACTTAACCTTGCACTGGCATATCAGCGAACCTGACTTAAGTGATAGGGAACTTGATCTAATCGTGACATTTATGAAAACACTGAGCGACGATAAATTCATGCCGCAGGTGCCGAGTCACGTTCCGTCAGGGCTAGCGCCTTTAAGATGATAGAGACATCCTCTAATGACCGATTTAGCCAGTATCGCCGAAATAAACACCACTAAAAAAGTAGCCAAAGGAGACATCAATGAAGTTTAATAATTTACTAGTCGCAGGTTTAGTCGTAGCCGCCGGTGCGGCTGGATACTACTACAGCGAGTCGACAAACTCGTCAGCCACTACTGCGCCTACCAGCAACGACCCCAGTAAAGGGCTTAGTAAACCGGCTGATACAAGCCCTAGCGGCAGTGAAAAGCCGATTATCGGCCCCGCCGGTGAGGTCAACAAAATTGAAATTACGGTTAATGCAGGCGAATCAATACAAGCTGCGGTTAAGGCCGCCGAGCCCGGCACCACGATTAACATCATGCCCGGTACTTACAGCGAAACCGTCTACATCGACAAAGACAATATCCGTTTAATTGGTGTGATCGAACAAGGCAAACGTGCCACCTTGGATGGCTTAGGCAAGCTTAACGACGCGATACTCTACTCAGGTAATAATGTCGTAGTTGAGAACCTACATATCACCCGCTACAAAGGCAATGGCATTATGGGCCAAGCTGGTAACAACTTTGAAATTCGAAATAACGTCATAGTAGACACCGGCATTTACGGTGTCTTCCCACAATTGGGTACCAACGGAGTCGTTGAATACAACGTGATTTCTGGTATTGAAGACGCCGCTATTTATATTGGCATGAGCGACAATGTACACGTAGCACATAACCATGTGTTCGACAGTGTCGCCGGAATTGAGATTGAAAACAGCCGCCATGCGATCGTTGAGAATAACAATGTACACAACAACACCGGCGGCATACTCGCATTTGTTACCCCAGGGCTAGCAATAAAAACCACCTACGATGTCATCATTCGTAACAACTTTATCAACGACAATAACCACGATAACTTTGGTGCACCAGGTTCGATTGTTGCCGGCATACCGCCGGGTACCGGGATACTAGTAATGGCCGCCGACCGGGTTGTTATCGAGAGCAATATCATCACTAACAATAAAACCGCGGGCATACTAATTGTTGATCATGGCAGTGCCGCCAACGTCAGTGACGACCCGGAGTCAGAACCGAACCCAGACAATGTCTCGGTGTTAGATAATGTCATGCTAAACAACGGCTATCAGACAATCCCTGAGATTAAAGGGTTAATGGCCTTAGAATTAAAATATGTTGAACCAGATGTGGTGCATGTCAGCGAGGGTTCAGGAAGCTGCATCGCCAACCGTAGCCGTTACAAAACAGTCGGCGTCGGTGATTTTGCTGACTGTGATTTTGATAATACTGACAAGATCATTACTTACCTCTTGGATACGCCGGTTGCAGCGCGTGAAATTGCACCGTCAGAACGCGGTCAAATAGCTTACTTAGGTGTTTGCTCAGGTTGCCATTCGTATAACGGTCGTTTGATTGGCCCTTCTATTCAAACCATTCAGGCGCTTTATTTTGAAAACCCTGAAGGCCTAGCGGCGTATATCACTAAGCCGATTAAGAAGCGCGATGATTACCCTGAGATGCCATCGCAGGCGTATCTGGGCGAAGAGACACTGCAAGCTGTCGCCGAATACGTGTTGAGCCGCGAGAACTAGCTCCGCCACTGTGGAACTAGCTCCACCGGCCTATACAGCTCAAACACTCAATCCTGCTAACATAGAGGCCGTCTCGCGATGCGGCCTTTAACTGTTTTGCTCCCAACTAAATCAAACAACTCCTTACTAGATGTCTATGATCAACGCCTACGCTGCTTTCGAACCAAAAGGAAAACTCCAACCGTATCAGTATGACCCTGGCGAGCTTGGCGCTGATGATGTTGAAATCGACGTTAAGTTTTGTGGAATTTGCCATAGTGATGTGAGCATGATTGATTCTGAGTGGATGGCTACCAAATACCCAATTGTGGCCGGCCACGAAGTTGTCGGCGTGATCGCTAAAATAGGCAGCAATGTCAAAGGTTTTGAACTAGGTGACAATGTTGGCCTTGGCTGGCATTCAGCTTACTGCGAGAGCTGCTCGTATTGCGGCAGTGGCGATCATAATTTATGCAGTCAGTCTAGGCCGACAATTATTGGCCGTCATGGAGGCTTTGCCGATAAGGTGAGAGCCTCCTCAGTCAGCGTTGTTAAGGTGCCAGACGGCATGGACTTAGCCTCCGCTGGGCCACTATTCTGTGGCGGCATCACGGTTTACAACCCATTGGTTCAGTATGACGTAAAACCAACTGACCGAGTTGCGGTTATTGGTATCGGCGGTTTGGGTCACATGGCACTGCAATTTCTTAACGCATGGGGTTGCGAAGTCACCGCATTCACCTCAACCGACGCAAAGCGTGATGAAGCCATTGAGATGGGCGCGCACCACACTATCAACTCCAAAGACCCTGACGCACTTAAGGCTGCCGCCAACAGCTTTGACATGATTATCTCTACGGTCAATGTAACGCTCGATTGGGCTGGCTATTTAGGCACGTTGTCGCCACGCGGTCGACTGCACTTTGTTGGGCTAACGCTTGAGCCGCTTAAAATCGGGGTCACTTCATTGATGGGCAAGCAGCTGAGTATTTCATCATCGCCTATCGGCAGCCCAAGTACCATTGCACAAATGTTAGCCTTCGCTAATTTGCACAACATCAAACCAGTGACTCAGCAGTTCTCGTTTAGCCAGATTAACGAGGCGATGGACCACCTAAGAAACGGTGATGCGCGGTATCGAGTTGTTTTAGCGCACGACGATTAATTCTATTATTAACAAATGGTTGACTGGGTCGGCTAGCGGCCAGACAAGAACAGAAGCTTGCGGAAACGAAGCCGTTAAAAACGAAGTCGGTAAGAAAGAGTCAGGCCATAAGAGACAGGCAAAAAAAATCGCCGCTTACTAAATAAGCGGCGATAAATAACAAAAAGAAGAGAGAGTTATGAAAAGAAATACTCATTTACATTCCATAGGTGAATATTAGCGCTACGCAACTCTTTATCAGCCGCTATTAACCGACTATTAAGGAAAAAACCTCGAAAACGATTGTTTGTTGTCAAATTACAACAGCTATGGTGTTGTATTTGCGCTAAAAAGCAACAAATCCAAGTCTATTTCGCAGTGAACTCAGGCAAGTGCGATTTGGTATTTGCCAAATCATGAGACACGATCACCGAAAACGGCCCACTTTTATCCAATCCGTTTAACCAACGCCTAAGCTCAGCCGTGCGTTTTGTGTTTTCTGGAACAAGCAGATAACTATAAAGTGCCTGCTTGGCGATATTGTGGTCAATACTTGCCTTATCGTTAGTAATGTCACCGGAGAACAGCAAAACTTTGTCCGCTATTGCCACTGCCCATAAGGTCGAGCCGGGTGTGT
>JAFMHC010000334.1 GCA_017854775.1 Gammaproteobacteria bacterium | reverse complement strand
TCTTTTAAGACTCTTTACTGTTTTTTTAACTACTTTTAAATACTTCTTGAACTACTTTTTTCTAGTTATTTTTTATAGCGCAATGTTTCAACTGCTTGGCCAATACTCACAAACGTCGAAGCTACCATCGCTGGCCTGTGGAATGTCGGCAGTGTTTAAAGCCTTAGCATTAAGCGGGATCTGAGTGCCCTTGCGGACAAAAACAGCCATTTCATTTAGGCTTAAAGTTTGTTGGTAAACCTTTGATCCTTTTAGACTTTTACTAGTCGACGAATCGCTAAGATCAAACGTCAACCATTCACCTTCGGGCAAGTAGAATTCGACTGTGCCTAGCGGGTCGAAGCAAGGAACAACCAAAAGATCGTCGCCAAACATAAATTGGTTTTCAAACGCCCACGACTGCTTTTCATTCGGCAGGGCAAGCACCATCGCCCGCTGAACTGGCACACTGTGCTCGACCGCTTGGCGCATGGTTTTTTGCAGGTATGCTTGCAAACGATAACGTAAATCCAAGGCTTGCATTACCGCCTCATTCGCCTTATCGGAATACGACCAAGGTTCGCGCGGGCCAATGCCATGCAAGCGGTAATGTGCGGAGAATACAGCCGCCTGAGCCCAGCGAACATAGAGCGCATCATCGCGTGTGTCTTTGTAGAAACCGCCAATATCGGTAGCGTAAAATGGGCCGCCCGACAGCCCCCATGAAAGACCTCCCCGGATATTGCCAATCATGCCTTCCCAGTCAGCTTGAGGGTCACCACCCCACTGACTGTTGAAGCGTTGGCAACCGGTCCAGGCAACTCGGCTAAATAAGAAAGGGCCATTCTTTGAATATTTCTCGGCCGCCTCGTACACACACTTGTTATAAAGGAAGCCGTAGGCGTTATGTAAATTGTCTCCGGTCTCGCCGTTGTGAGCCAGCATATTATTGTCTTCTAGCTGCTCACCAAAATCGGACTTGATCATGTCGACACCAATATCAAACAAGGCTTTGTGCGCCTCTTTCCAATACTGATATGCGTCAGGGTGTGTAAAATCGACAATGCCTGATTTCGGTAGTGGCGAAAGCACTTTGCCAAAGGCCTGCTGGTCCCAGTCATATAGATAGGTTTGACCATTGCGTTTGTCTTTCAAGAACCAACCGTTCTGATCAAACTTTTTATACAAATCGTGCTTAACCGATATAAGCGGGTATTCCCAAATGCAGACTTTAAAGCCAAGCTCCTTGAGTTCATCTAATACTGCCTTCGGGTCTGGCCAGCGTGACTTATCCCATTCAAAGGCAAAGCGAGTATCGGTGTCTTGCCATGCGCGCCCATCAATGGTGATGGTATCGCACGGCATTTTTTTGTCTCTCACCTGATGCGCAACAGCCAGCAATTCAGCCGGATCTTGGTAATAGGCTTTCGATAAAATCACACCACCACTCCAATTCGGTGGCATCGAGGCTGTGCCAGTTAAACGGGTGTACGCGCGAATGATGTCCATGCCCATATTAATGGGCTGAGAGATGTCGGACTGAGGGCTACTCGACCCAGCATTGCTGGCAAAAATGAACAGATCTAAGCAATGGTCTTCGACCACAGTGATGTAACTGCGTTGAGACCAGCTTGGATGGCCCACTGAGTGAAGTACAATGCTCGGCGTGTGGCTGAAAATACCCCAGCCTTCTGGGCTCCATACAAACGGAGTATTTTTGTAGGAGACCTCAGCGTTAACCCCGAGCGCGTCGGAGTTGTATGATCGAATCAGTTGGCCGCGTTTATTTAGTGCGCCCCACTTCTCTCCTAATCCATATATCGCTTCATTCGACTTAAGGTCAACACTGAATACCCAACCCTGATCTGTTTTAGCCAGCGGCGGTACTCTGTGTCGTCGAACGAAATGACCATCGGTCGGCGACTGGCTGATTAGCCTGCCACTGGTATCATTCAGCTTGAAAGCGAACGGAGAGTACTCGATTGAAAGGCTCAGATTACCATCGCTGACGGTACAACTATGCTCAGCTGTCTCTAGTGTGAGTTGGTTCAATTCAGGCTGATTAAGAATCAAGCCATAATCATAGTCTCGCTCGGCGGCACTGCGCAGTCGCACGCCCAATTGGCTGAACTCGAATATAAGATCGCCGTGAGTCGTGCTTAAGCAAACCTGCGTGGGGCAACTTAATACCGCGTCGCTGATCACATTGGTAGCATCGATAGCGTTCCAATCTGGAGTATTAAATTCGAAAATTTCAGGCGCGGTAACAGATTGAGACACGTATAAATCCTAAGTAAGGTTGGTAGATCCTAAGTTTAATAAAATACTTGCTAGCTACTTAAGTGACACCGAGTAAACAAAGTTATCGGTACTGCAATAAGCCTGGCTCCATTCAGCCACCCGGCCATCAATATTGATGCTAGAGCGTTCGGTCATCAGCACTGGGCTGTCGGCGGCCAAATTGAGATGTGCGGCGATATCGGCTGGTAAGCTCACCGCCTGTAATTCGTCTCGAACTTCAACAATACTGATGTTGTATTTTTCTTGGTAAAGCGTGTAAAGCGAATTCGGTAGTTCAGTTTCTTTATCGATGCCGGGAAAAATAGCCAACGGCTGTAATACTCGCTCAAAGATTGCCGGCTTGCCGTTGATCGAACGAATACGGGTTACTTGTACTAGGTCAAGCTGCTTGTCGAGGTTGAGCTTTTTCGCCTCTCGCTTGGTCGCCGTACGTCGCTCGACATCGACAATTTCGGTTATCGGTATCAAATTTTCGCCGCCAGCTTCACGGTACCGAAAGAAGCGAAACATCGAGCTTTCTTGAGTATGTTCCGACACATAGGTGCCCTTACCTTGTCGCCGAACCAAAATATTTTCGGCCACCAACTGGTTTAACGCTTTGCGTACCGTGCCTTGGCTCACGCCTAGCTCATCGGCTAAGGCAAACTCACTTGGCAAAGCCGCCGCAGGTTTCCAGTAGCCGTCAGCGATACGACCGATAAGCCTGTCGTAAACTTGTTTGTATAGCGGTTGAAAATTAGTACTCAAACTCATTGTATCAATCCTAAATAACGTAGTTTTATTAGCAGACTACTGGTTTTAGCCCATGCTGCCTACTTCGATTAACCACGCATTATAAAGGCGTTGAAAAAACCGTGCTGATATCTCTTGCCTTTTCAGGTCTTATATAAGATATAATAGTTTTTAGAAAATTAAAACAGTGGGATCAAGTTATCCCAATATTTCGAACAATTTAAAAGGCGTTAGAGACTTATGTCCCAACTAAAAACCATTCCACCCGTTGGCTTCGGCTTATGGAAAATTGAGCCAGCCGACTGTGCTGACAGAGTGTATCAAGCAATTAAACTTGGTTATCGCCACTTTGACAGTGCCAGCGATTACGGCAACGAAAAAGAAGTGGGCGATGGTTTTACTCGTGCTTTTAAAGACGGCCTTTGTGAGCGCCAAGATTTATGGATCACATCAAAGCTATGGAACACCTATCATGCACCCGAGCATGTGCTGCCAGCGCTAGAGAAAACCTTAAGCGACCTGCAACTGGATTACCTAGATCTATATCTAATCCACTTCCCAATCGCTCAGGCCTATGTACCGTTTGATCAGCGTTACCCCGCAGGCTGGTTTGCCGACCCCGAGGCTGAAAACCCCGCGATGGAGTTGGCCAAGGTTCCATTAATCGACACCTGGAAAGCGATGGAACAACTGGTTGACAACGGCCTCACCAAACAGATTGGCGTGTGTAACTACAACACTGGG
>JAFMHC010000092.1 GCA_017854775.1 Gammaproteobacteria bacterium | reverse complement strand
GAGATACAGTTCAGAACGCCACAACGCCAGGGATCGTCAACTTGATCGAGGCCACCAAGCGAATTAAGCAGCGCTTTGGCGCAGATTTTATTCTTACCATGGCACCTGAAACAGCCTATGTTCAGGGCGGTTATGCGACGTTTGGCGGTATATGGGGCGCGTATTTACCCTTGATCCACGCGCTCAGAAACGATCTAACTGTCTTGCATGTGCAACACTATAATACCGGTTCGATCACCGCGGCTAACGATGTCACTTATTTACCCGCGACACTTGATTTCCATGTGGCGTTATCTGACATGATGATCACTGGCTTCGACGCTGGACGAGATCCAAATAACCGTTTTCCGGGTCTGCGCAGCGATCAGCTTGCAATTGGCCTACCAGCAGGGAGCGGTGCGGCGGGCTCCGGTCAAACAAGCCCAGCGGTAGTGCACCAAGCACTGGATTGCCTGATTAAGTTACAGCGTTGTGGTAGTTACCGCCCAGCGCAGGTCAGAGATGACTTTCGAGGCCTGATGACATGGTCGGTGAACTGGGATAAATTCAATAATCGCGTATTTTCGGCACCGCATCGCGCGTATTTGAATAGCAACCCGTAGGCGGGTTAGTTAAGCGAGATAGCTCAGAGCGGCTCTTCTAAGGAGTCGCTCCGAGAGGAGTCGCTCTGAGCATTTATATAGTAATTACCGATGGTTTTTCTTCGTTAACATTTAAACCATCGATACCCTTAAGCCTTCGCCCCTTAAAGGAATTCCTCAGGTATCTTCATGGAAAAAAAGCCTATTCGATCTAATACCTAATGGCTTGTGTCAAGCAATAAGGGTTTGAAGTAATAGGGCATAGCCAATACTGGCATGAACTGTTTTAACAACCGCGACGCTCTTGCCACCCGTTTGCAGGAGACCAATAGTTTTCTATCCAGATTCTCGGGCTATTCTATACAGAGTCTCGGGTGTTTAAATTACTAAAATAGGCTGCTTTAACGCTTAATTATGGTCGCGAAAGTTCATTGCTCTGAGGTAGATGCTGTACATTTGACAATAAATTTAATGATAAAATGACAACGTTGACAAAAAAACATGCATTTTTTAAATACTTCAATTGACAACGTTGTCATTAATTTGTATTTTGTCCGTGTTAGACGAGAGTTATTACATTTGTTTAGCTGATAATCAAAAAGCTATGGAACACGAGTTAGCGAAAAAATACCCCCGGGTAGGAGACGAGAATGACAAAAAAAATAAATGAAAAGCCATATATCGGCAAGTTGAAAAGAATTAGTAACCCTGCGTTTTATGGCGCTCTTGGCGCTTTGGCTATGTTGGCGCCGACAAATATTGCCTTTGCACAAAATGCAAACGCGGTTGAAAGCACAACGCTCGAAGAAGTTGTAGTGACTGGCATACGAGGCAGTTTGGCTAGCTCGTTAAATACTAAGCGTAGCTCAGATGCTATCGTTGATGTCATTACCGCAGAAGACATTGGTAAGTTCCCAGATAAGAACTTAGCTGAAGCAATTCAGCGTGTACCTGGCGTTACAATTAGCCGTGATTTCGGTGAGGGTGAACGAGTCAGTATTCGGGGGACATCGCCGAACCTAACGCGTACGCAGCTTAACGGCCACTCTTTAGCAACCGCTGACTGGTTTATTTTAGACCAACTTAATGCAACTCGTAGTTTCAATTACCTGATTTTGCCTTCGGATATAGTCAAACAGGTGAAAGTTTATAAAAGCCCCCAAGCTAATATTGAAGAAGGTGGTGTCGGCGGGCTTGTTGACGTAATAACTCGCAAGCCGTTTGATCAAGAGTCGGGTAGTGGTGCACTTTCTGTGCAATATGCTTATTCAGATTTATCCGATGAAACAGATCCCAACGTCTCTGGTTTGTACAGCTGGAAAAACGACGATAGTACCTTTGGTGTTCTTGTTTCAGGTACACGCCAAGAAAGAAATATTCGACGCGATGGCGTTGAAACATTAGGTTATTTTGAAAATGCCGCTGCCGCAGGTAGCGCGCAAATACCGTCGTTGATTGGTGCTGCCTTATTTACTCAAGAGAGAATTCGCACAACCGGCAACATTGCCTTGCAGTGGGCGCCGAATGACCGCGTTGAAGTTAATTTAAACGGCTTGTACTCTGAATTTGAAGCTCAGAATACTAACGCAAATTTCATTGCCTGGGGCGTTCGAGCTATTGGTAATGGCGGTACGCTAAGCAATGCCGTTGTTCAAGACGGAACTGTTGTTGCAGGTACTATCGCCTCACGTAATAACGGCACCGAAGATTTTGGTGCGGTATATGACGTTATTCAACGGGATGCGGTTGCCGAGACAACCAACCTTGATCTTGATGTAGACGTGCTCTTTACTGATAACCTCTCAGGTAGCTTCCGTATCGGAACCACCGATGCAATCGGCAATACCAATAACCAACCATTTGTTGAATTTGGCGCCCCAGCATCATTTGATTTCGACCTTCGTGGTGGAACTCCAGTGGTTAACTACAATAATGTTAACCCGAATGATTTAAATAGTTTAAGACCTATTTTCGCGTCATTGCATGAAGTCCTTAACGATGATGCAGAAGATTATGTCTATGTCGACTTCAGCTTTGATCTAGCTAACGACGGTATTTTCAAATCAGTGGATTTTGGCCTGAAATACACCGCGCATGAACGCGAGTTACGCTTCAATGCAACAACTTACGGTGGGTTTTTCGTACCTATCAATTCTTCGCCAACCAGTGCTTTTGCAACGGGTTCGACAACTCCGGGTGATTTTCTGAACGGTATTTCTAACTCTGGCATAACCTCATACTTCACTATTGATGAAGCGCGCACTCGAGATTTCCTATTCGATAATCTTGCCTCAGCGACCGCCGCCGGTAATGGCCGTATTCCGTACCCTCAGCAACAGTTAAAAGTTGAAGAAGATGTATTTGGTGGTTATGTTATGGCCAATATTGAAACCGATAATTGGCGCGGTAATGTTGGTTTACGTGTTGTCACTACCGACACAACGTCACAGGGTGCTAGACTAAGCCCTACCGGTTCTGTGGCTAACTTGTTCGGCGCATTTGACCCACTTTCGGTCGACAGTTCTTATACCGATGTATTGCCAAGTCTAAATTTAACTTACTCGATTAACGACAATACTCTGGCAAGGTTTTCGGCCGCGAAGGTGATAACCAGACCCGATTTTACTGATATAACTCCGCGTTCGTCATTAAACCCAGGGGCGCTCAGTGGTACCAGTGGTAACCCTGAGATTGACCCGTTTGAAGCTAACCAGATTGATGCGACGCTTGAGTATTATCCTACTGAGGATTCAACATTAGCGGCCGCTGTTTTTTATAAAGATGTGACGTCTTTTGTGACTAACCGATTGTCTAATCAAACGCTACAGCTGTCGTCGCAAACCTCTCCAAATGCGGCCTGTACTCCAGCGGGTTCGGCAAATTTGTTTGATTGCCCATTTTCAATTAATCAAAGAGCAAATGGTCAAGGTGGAAGCATTTTTGGGGTAGAGCTTGCTGCTGTAGTGCCTCTGGCAAACGGCTTTGGTTTTCAAGCTAACTACACCTATGTTGATTCTGAAGACGACGAAACAGGTTTACCACTACCAGGTACTTCTGAGAACTCGTTTAACGGTTCTGTGTACTTTGAAAATGAGCGATTTTCGGCAAAGTTGGCCTATAACTATCGGTCTGATTTCTTCATAACGATTGACCGGTCTACACCGCTGAGTCAAGAAGCTGTTGGCTTTTTAGAAGCGTCTCTTGCCTATAATATTACCGATAATATTACCGCTACACTTGAAGGAGTGAATCTTACTGATGAGACAATTCGTCAATTCGGCTCGAATGAAACTCAACATCGTGCGACTTATCGAAACGGTCGTGTTATCTACGCTGGAATTCGCTGGGCATTCTAGTTTGGTGACAGCAGAGGGTAGTTGATACTCTCTAATCGAACGATAAAAAGCCCTGCGTTAAGCAGGGCTTTTTTTGCCTATAAAGTTTAGATGCTACTTTGTTCGTTTGGCGCAGAACTCGCCAACAAGTCAGTTTGTTTGCTCTTTCCAGCGCTTAAAAATACAGCAGAAGCTAGACTCGTATTAATAACTAATATCCTTGAGCAGATATAAGCGTGGCAAATTCAGTTTGATAGGTTTGCAGGTGAGTACGGTAATTTTTATAACGCTCAATCGCCGAATCGGTTACTTTGCTTTGAACCTGTATGTAACTGGGTGTGGGTGTGTAAGACTTATTAGAGTGAAAGCTCAGACAGGCTGCCTCAAAAGGTAAGCCTATGTGGTTAATCATATTTCGAGTTTCTTGCTCTTGCTGATCTACAAAATTTTCATATTTTAGCGGCAGAATATTGCTATCCATAACGCCGCTCATAACGGCACTATAGTGTCTAGTCAAGTTATGCACTGCGTTGAGGTGATGGAAAATATTTTCGACTCGGTATGCGCAATGAAAACCATGGTTGATACGATGCGATATCATCGATACGCTGATATCCAAGGGGTTCCGTGTCAGTTGGATAATCGGTGATTCTGGAAACGCCATTTTTATTATCGGCAGATAAATTTCATTGAAAGGCATCTTATCGGTAAAATACTTGGCCTTCGAATTTAGTAATCCGGCCGACTCAGCGCGGGCCAAATAGTGATCACGAAACAGCGTGGCTAACTGTCGAAAGTCAGCGGTGCAACTATAGGCTAGGTTTTTTGGGAAGGTTGGAGTAGGTAGTATTTTATTTGTTAATTCGCGCAGTTCAGCAATAAAGGTTAATTCGCCGCCAGCAACAATTTCCGAGTGGGCGCTTAAGGCTCTCTCTGTTAGCGTTGTGCCCGAGCGTGGGCTACCAAGAATGAATATTGGCTGCGGGCACGCCCCTCGAACACTGGCTCTCGGTAGCTGGTGGAGCATATCGGCCGAGAAAAAGGAGGTTAATTCAGTAAAGAATTTTTCTATTGCTGATGTTTGATATTCGAGGCCGGGCGCTTCATGGAGTATTTTATTTTTACCACTAACAAAGTCTTGCCAAGCATTGTCATATTGACCTAGCCGGTCATAAGCTCGCCCTCGCTCAAGTAAAGCATCGCCGCTGGGGTTTTTCGAAATACTAATTATATCGATAGCCTGCTGGTGCTGGCCTATGCGGGCTAGGTAGCTAGAACGCAGTAGGTCGACAGCCGTGGGCGAAGCAATTTTCGAGGCCTTCTTAAGTAAGGTGTCGGCCTGTTTTAGATTGCCAGTGACTTCGCAGAGCTTAGACCAGTGCGCAATTATTTCGAAATCGTTCGGTGCCAATTCAGACGCACGTTGATACAGAGTATAAGCCTCGTCGGTCTTGCCCTGTTGCACTAAGCTAAGCGCAAGTTTCGATTGAATCTTTGGGTTATCAGGTGATAACTCAAGTGCACGACGAAAATGCCATTCTCCGGCGATAAGGTTATTTTCTTCGGCCAGAAGCGTTCCGAAGAGGGTATGAGATTGTGCATTTTTAGAATCGACTAACAGCGCCTGTCGAATCATATCCTTGGCTTCCTCAGGTTTTGCAAAGCGTTGCAAGATGTTTGCTAACTCGTGGTATGCCCAGATTTGAGTCGCATCAATTTTGAGAAGATTTGATAGTGTTTGCGCGGCCGCTTGAAAATTGGCTAATCGTAAGTGTGCTTGAGTAAGGAGCTTTATAGCGCTGATATCACGCGAGTTTTTAGCGACAATAGCTTCATTGGCATTAATTATATTTATTAACTCATCTCGCGAATAATCTTCCATCTTTTTAGGTAAATTCATTGTCTAAGCAGTTGTGCAAGTTGTTGAGTAAGCAGTTGTAAAAGCCGCATTTAAAAAAATAGAAATTATTAGCGAAAATAGGTTAGTAATTTGCTCCGCTAACTCATGAACAAGTAAGCCTATAGCCATATAATAAGCCATTTTTGGAGGCGTTTCGAGATTGTTGTTTAGCTATTTTAACGCGTTCAGACTAACAAGATTCGATAGCGAGAACGTTAACTAAACTATGGTTACGGAAAAGGTTTTCCAAACTCCGAGGTCTGCTTAAGTTATTATCATAGTTGCTATGGGTGTCGAGGTAGCTTTGATATCATTGGCTAATCAACTATTTAGGCTTACTTGCGGCTTAAAGTGTACAACTAGAAATTTGTATAACTAAATTTGTATAACTAAATTTGTATAACTAAATTTGTATAACTAAATTTGTACAACTAAGATTGGTTGGGGGAATTGTTAACGTACTAATGATGGCGGACCTAGATTTAAAATGAAAGTTACGATAAAAGATGTAGCCGAGTTAGCTGGCGTCTCGTTTAAGACTGTTTCACGGGTGGTTAACGGAGAAGTGGGCGTGAAGTCGGAAATGCGCGAAAAAGTGCAAACGGCGATCGAGAAACTCAACTATCACCCCAACCTATCGGCTAGGCGTTTAAGAGGAAAGTCAGCCACAATCGGCTTTATCTATAACAATCCAAACAGCAACTATGTTATTACCATGTTGCACGGTATTCTCGCGGCTGCGCGCAAGAACAGTTATGAATTGGTGGTTCATCCATGTGAAAACGTCTCAGATCCGTCGTTGGTATTTGATGAGATTTTGTCACTTACTCGGCGAAGTATGGTGGCCGGCCTGGTTTTGACGCCACCGATCTCAGAAAACCCCGAAATCATTAAGAAGCTTGATGATGCTGGCATCACGTTTTCGAGAATTGTTTCTGGCTCAGTGGCACCCGACGATGTCCAGAGAACGATTTTCATTGATGATCGTAAGGCGGCCTATCAGATCACTGAACATCTTATAAAACGCAATCATAAGCGAATATGTTTTCTCAACGGAGACCCGGAGCATCTTTCCAGTGGTGAGCGGCTAGAAGGTTATAAAGCAGCGCTTCGTGATTATGATATTGCGGTTGCAGATGAATTGATTCTCGATGGGCATTATACCTTTGAATCTGGAGTCGAGCGCGCAAAACAGATTATGGATATTGACGAGGCGCCGACAGCGGTATTTGCCTGCAACGATGAAATTGCAGCCGGTGCCCTATTTGCAGCTAGAATGAACGACGTTCAAGTTCCTGAGCAGCTATCGATAGTTGGTTTTGAGGACAGCCCCTTTTCTCGGCAAACATGGCCATCGCTGACTACCGCTAAGCAACCTAATGATAAAATTGCCAGCCATGCAACAGAATTGTTAATTGGTATGCTCGAGGGTGATGATGACAGCGATAGTTATGACGATCACAGTTACTTGCCCGAGATGATTGTTAGAGAATCATCGGCGGATATGACGAGTTAAGAGGTCACGCTAAACCAGCTGCTGTAGTTAGCTACGACAGTTACTAGCGCTAGTATGGCTTACGGTATAGGTGTTGAAGAACCTCTTTTTATCGATCCATTGCTGTCAATGTCCGGCTTTTCACTTTACATTTAGGGTTATTCCGTTGATAATTGACAACGTTGTCATCCGATTTTAAGCCGGTAATTATTCGTACTCATGAAGAAAGCAATCAGTGCTCCTAAGATTTTTGATGGTAATCAATTTTATCAAAACCACGCCGTTCTCATTGACGATGCAATGGTGGTGGGTATCTCTTCGCTAGAGACGGTGCCCTCAGATTTCACCCTAGAGCGCCATTCTAACGGTGTGCTAGCTCCTGGCTTTGTCGACTGGCAAGTAAATGGTGGTGGTGGGGTTCTATTCAATAATGAGACTTCTGTCGAAGGGCTCAAGCGTATAGTTAAAGGTCACCATACGGGCGGCACAACATCGCTACTACCAACCATTGTCAGCGACACCGCGGAGACGCGCGAGCAAGCGGTTGCAGCCGTTCGTAACTATATCTCAAGTGGTGAGAAAGGCGTTCTAGGTCTGCACCTCGAAGGCCCGTATTTTGCCTCAGAGCGTCGAGGCACGCATGATCAAGCTTACCTCTCAGCCATTTCAGAAAACGACATTGCCTGGCTTAGCTCGTTAAGCGATTTCACATTGCTGGTAACCTTGGCACCAGAAATTCTTAAAGCAGGGCAGATCAAAGCTCTATGTGATCATGGGGTCATTGTCTGCGCTGGGCATACTGACGCGCGTGGCGAACAAATATCTCAAGCATTGCGCGAAGGGCTACGTGGTTTTACCCATTTGTACAACGCGATGCGGCCAGCTACCGGGCGTGAGCCTGGGGTTGTCGGCAGTGCCTTGGTTGATCGAAATAGCTGGTGTGGAATCATTGTTGATGGGCATCATGTTGATCCTCAAATGGTGCGTTTGGCGCATCTCGCCAAACCGACAGGCAAGCTGTGTTTGGTAACTGATTCAATGGCAACGGTTGGCTCCCAGAGCAATTCTTTTGAGCTCTACGGCAACACTATCACCGAACAAAATGGCTGCCTGATTAATAGTGAAGGTCGACTGGCCGGCTCTGCAATCTCAATGATTGAGGCCGTGCGTAATAGCCATCTTGACGTTGGAATAGAGTTGTCTGAGTGTCTGCGTATGGCCTCGTTATACCCAGCTGAATTTTTAAACATAGACGATGCCTTCGGCTTACTAAAAAATAACTATCGCGCCGACATTGTTCACTTCAATGAGCAGTTCAAGGTATTGCAAACATGGGTGGCTGGTGAGGCCATGCTGTGAATAATCGATTTGTAGAGTTTATAAAATGAGAGTAATCATCGTAGACACCGCCACCGAGGTTGCACAAACCGGTGGGGATATTTTTCTGCAACAGCTAGCGCGTAAGCCTAATTCGGTTTTTGGCTTGGCCACCGGCTCCAGCCCTCTAGCGCTTTATCAGCACCTTATATCGGCTCATTTAGATCAAGGGGTTTCTTTTGCTGGTGTTACGACATTCAATCTAGATGAGTATCTTGGCCTTGCGAGCGAGCATCCGCAAAGCTATAGATTCTTTATGCAGAGTAAGTTATTTAATCATATTGATATCCCGAACAGCTCGACTCATGTGCCAGATGGTGCATCGAAAAAACCGACTGAAACATGTCGGCTTTATGAAGATAAAATTGCCAGTAGCGGAGGAATCGACATTCAATTACTCGGAATCGGCCGCAACGGGCACATCGGTTTCAATGAGCCGTCGTCGTCGTTAACATCGCGCACGCGGGTTAAGACCTTGACTCAAGCGACGGTTAACGATAATGCTCGGTTTTTCGGCGAGGATGAAACCCAGCCTAGCTTATCCCTGACTATGGGCATTGGCACCATTATGGATTCAGCTCAAATCGTTTTGATCGCAACAGGGGAAAGCAAAGCTGATGCTATTCAAGCGACGGTAGAAGGGGCAATTTCAGCGTCTTGCCCTGCGTCGATATTGCAAATGCATCGCAACGCCATAGTATTGGTTGATCGGGCAGCCGCGAGTAAGTTGGCTAATCAAGAATTTTATACCTTCGTTGAAGACCAGCGACGAAAGCTCGATGCACAATAGAAAGTAGCGCTTAGCTAGCTAAATGTATTGCTAGCTAAGCTTACTAATTGTCGCCAGATAAACGCTGGATGCGGCAAAACCAGATATCGGCAAGCAGGGCCTTTTTGAGGTTAAGCCTTTTTCACACTAATTTTATTCATGCCTCTGATCACAAAGCCCATCGTGCTTATGAATAGAATAATGAAGCCAATTCCGGTTAGGTATTCCAGTCGCAATAAGTACCCGATGCCAAACATACCGGCGTAGATACCAATGCTTCCCAAGATAAAGTACAGCATTGATTCAGCAAAGCTGCGAGGGGCCGAGTAACCTTGATTTAGGTCCTTCCAAAAGCCAATAGGCTTAACCTTTTTAACAAATTCTCTCAGAGTGTCATCGTCTACCGCTGGGGTTAAGTAGGTTGCAACAATTGACGCCAGTGCTGAGCAAATAGAGATCCAGCAGATCACGTGTATTGGGTGGCTAGCAATGCTGGTCGGAAAAATTGATATTTGGCCTTCCGGCAACATGTTGTTAAACGACAGTAGATAGTTACTTAGTGCCAATAAGAGGCCGGTAACCATGCCCGCAATTTCTGTCCAGGCGTTTGCTCGCCACCAAAACCAACGCATTAGGTGTGGCAAACCTAGACCGGCCATCATGCCCAAGTAAAGATTCCACATCTCGCCGATACTGTTTATGAATGTGGCCACCACAATGGCCACCAAGGTAATGCCGAGTGTGGCTAGCCTACTGACTAAAATTAAATTTTTATTTGAGGCTGATGGGTTGAGAAAGCGCAAGTAAAAATCATTAGCGATGTACGATGCCCCCCAATTAATATGGGTTGATACGGTTGACATGAAAGCACCCATTAAGGCAACCAATGCGAGTCCGAGTAGGCCCTTAGGCAGAACGTCTTTGATCATTGCTGGGTAGCTACGCTCACGGTCTTCTCTGAATTCAATAACCGGTTCGGCACCGTCTTTTATGATTTCGGTTTTATACAATAGGCCGTATTCTTTAACGTCGCAGTTGTAGCGATCTTGCATACAGTTGGTCATGGCAACGGTGCAAACAGTCGAGTCTTTTAAACATGCATTGAACTCCGCGGCAACGTCATTTACCGCCGCTCTTGGATAGATTACCAATGCCGCAACGCCGGCAATTACCCAAGGCCATGACCGAAAAACAAAATGTGCTAAGCCGTACCACATTGCTCCTTTTTCAGCTTCGCCGCTGTCTTTCGCGCTGTAAAGCCGTTGCGCGAAAAAGCCTGCGCCATCAACATTTCCGTTAGTCCACCACATAAAGGTTAGGGTAAGAATAAAGGCACTGAATGGAATGCCTAAGCCTCCCGCTAAATCATCTGAGAACGATGGAATAAAGGAACTTATTTGTTCGTGATTGAGAAATGCCACACCGTCTAAATCGGTTGCGGTCATATTTTTGGGGTAGGTTTCTTCCAAGGCTGCCCACATGCCCTCTAAGCCGCCAATACTACTCACCGCGAAATAGCTCAAAACAATTGCCATCGACATTGCCAGAACAAACCAAACTACGTCAGTAATAAGAATTGCCCGTAGACCCCCTAAAGCTGAATAGAGTAGGGTTATTGTTACCAGAGTGAAAATAGTCAGGCTGGTATTTAGGTCATTGAATATAAGTGATGCCGGGTAGGCCGCGTCTATCGCGTGATAGATATTTGCGCCAAGTAAGTACTGCCAATCCATAAATGGTTCAGCTATTTTCGACATCCCGGCGAGCACCCAGCCAAGTATTATGCAATTAACCACAACCGAAAATACAAATGCTTTGCTACTGCGCAATACCATCGCAGGTTTACCGCCATAGCGTAGTTCGGCAATTTCAGCATCCGTGACTACACCAGTTGAGCGCCAAACTCGAGCGAAGAAAACCGTAATAGCGACGATGCCGACTGCGCCTCCCCACCAAAACCAGTTGCCGGCAATACCGTATTTGGCAATCCAGCCAGTAATAAGCAGCGGCGTGTCTGAGGCAAAGGTGGTTGCCGCAATAGAGGTGCCTATTAACCACCATTTTGCATTACGGTTGGCGGTAAAAAACTCTTCTACGCCGCCGCTACCTTCTTTGTCCTTAATAAGCAGACTAACGGCGAATGTCATTGCCAGAACTAACCCTACAATGGCCCAGTCTAAATTCGAGAGTACGGTAAGTTTTGTCATTATTATTTTGCCTTTTAATCAGGTGACTACAATTTCGTCGATATAGAGCGGAGTAGTTACCATCGTCTCGTCTTCGTGAGAGTAAATTTGATCAGGGTTGTTGATTTTTATTCGTAGGTAGCGCGCTAGCACTTTTTCAGAGTTAACCTCGGAGCTATTCACTAGCTTAGCGCTTAAGCGCCCTTTAATTGTATCGTCAGACAACTTGACTTTGGGGCGCCACGTTTTGCCATCAAGCGAGATCCTTATCTCTACTGACTCGGGAAAATACAGTTCTCGACCCAAGGCACCATCAAAGCCTAGGCTAAGCGTTGATATTTCGTTTGGCTTGCCTAGATCTAACTCAAGTTCGAATTCAGGCTTATTCTCAAATGCGACCCAATTTGCATGTTGAAACCGTTGACCTTGCTGAGCAAGACCATTAGTGAGCAATGCTAGGTCGTAATCGGTCTTGTCGTTACTGCTTGAATCGATAACCTTAACTCGGCAATTTAAGGCCTTATGTGGAAATACCGTGATTCTGTTTACGCCGTAATGCTCGCCGCTATCTTTATCTACACAACATGCGCTTATCACCGTAGGGCTATCAGCAGGGCCATCAACAATTAAGCTTGACTGGTACCGCAACGAAGCGCGGCTCGGTCGCGTGCCGTCGAGCGTGTAGTGAATATCCATATCTGAAAACTCACTCAGTATTGTCACATCAAAAGACCCGCCATTATTTTGTTGCACACGAAACTCGGGAACGTAGATCGCTCTAGACGCGGTTACACCGAGATCGTCAAAGCGTTTATATTGAACCATTAGTCGTGCTTTAAAGTCGTCCCAGTTTTGCAGTTCGAGCGGAGTCCACACTATTTCAGCTAAGGCGGTCATTCTCGGTAGAATTGCATATTCAAGCTGACCTAGCGTTTGGATGTACTCTGTCCAGACATTCGCTTGCGCACCTAAAATCTTACTATTGTGCTGCAGAGGGTCATAATTATAGACATTTCTTAATGGTGCATGGCCATGAATAGCAAAGGGCTCATCGATAGACAGTGACTGATGAAAATCGAAGTACAAATTAGTTGGTGTCTTGATCAGCTGATGGCCACGACTTAGCGCATCGTCAGCTTTGCTTTCACCAAGCCAAGACATGATGGTAACGTTAGGGTTCAAGTTTTGGCTCTCCAAAACATCATCCCAACAAATTGCCTTTTTGCCAAGTGAGGCAAGGATTTCGACTACCTGATCGATGAAATAACCGTGTAGTTCGGCTGTATTATTTAACGATTGTTGTTCAATCACAGACTGACAATCGGGGCATTGCCGCCAATGATCTTTTTTTACTTCATCGCCACCGATATGTATGTATTCAGACGGGAATAACTGAGCTACTTCAGACAAAAGATCTTTTAGAAAAGTGAAGCTACTCGCTCGGTTGCATAAAACATGCTTGAAGATACCAAAATGAGTTTTTACTGATGGAGTGTCTGATTGATTCGCGCAGCCATACTCAGGGTAGGCGGCGAGTAAAGCTGAACTATGGCCCGGCAAGTCAATTTCAGGGATGATGGTTATATGACGTTGCTGTGCGTAAGCGACAATGCCTAGGATATCTTGCTGGGTATAGAATCCTGAATGAACTTGAAGATCAGTTGTCGCATCCTTGTCTAGAGTATGGCCGATCACCGTAGATGGGCGTTTGCTGGCAACCTCGGTCAGTCGAGGATACTTGTCAATTTCTATCCGCCAGCCTTGATCATCAACCAAGTGCCAATGGAAAAAATTCATCTTATGCATGGCCATTAGATCGATAAGATGTTTAATATCTTTGACCGATCTAAAGTGACGGCTTACGTCGAGGTGAAGGCCTCGATAATCACATCTAGCTTTGTCGTCAATACGTAATGTCGGAACCGACGTATCCCCATTGGAGAGAAGCTGCAATAGTGTTTGGATGCCGTAAAATAGGCCGCTTTCTTTTGCCGCAATGATAGTGATGTTGCTTGGATGAACAATCAGTGTGTAATCTGGCTCGTTTAAAACTTCGTTATTTAAAGTATCGTCAGTTAAAACACTGGAGTGTAGAGCGTTGTCGCTCAGTGCGAGCGTGATTGAGGCATTTTCTTGTGCTAGAGCCGTGGTAGAACCGATTTGAGACGGCAAAATGGTTTTTGCCGCATCTATGCTTTTTTTAACTAATTCGTCAAGCAGATACCTAGCGATGTCTAGCAAGCGTGGGTCGTTAATTTCAACCGTGTCTAATGTTGAAAGGTCACAATTACCGTGCGACAACATAGTGCAGTTGGCGGGTAATGGGATCAATCCCAGCGTTTGTATTGGGCCTTGGGGAGTCATAATAGTCAACTAAGTTAGCCTTGCTGGCATTGCTGATGCAGGTTTTGTACTAGGTTTGTATTTGAACTACGCTCGTTTTCTGGCCAGCCTTCGACTTTGCGAAGTAAATAGCGCCATCTTCAGGTGATTCAATTGGGTCGACAAGGTAGTCTTGAACATCGCTGGCTAACCATGGACGCAATTCAGATCTCAAGCCACCGATGAGGCTTAGTCGCCCTGGCGAAGTGGCCATGATTTTACGTGCCATTTTATTTAGGTAGCCAACCCCATCTTCTAAAACGCTAATTGCAACAGCATCGCCATTCTTAGCTTCTTCGAAGACTAGCCTAGCCAACTTGGCAAATTCTTTCGACGGTTGGTTAGACATTTTATCAGCTATTTCTCGCGGATTGGTATCGAGCGCGTCACACACTCTGTCGCAGAGGGATGTTTGCGGGCCTAAGTCATCATAGGCGAGCAACGAAACTGATATCGCCTGCAAGCCAAGCCAAGCTCCGCTGCATTGATCGCCCCAGGGGAAACCATGCGCGCCGTAAGAAAATATTTTTGATCCGACAATTGAAATTCCACATGAACCGGTGCCCGCGATGATAACCGAGCCATCTTGCTTAGCATGAGCTCCAAGGCAGGCTATGTGGAGATCTGTGGTTAGAAACATGCGTTTAAACGGATGTTGCCAATGATTTATTTTTTCGTACAACGACGGAAGGTTGACTCCTGCTAGACCAATGCCTGCAGTGATGTTGCGTATTGCACTCTGTTCAAGCCCGGCATCCTTAATCGCTTTCTGCGAACAGTCTATTATTGACTCGATTGTTTTCGCTACGCCGTGCACCGGATTGGCTCTTCCGGAAAAGCCACAGCCGGTGATCGCCCCGTCAGACGACAATAATTTAGCTCGGCATGAGCTGCCGCCGCCGTCTATTCCGATAAACAGGTCAGGTGTGTGTGTGTCGGTTTTTGTCGCTTTATTCAAGGTCATACTCAGTAATAATCGTGTCGTCGTAAAACCACGTTTTACGTTATCTTATGCTATGATATTCATCAATGACAACGTTGTCAATAACTAGGGTAGGCTTAAATCATGAATTCACCGCCGTCTCGTTTTATCGCGCTCGACATGTTTCGAGGTTTGGCAATTGCGTTAATGATTTTAGTCAATACACCGGGCGATTGGGGCCATGTTTATCGGCCGCTATTACATTCGAATTGGCATGGACTAACTCCAACCGATATTGTATTTCCTTGTTTTCTCTTTATTGTTGGCGCTTCAATTTTTTTTGCATATAGCCCCACCGGCTTTGTATTGAGCCGTGCAGCGGCAAGCAAGGTCGTTAAGCGTTCAGCCATTATGTTTGCCATCGGTCTTGGCTTGAATGTTTATAATTCGGTGCTACTCGATCTTGATTCGATACGCATTATGGGGGTACTGCAAAGGATTTCGATTTGCTACTTCTTGGCGGCAATGTTGCTTTTGTGGTGCCGAATAAGCACCGTTTACTGGGTCAGTGGGGTAACGCTTACCGCCTATTTTTTATTATTTATAGTGTTCGGTGGGCAATCTCCATTTGCCTTCGAAAACAATATTGTTGGTTCGATTGATCGCGCTATTTTAGGCCAAGCCCATATGTGGAAAATGCACGGCGTTGCTTTTGACCCCGAAGGTCTGATCAGCACCGCTCCGGCAACGGTTACTCTATTAATGGGGTTTGAAGCAGCGCGCCGATTCAGGTTTGCGTCCAGCTCTTATGTGGCGCTACGGCAATTGATGATTGCTGGTTTTGGCTTGCTTGTGATTGGCTATCTGAGCTCGTGGCTTATGCCGATAAATAAGAACCTTTGGAGTGTTTCTTTTGTCTTCTCTTGTGGCGGCTTTGCGATACTTACTCTCGCCGCGTGCCTATATTTGTCCGACATAAAGAAAATTAGACTGGTTTCACAAGGGTTGAGAATTTACGGCACAAACCCACTACTGATTTATTGCCTATCATGGTTGATGGCAACAGCTTTCATGGCAATCAAAATTGATGCGTTTGGCGCGTCAAATTCAGAGTCTCTCTACACTTTTTTGTGGCGATTACTATTGCCAATCATGTCGCCCGAGCTTGCTTCGCTGGTCTTCGCGCTTGCGCATGTTTTGTTGTTTTGGCTAGTTGCCGCATTATTCTATCGGCGCGGACTCATTTTGAAAATTTAGTTGCCTATTGCGCTGCCGCCTCGCTAGCC
>JAFMHC010000091.1 GCA_017854775.1 Gammaproteobacteria bacterium | reverse complement strand
CCGGCATACGAGATTGATAAGCACTTTGATAAAATCGGCGATACCGACGACAAACAAATATCGTTTAAATTGGTGTTACGCCCAAGCGATGACCGAGAGTATTCAGGAAAAAGCCTATTAATTGACAGTGATGGGGTTTCAATCATCAGTGATATTGATGACACGGTTAAGCTTAGTTACGTAACTGACCATAAGAAATTATTTGACAGTAGCTTCTATCAAGATTTTAAGCCGGTGGTGGGAATGCCCGAGTTGTATCGCCGGTGGCAGAAGCAAGGTGCCAAATTTCACTATGTTTCTTCATCACCTTGGCAACTCTACGAGCCGCTTGAGGAATTCCTAGCCCAGCATCAGTTTCCCGAGGCGACACTGTCGCTGAAAATGATTCGGTTCAAAGATCCGACGTTTTTTAATCTGTTTAAGAGTGCGACTAAGACAAAGCCTCAGGCGATTGAAGCCATTTTGCGCTATTACCCTGATCGGAAGTATGTGTTACTAGGTGACAGCGGTGAGAAAGATGCCCAGGTCTATGCCCAAATTGCCAATGATCATCCCGAGAAAATTGCTAAGATATACATTCGAAACGTTAATGGCGATACGCGATTAGACGAGTTCTATGAGACCGTATTTAACGGGCTTCCAAGATCACTATGGCAAACTTTTGATGATCCTAGTGAAATAGAAACTAATCTTTCTAAGTATTAATTAACTGATTACTGAGGTGTATTATCGTGTTCCAAACTACTTGTCCAGTATTGACTGCTTAGCACAAAAGAGAGTACCAAAGAGAGTACTCAAGCTGCGAATTAGCTAAGCTATACAAGCGTCTATTTTACTTTTCCACAAAAGCTGTGGATAACTTTGTGTATACATTTACCCAACCCATTAACGGCCTCAATTTCTTCATGTTGATTAAAAAACAGGCAGTAGTTTCAAGCCGCTAAATCCTCATCTTTTGTGCTGTTTATTCTACCCACTAAGTTGTGCTTTAACAAAATCCAAGCCGCTGCAAATTGCCTCCACTTGAGCCAAAATACAATTTTCATCATCGACCTTCGGGCTATCAGGGTAGACTTCGGTAGTGGTGTTATAAGTTGCATCGCTGAACCCGGTGCACAAGCCTAGGCGTTTGGTCGGATAATTGATTACCCCTGTTTGAGTGGTTAACTCGCCGATTAGGCGGCCTTGCACATCGGCGGGTGCGATGTGGGTTATCTTACTCACAGCTTGGATGATGTGAGCTTGAAAGTCGTAACATTGATTTTCAGTGTCGCCTACCAAGTAGAAGCCATCTGGTATTTCCCAAAAGGCATGAAACACATTGTCGCGAGCGGCCAGAGCCGGTCTGAATTCGCTGTTATCGGTATCGGTGGTTTCATGCAAATCAATATGGACATCAATTTTGCTCTTGATTGCGGCAATGTAGTTTACTAATGCGGCTGATTCTTCAGCTTTGCTATCAGCCGTAAATGAACGGTTGGGATCAATGGCTTTAGGATTCCATCGATTAATTGTTTCATACGCCCAAGGGCTAATACACGGTGCAACAATGATATTAAAGCTAGCGGCATAGTTGGCCATCTGGGTTTCAATAAATCGAATCGCGCCTTGCACCCCGCTGGTTTCATAGCCATGCACACCACCGGTAATCAATGCGGTCGGCTTTTTGTTGTTTTGCTCTCGGCTCTTAATGGCCAACAACGGGTAGCGTTCTGGATCAACGCTTAAGGCACCATACTGTTCAATATCAAGCGTTTCATTTAGCCGCGATAGGCGATCTAATACTTCTTGCGCATAAGAGCGTTTAATAGTTTGCTGTTGCAGCCATTGATCCCGTTCTGCATCACCCCAGGGTTGATTTTGGGTGCCAATTGGGTACGGTTTTTCTTGCCTCATAAAGCCTCAGGTATCACGGTTGAATTCTATAAAGTGGTAATTGTATTTTACTTTGTTACAGTGAGGTTTATAGTTACATTATCTAAGGCACAACAATTTTTAATCATGAAAAATCTATCATTTGTCTTCCTACTACTCTCAGTGATCGCGCTAAGTGCGTGCGATCAAGCTAACGACAGCTCAAAGACCGAGAGCAAGGTCGTAGAAACAGTAGCTAAAGCTGAAGAACCAACAATAGCTGTTCCTGAAGTATCGAACGCGTCTCGTTTTGATATTTATGCCGAAGTAGAGCTTAATGCCAGCCTTGACGGCTTGAGCGACAATCAGAAAAAAATGGTCGGCTTATTAATCGATGCCGGCAAGATTACCGACGACATCTTTTGGCAACAAGTCTGGGGTGATAAAGCCGCCTTGCTAGACAATATTAAAGATCCTAAGGCGAAACGTTTTGCCGATTATAATTACGGCCCTTGGGACCGCTTAGACGCCGATAAAGCGTTTTTAAATGGCTATGGCGATCGTCCAAGAGGCGCACGTTTTTATCCTGAGGATATGACCAAGGACGAATTCGAGGCTTGGCAACAAAGCGGTAAAGATGGGCAATATTCAATCGTAAAGAGAAATGCCGATGGCGGGCTGAGCTTGTCAAAATACAGCCAAGAGTATGCTGGCCAGATTGAGCAGATATCGTCGTTATTGATTCAAGCCGCTGAGCTGGCAGACGACAAGGAGTTTGCCGATTACCTAAGACTGCGCGCTAAGGCGCTTAAGACGGATGATTATCAGGCCTCAGATATGGCTTGGATGAGCATGAAAAATAATCCGGTCGAAGTTGTTATTGGCCCGATCGAAACCTATCAAGATGCGCTTTACGGCTACCGTGCTGCGTTTGAAACGTTTGTTTTGGTTAAAGACCGAGTCTGGAGCGACCGGCTGTCTCGTTTTGTAAAGTATATGCCTGAATTGCAACAAGGTTTGCCAGTGGATAAAGAATATAAAGCCGAGGTGCCTGGCTCTGACGCCGATCTAAACGCCTACGATATGGCCTATTGCGCAGGTGATTGTAATTCTGGTGCCAAGACAATTGCCATCAACCTACCGAATGATGAGGTTGTGCAATTAGCCAAGGGTACTCGGCGCTTACAAATTAAGAATGCAATGCGCGCTAAGTTCGACAAAATTTTACAGCCGATCTCCGGTCAACTAATCGCTGAAGATCAGCGTAAGTATATTACCTTCGATGCCTTCTTTGCTAACACCATGTTTCACGAAGTGGCGCACGGGCTGGGTATCAAAAACACATTGGATGGAAGCGGTACTGTTAGACAAGCACTCAAGGAGCACTCATCGGCATTAGAAGAGGGTAAGGCTGATATTTTAGGCTTGTATATGATTCAGAAAATGCGTGAAAAAGGTGAGATCGGAGAAGGCGAGCTGATGGATAACTACGTTACGTTTTTAGCCGGTATTTTTCGCTCAGTCCGGTTTGGCGCAAGCAGTGCTCACGGCCGCGCAAACATGATTCGGTTTAATTACTTTAGCCAAGCAGGTGCGTTTAGTCGCGATGCAGAAACCGGCACCTACCGAGTTAACCTAGCGGAATTTGAGCAAGCGGTTAAAGGTCTAAGTCGAGACTTGCTAGTGTTGCAAGGCAACGGCGATTATGAGGCAGTAAGTTTGTTTGTTAGCGAACAAGGCAACGTAAGCGAGCAACTTCAAGCCGACCTAGACCGTTTAGGCGCGGCGAATATTCCGGTTGATATCGTCTATAATCAGGGGCGTAGTGTTTTAGGCTTATAACATTAGGTTTATAACATTAGGTTTATAGCAAACCTTGGTTCAGTTTGAGAGTGTCGCGGGCGCTTCACTTTCAAGCTGATACTATTCATAAGCGGAAAGTAACAAGGTCATCATCATCGAACAATACATCACTCCCTGGTTGCATCAGCATCAATATGCACTTTTTGCGGTACCAGTAATCGCCTTTCTCGAAGCTTTTATTGGCGTCGGCTTTTTTATCTCTGGGTTTATATTACTCACGGTTTGTACAATCTTGTACACCGAGCAAATAGCCACGCTTCAGCAAATCTTGCCGCTGGCCTTTGGCGGGGCAATACTCAGCGACCATTGCGGTTTTTACCTGGGTCGCCTGACAGGGCGTCGCTTTCATCAGACTCAATACGCTACTAAGCGAAGTAATCTTCTTAAAAAGGCGGAAGCAAGTATTGTTAAATATGGTGGTTGGGCCATTCTCTTCGGTCGCTTCATGACTCCGATTAGGAGCTTTGTACCACTGCTAACTGGCGCTAGTGGTATGCCGGCATTAAAATATTCTCTTTACGATTTATTGGCGTGTACTCTATGGACACTTGCATTGGGTGCACTAGTAACGGGCTTAGGTAAATTTTGGTCATAGCTTTGGCTTTTGTTCTGATTTCAGCGTTGAATTCAGTTGTTGCTAGTTTTGTTGCTAGTTTTGTTGCTAGTTTTGTTGCTATGACTCGGCATTACGTTCACTAATTGGCAGCGACCAACCATAAATTAGCGCCATTGAACGCACGATGAAAGCGCAAACCCCTCCCAACAGCAGCGACAATTCTTCACCAGCACCGAGCGCAACACCAATGCAATATCCGGCAGCACCAATCATTGCCGCGGTGGCGTAAATTTCTCGCTTGAGTATTAGCGGTATTTCGTTACACACCACATCTCTCAGAATGCCCCCGACCACCGCGGTTACCACGCCTAAGGTCACGGCCAATACTGGGTCGCCAGTCAGAGCTAACGCTTTTGAAGCGCCTAGAACGCAAAACAGCGATAAACCAATCGCATCAGCCCACTCAAGTACTGTGTAGCGTTGGCCAACACGTATCGAGACTAAAAACGTGATCACTGCCGCCGCCACCGCAACTAAAATATATACCGATTGCTCAACCCAAAACACCGATGTATTGAGTATTAGGTCGCGTACGGTACCTCCGCCAACGGCGGGCAGCACTGCAAGCACGATATACCCAAAAATGTCCATTCGCTTTCGAGCAGCGGCGAGGGCACCGCTCAAGGCGAAGACAAATACGCCGAGCAAGTCGGCGATGAATAAGATTGATATGTCCATGAATAGTTAGTGTTGTTTAGTAAAAGTAATCTAATTAGCAGATGGGTCATCTTAACGTTGTGCCAGTGCGCCCGATTTCGATGCATTAGGCGGGTGATATTGAAGGTGGAAAATTAACGCAGTGATTAATCTAGTGGCATCTTTGAGTTCTAGTAGTTATTGACGCGTTAACACCAAATTTTAGCATAGAGATTGAGTATGTTTAAAATTGAGTCGCGATAGCGCTATTGTTTTTCTATCGATAGCCTATAATCGTCGAAGCTCTGCAGGGAAAGCTGGTGAAAATCCGGCACTGTCGCGCAACGGTGTTAGCCAAACAAAGATTATTGCTTTGGTTTCAGTCCGATTGCCTGTTGAGTGAAGTGACACCTCGCGTCAAGGTAATTGGGAATAATAAAATTCGTTGCTCAATCATTTTCACTATCAATAGTAGGGTAAATGGTAAGGCGATCATCTTTTTTTACTCTCTCTTCAATTGGCATTGAGCTGTTAAACCAACGGCATTTACCTGCCAAATACTATGAAGAGGTAGCATGAAAGAAACCACGCCAGAGTCTTCCGCGCAGACGGACAGACGCATCCAAGATCAGCAAAATCCCATTGATGAAAATTTGCCGTTAGAGGTTGATGAGTTAAGCGCTCATGCACTTCGTATTGAGCATGCCGACGGGCAGTTAACTACCTTCGATATTGACAAGATTAGCGATGCATTGGTGCAGTCCACGCTCGCTATCGGGCGTGAACTTGATGATGAAAACCAAGGTGTTATTGATCAACTGTGCTCGCAAGTAGTCCAAGCACTGACAGATGATGTGTCTGAGTCTGAAACCATTGAAGCGGATGATATTGATCTTCAGGTCGAAATGACCTTGATGCTTAACCAGCAGGCCGAGTTAGCTGAGGCCTATCTTCAACGATACGCGTTAGGCTGCTGAAAACTTCCCGATGATGGGTTGCTTGTAGCAATGGTTTATAAACAGCTTTTGATTGACTAATCGACACCTCTGTCTATTTTCAATTATGCTAAAGCTTGGATTTTACATAACGTTAATGGCGTTTATGTTATCAAAACTGTGTAAGTTTAGTGCACAGGGTTACCGAGGTCTCTGCCAAGCATTAGCTCCTATTAAGCTAAATACCTAATAAGTACCCAACATAACTAAACAACCTCATCAGCAACCATTTAGGATTATTTATGTTAAGACCGATATTGTTCATGCTCGTGTTTGCCCAGTTTGTAATCAGCGCCACATCGAGCGCCATCGCTAAGGACGCTCAGGATTCATACCTATGGTTGGAAGATATCGACGCTGAACGGTCGATGGATTGGGTGCGTGCAGCAAATGCTGAAACTGATAAGCGTCTTAGTAATGATGCTCTCTATAAGGAAATATACGCCGACGCATTGAGTGCGCTTAATACTAAAGACAAGCTTCCTGAAGTTAGCGTTATTGGAGATCTTGTATACACGCTAAAGAAAGATGCCGACCATCCTCGCGGCGTATATCAACGTACTAGCCTAAATGACTTTAAATCGGCTAATGGTAAATGGGAAACAGTGTTGGACATCGATGCGATGTCTGAGAAAGATAATATAAAGTGGGTCTTTCATGGAATGGACTGCCTAAAGCCAAAGAACCAACAGTGTTTGGTTTACCTATCACCCGGCGGTGGTGACGCCCACGAAATGCGAGAGTTTGACGCAAAAACTCTTAAGTTTGTAGATAATGGTTTTTCCTTGCCGGCGGCAAAAATGCAAGTTAGCTGGATGGATCAAGATCATTTATTCGTCGCTACCGATTTTGGCGCCGATTCGCAGACCGACTCCGGCTACGCCCGAAAAATTAAGGTTTGGCAGAGAGCGACTAAGCTTGATCAAGCAAAACAGGTTTTTGAGGTCAGTAAAAAATCGGTCTCTGCTGGGGTGACGCGCTACAAAAATAAGGACCAATACATAGACCTACTAGTTGATGCGCCGACCTATTGGACGCGCTCGTATTATCAACTGATTGATGGCAAAACAGTGTCCTTAAAATTGCCCGAGACCGCCATGATTCTCGATATGATTGCTGGCAATTACGTTGTCTCATTGAAGGAGGACTGGTCAGTTAACAATAAGGTCTATCCTCAGGGCTCGGCGTTGTTGATTCAACCATCTACCTTGATTGATGGAAAAGGACCAATAGTTCTACTAGTCGAATCGAAACCAAGCGCGATTGTTGAAAACGTGATGGTGGCGAAAGACAGTGTCATTGTCACTGTTTTGCAAGACGTAAAGTCCAAAGTTTACCGTTACCGAAAAACTAAAAACGGGTGGCAATCAGACTTGATTGAACTTCCCGAAGCTGGCCAAATTACGATTGCAGCGATTAGTGATGCTACTGGAGACTTCTTTGCTCGCTATGAGGGTTTCATAACCCCTCCAACGCTTTACGCGGTTGGTAAATCGTTAAAACCGACCTTAGTACGCCAACAGTCGGCTACTTTTGATGCTAGTAATCTGACTGTAAGCCAGTTCTTTGCCGAGTCTTTAGACGGCACTCAGGTACCGTATTTTGTGGTGATGAATAAAGACACTAAATTGGATGCGACTAATCCTACTCATATTTTCGCTTATGGTGGCTTTAGAGTGTCGGTAACACCGGCCTATTCAGGCTCGTATGAAGCTTTGAATGGGGTATATGGTAAAGCTTGGTTAGAGCGAGGGGGAGTTTATGTGATCGCCAATATTCGTGGTGGTGGCGAGTATGGTCCGGCATGGCATGCGGCGGCGTTGCTGGAAAACCGTCATAAAGCCTTTGAGGATTTCGAAGCGGTCGCCGAAGATCTGTTTGAACGTAAAATCACCTCGGCAAAACACCTTGGCATTGAAGGCCGCTCGAACGGTGGCTTGTTAGTAGGCGCTACTATGGTGCGGCGTCCCGAGTTATATGGCGCAATTATTTGCGGCGTACCATTGCTTGATATGAAGCGCTATAGCAAGTTGCTTGCAGGCGCTAGCTGGATGGCTGAATACGGTGATCCAGACACTGACGATTGGTCGTTCATGAAGCCATATAGCCCGTATCAAAATCTTACAAAAGATCAGTCATACCCACCAATATTCTTTTTCACATCGACTAAAGATGATCGTGTTCATCCAGGTCATGCCAGAAAGATGGCGGCCAAAATGAAAGCCGAAGGGCATCAGGTTGATTACTATGAAAACATCGAGGGCGGCCACAAGGGCAGTGCCACGGCTGAACAAACCGCTAAGCGTGTTGCCTTAAGTTTTACCCATCTTTGGAAACATCTTAAGTGAGCGCAAATATCGTAATCGGTACGTTGCCCGTAGAGAAATTGCCAAGTAAGTCGCATTCAAAAGGGTTTATAAAAGCCAGTATTTTTTGTCTGCTACTGGCCATTGCGCAAACCGGTGCGGCTAAGCAGCAAGCAGATGCTGAAGGTCAGTTTTGTTATTTACCAACGCTATCGAACGTTGCCTATTCAAGCATTGCCGAGTTGCCTGTTAGCAGCCCGAGTCAAATTATTGCTTATGGTAATGATCGATTTCAATTTGCCGAGCTTTGGTTGCCGCCAGCGGCGAATTCTGATGATATTCAAGCGCAGATCGAGCCACGTCGGAGCGCACCTCTGGTAGTGCTGGTGCACGGAGGCTGCTGGCTAAATTCGTTTGATATTAACCACACACATGCCTTGAGTACCGCGCTGTCACAGTCTGGATACGCTGTGTGGTCAGTTGAGTATCGCCGCACTGGGGATCAAGGTGGTGGATGGCCGGGCAGCTATAACGATATAAAATCGGCTATTTCATACTTACCTGAGCTGGCGGAGTTTCCAGTGGATCTCGATAATGTAGCGATTGCCGGGCATTCAGCCGGTGGACACTTAGCGCTGCTTGCCGGTGCCGATCATCTTTACAATTTTAAGGCGGTAATCGGCCTTGCTGCGATTGTCGATTTAGCTAAATACGCGCAAGGCGAGAACAGTTGTCAGACTGCCACTCCAGCGTTTATGGGCGGGTCAGTTGAAGAGCTGCCAGAGGCATATCTGGCCGCTAACCCAGCGAAGCGTGTTTTGCATAAAACCTCGGTGTTACTGCACGGCAAGCAGGATTCGATCGTGCCAATTGAGCATGCTAAATCTTCAAATACGAGAGTTCGCTTGATTGACGGCGGCGGCCATTTCGATATGGTTCACCCTGGTACACAGTCGTTTCAAACATTATTGCAGGAGCTCGCGCGAGCTTTTGTCAAATAAGGCTAATAAATGTTCGCTCCAGATACTGTTGTAAGCCTAGATAGGCATGATCCGCTTAAACGCAAGCGAGACGAATTTTTGCTTCCAAGCGACACCATTTACATGGATGGTAATTCGCTCGGTGCATTGCCTAAGCAGGCTAAAGATCGGATCGCGAAAGTCGTTGAACAGCAATGGGGCAACGACTTAATTCATAGTTGGAATAAGCACCATTGGATAGACTTGCCGTTAAAAGTCGGCGACAAGATAGCGGCTTTAATCGGTGCTGAGAAAGGCCAAGTTATCGCCTGTGATTCGACCTCGGTCAATCTGTTCAAAGTATTGGCTAGCGCCTTAAAGGTCAATTCGCAACGACACGTGGTGTTGTCGCAGCGTGATAACTTCCCCACAGATTTGTATATGGTTCAGGGCATGTCTGAATTTTTGGGAGACGAGGCCTGTCAGCTAAAATCGGTTAGCGAAGAGCTTTTGTTAGAGAGTTTAGATGAGTCGGTCGCGGTGCTGATGCTAACTCAAGTTAACTTTCGCAGTGGGCGATTGCACGACATGCAATTGCTGACAAGACGAGCGCACGAAAAAGGTGTGTTGGTGGTCTGGGACTTAGCTCATAGTGCAGGTGCACTGGAGATTAGCTTAGATAAGTGTGAGGTTGATTTCGCGGTTGGTTGTGGCTACAAGTATCTCAATGGTGGCCCTGGTGCTCCCGCGTTTATTTACGCAGCAAAGAGACATCACCCATACATGACTCAACCCTTGAGTGGTTGGATGGGCCATGCACGACCGTTTGAATTCGAACACGACTATCATGCCGGTGAGGCGATGCTTCGGTTTCTAGCGGGCACACCAAATATTTTGTCTTTAGTCGTTCTGGATGCCGCACTTGAGGTGTTTTCGCAAGTCGATATGGCTGAGTTAAGAACTAAGTCTCTTGGCCTGACTGAATTATTTATCAACTGCGTCGATAGCACCCCAAGTTTATCCGATTTTGAATTACTTTCACCGCGAAATAAGCTTGAAAGAGGCAGTCAAGTGGCCTACTCGCACCCCGATGCGTTTGCCATTAGTCAGGCCTTGATCGCGCACAAGGTAGTGGTCGATTTCCGCGCACCGAACATTATTCGCTTCGGCTTTACGCCACTTTATCTGAGCTATCAAGATGTTTGGAGTGCCTCACAGGTGCTGATTAAAATCGTCGAAGAGCAACTCTACCGTGAGCCAAAATATAATGCTCGAAGCAAAGTAACCTAGGCTCTAAAGCTTCGGGGTTACTGTGGTTTTACTATGGTTTTGCTACGGTTTTACTGCACTGCTACTGGCATTTTCTTAAATGCTAGTATGCTAAAAAATCACACTTTCCTAGTGCGGATTTAAAATTTCTATAAAATTCAAAGAGATGCGTCGCTGGCCGTGCATACGTATTCAATATATTTTTTAAAATAGTTGGCAGACAATAGTCTTGCTTTTGGGTGGGCTCTTGCTCTCTCAGCCTAGATAACATTCCGAAAGTAGCTAAAAACAATAAATATAATTGCCACCCTATATCGAGGAACCATGATGGATACCATCGCCCAACTAAGCGGTCAAATAAGACGCCGACAAAATACGCAAGCTCACTTGAGCAACCGCACTGGTAGCGTTAAAAATTTCAGTCAGTGCATGCTGGCAAGTTTTATTTTAGCCGCTAGCAGCAACGCCGTTATTGCGGCAGACACGCCAGAGCCAGCGTCGGTAACTATCCCTGGCAGCTTACAGCTTTCGCAAGGTTGCCCTGATAATTGGCAACCCGCCTGCACAAGTACCTACCTTGAATTTCTCGAGCCGGCCAATGTTTGGAAGGGCACATTTGACTTGCCCGCTGGTAGCTATGAGTACAAAGCTGCGTTAAATGACAGTTGGGACGAGAATTATGGTGCCAACGGCAATCGCAACGGCTCAAACATTGGCCTCACGCTCGATGCTGATTCAAGTGTTAATTTTTACTACGACCACCAGACTAATTGGGTTACCGATAGTCTGAACTCGCGAATCGCGATCGCCGCCGGTAGCTTTCAAGAATATTTCGGTTGCAGCGGCGCGTGGCAACCCGATTGTTTAAATTCTTGGCTCAAGGATGTCGATGGGGATGGCATATACACCATCAAGACCGACAACATTCCGGCCGGTGATTACCAAGGAAAGCTAACGATTAATCAGAGCTGGGATGAAAATTACGGTGTCGGTGGCGTTCCGAATGGCGCAAATATTAACTTTACTGTGCCTGCAGATAACACTGAAATGTTTTTCAGTTTCGACTCGCAGTCCAATATCCTTAGTGTTACTGCAGACGGTGAACCGAACGGCAACCTCGGTAATTCACGTGCTCAATGGCTGGATGCGAATACGCTCGCATGGGATACGCCGATCGAGTCGACTGATCGCGTTTTTCTACACGCAAGTTCAAGCGCTGAATTAGCGCTTAGCGCCGATGGCGTACGCGGTGGCAATAACTATGAGCTGTCAATCGACGGTGCACTCAGTGCCGAGCTAGAAGCTAAATTCCCCCTAACTCAGGGTTACACCTCGATTGGGCTGTTAGGCCTAGCAGATGAATTAAAGCGCTCCTTAGTCAAATCTCAACTGGCGGTGTCAGTTGTTGGCTCAGATGGCAAATTAAAAGACGCCACTAGTATTCAAATGCCCGGAGCGCTGGACTCGCTATTCTATTACGACCAGCAGCTCGGCTCGGTGGTTTCAGACGAGGGGATATCGGCCTATGTTTGGGCGCCGACCGCGCAAAATGTAGAGCTATTACTATTTGATAATAGTGAGCAAGAATCGCCCTCGCAGCTTATCGCGATGGCTGAAGACCGTCAAACCGGTGTTTGGTCAGCTCTGGATGTAGGTGACTGGGACCGTAAATTTTACCGTTACCGAGTCACCGTTTATACCTCAATTACTGGGCAAGTTGAGGTCAACGATGTCACCGACCCAAATTCGCTAAGTCTGAGTACTAATAGTAAATTTAGTCAGTTTGTAAACCTAGACGATGCTGACTTAAAACCACAGGGATGGGGCTACGCCTATAAGCCGCGCTTGCGAGCGGCCGAAGACATCAGTATTTATGAATTACACGTGCGTGACTTTAGCATCAATGATGAAACTGTTTCCGAACAAGATCGCGGCACTTTTAATGCCTTTGCTAGTAGAAACTCAAATGGTATGCGTCACTTAAGCCGTTTATCGCGGTCGGGCCTATCACACATTCATCTATTGCCGGTATTCGATATTGCCTCTGTTAACGAAGATAAGTCACAGCAGCTAACAATCGAACAAGACTTATCATTGCTCCCGGCTGACTCGGAGTTGCAACAAGCCGCCGTTGCTGCGATACAAAATCAAGACGGCTTCAACTGGGGTTACGACCCATACCATTTTACCGTACCTGAAGGTAGTTATAGCTCTAATCCTGAAGGGGTCACCCGTATTCGTGAATTTCGAAACATGGTGCAAAGTTTAAACCATCGCGGTTTGCGGGTAATTATGGATGTTGTGTACAACCATACATCGTCATTCGGGCAGTTCGAGAATTCGGTATTAGACAGAATTGTGCCAAATTATTACCATCGATATAACGCCGACGGTGGTTTAGAAACCAGCTCATGCTGCGCCAATACCGCTTCGGAAAATCGCATGATGGAAAAGCTTATGATCGACTCTTTGTTGGTCTGGGCTAAGGCTTATAAAGTAGATGGTTTTCGCTTCGACTTGATGGGCCACCATAGCAAACAGAACATGCTAAAAGTTCAAGCTGAGTTAGCCGCCTTAACGCTGAAAAAAGACGGTGTCGACGGCAGCGCCATCTACCTTTATGGCGAGGGCTGGAACTTCGGCGAAGTAGTTGACAACGCACGGTTCGAGCAAGCGACACAATTAAATATGGCCGGTAGCGGAATCGGTTCGTTTGATGATCGTGGTCGTGATGCAATTCGCGGCGGTAATCCGTTCGGCGGCTATCGTGATCAAGGCTTTGGCAATGGCCTATTTACTAATCCAAATGGGTTTGGTGATGACCGTGAAAGCACCTTGCTTGAACTTGCTGATCGAACTCGAAGCAGTTTGGCAGGCGGTTTGAAAGACTTCGCATTTGAAACTAAAGACGGCGAAGTGCTGACCGCCTTTGACATAGACTACTTTGGTTTACCAACGGGTTACACTGATGACCCGCAGGAGCAAATTGCCTACATCGCCGCACACGACAATGAAACTCTATTAGATGGTCTGCAATTAAAAGCCCCTGAGAGCGCCACTATTGCTGAGCGGGCGCGCATGCAAAATTTCAGCAGCTCGCTGGTGATGTTAGGGCAGGGCGTGCCGTTCATTCATGCCGGCCAAGACTTTCTGCGTTCAAAGTCACTCGACCGAGACAGCTTTAATTCTGGCGATTGGGTGAATGCTATCGACTTCACTTTTGAAGATTCAGGTTGGGGTAAGGGCTTGCCGATTGCGGAGAAGAATGAAGATAAATGGCCAACCATGGCGCCACTTTTAGCCAACCCAGATTTGGATCCGAGTCGTTGGTTGATGGCTAAGTCGAGTATCTACTTTCGCGAGTTATTGCGTATTCGTTACAGCTCTTCGTTGTACCGTCTACGTGACAAGCAAAGCGTTATCGATAAGATGACCTTCTTAAATACCGGTATCACACAAACCTCGGGTTTAATTGTCATGCATCTCAAGGACGAGGAAAGTCGCCGACATAAAGAGCAAGTTGTGTTGTTCAATGGCACCAATCAGCCAATTGAGTTTAGTCACGAAGACTTAGACGCCGACTATTACCGGCTTCATCCAGTTCAACGTTGGTCAATTGATGCCGATACTCGGGCTTCGAATTACCGATCTGGAACATTCACTGTGCCAGCAATGACTACTGCGGTGTTCGTTGGTAAAAAGCGTCGTCATTATTGGAACTTTTGGTCATTCTTCGCTGGTGGTTAAATCTCACAGAGCGTTGCGATAGTTGAAGCCTCATCGACTAAATTGGCGATGAGGCTTCTGCTCATGGTGTCGACATTTAAGAAGCAGCTCGTTTAAACGATTTCGGCTTGGCAAATTATCGCGTTTTAATAACTCATAATGGCCAAAAGAGAACGGAGTAACATGCAATACATCGCATACATGGCTGACTATTCGCGCAAGTAACCCAGGGATTTTAATGCATGCCACTGTGCGTGGTTCTGCTGCGTTTGCGGTTGGAGCAAGGCCTAAAAGGTAGCGCCTTAGGCTCATAGTGCGCGCGCCGCCTAACTCGTAGATTCTGTCAGTTGCGCTAATCAAAGCGTTACTTTGTTGGTCGTTTCGCTGCTTGTTTTTCTGCAAAGCGATAACTGCGACTGCCTTGGCTAAATCGACGGCTGCAATCGGGGCCATCATTCCATTGGCGTTGCTAGGTATAAAGTGGACAGGCCATTTTGCTAATCGTCTAAACCATTTCGCTCCATAGCCGCCCTCGCCATCGACTAGTGACGGCCTAACCAAATGCCAATCGGCACCACTTTTTACTAATGCTTGTTCACCCAGCAATTTACTGCTTAGAAACCGGCTCTTAACTTGGTTGTTTAGCCCTAACGCTGAGATATGTATTAGGCGAATGCTTCGTTGCTTACATGCCTCGGCCAGTTCAGCTACCGCTTGGTGATGAATTTGCTCGTAGGTCTCACCCCAACGTTGTCGCAAGATACCAACCGTGTTAATCACTACATCGACGTGCTCAAGCTGCCGGCGCCAATCTGGATGCTGGCTGAGCTTATGCAGTGCAATAGTTCTCTGATTATCAGGGCTTAAGGCGCTCTTTTGACGCCGCGTGCCGATTAATACCTGAGCACCTAGGTTTTCAAGTTGCATCACTACATGTCGACCAATAAATCCGTAGCCGCCTAGCACTAACACGGTAGTTTTGCTTAGAGCTTTCGGGTTGAGCTTTACTAAGGCCGGTTTGACTTTGATCAGTTTTACTATCGCATTCATGTTTTTTCTCCAAAGTAGCTGGGAAGTTTTAAAGCCGAACTAGCTCATCTCGCGCTTGAATTTTCTCTGGGGTCACCAAGTTTTTAACCAGACCTAGCTTTTCTAAGGCGATGAGTGTCCACCAACCCGGATCCCATTGACCTTGTTCTAGGCCTAACTTTGCAGAAGCCGGAAAGGCATGATGATTGTTGTGCCAGCATTCGCCCATGGTTAAAAGCGCAGTCCACTTAATGTTGTGGCCTTGCACCGCCGCACCTTCAACGTGCCAGTCGCGGTGTCCTTGGTTATGAGCGAAGTAGCCGATTAGCCAATGCCCAATAATACTGACGCTGACGCGAGATGCGATTCCCCAGCAAACCCAACCCCAGCCGCCGATCGCAAAGAACAGAATCGCCCAAGGTAGCTGTTGAAGCATCCAATTCGCCTCCATCCATTGGTACACCGGGTCGTCGGCTATCTCGCTTTCAGGCTCAAACGGCGGAGGGGTGTCTAGCTTAATGCTGTGTAATATCTGCCAATAAGCATCTTTGTACCAGACACTTGCGTGAGAGAAATAGTCGTGACATTGACTCTGCCGTTGTGCCCAGTCGCGCATATCGTGGGTTTTGAGCATGCCGAAGGGTCCGGCCAAGCCGACAATGCTGCCTAGGTGAACGAATAAGTACTCCATCCATTTTGGGCAAGCGTAGCCTCGGTGAATGAAGCGTCTGTGCATGCCAAGCGAATGCCCTAATAGCAATGTCAAAGCAGTGAAAATTATAAATAGTAAAACTGCACCGACGCTGGCGGTCATCAAGCTGCCGATGCTGCCAATCATCAGCATTGAGATGACCCAAATGGTTTTGCTTCTATCTAGGTAAACGGTGCCGCTGATGGCATCGCCAAGAGGCTCTTCTCGATCAATTCGAGGGTTGCTATAGTTGTTAGCGGCGTTAGATTTGTTTAAGTGATTTGAGTCGTTGTGGTGAGTCGCTTTCATATGTCCTCCGTTGTGTGAGGGTTCACATTAAGCTGTCGCGCTA
>JAFMHC010000090.1 GCA_017854775.1 Gammaproteobacteria bacterium | reverse complement strand
ATGGGCCACGACGAAATGAACGAGATAAAAGCTCGTCAAGAAGTCTTGCTAAGTGACCTGCAAAAGCTATTACTGCCGAAAGACCCGAACGACGATAGCAATATTTTCTTAGAAATCCGCGCCGGTACCGGCGGTGATGAAGCTGCAATATTTTCAGGCGATTTATTTAAGATGTACCAAAGCTATGCCGAATCACAAAAATGGCAAGTAGAAGTGCTGAGCAAAAATGAGGGCGAACATGGCGGCTATAAAGAAATAATCTCGCGCATCGTGGGTCACGGAGCTTATTCAAAATTAAAATTTGAATCCGGCGCACATCGAGTTCAACGCGTTCCTAAAACCGAAACTCAAGGCCGAGTGCATACTTCCGCTTGCACCGTGGCAATTCTTCCCGAGGCTGACGAAATAGCGAGCGACATGGAAATCAACCCGTCAGACTTGCGAATTGACACCTACCGAGCGTCAGGCTCAGGCGGACAGCACGTAAATAAAACCGACTCAGCTGTTCGCTTAACACACCTTCCAACAGGCACAGTAGTTGAATGCCAAGACGAACGTTCGCAACATAAAAACAAAGCCCGTGCGATGTCTATGCTAAAAGCGCGCATTTTAGACGCCGAACGCCAAGCACAAAACGCCGAGCAAGCCGAGACACGTAAAAGTTTAGTCGGCAGCGGCGACCGATCTGAGCGCATTCGCACCTACAACTACCCAGATGGTAGAATCTCTGATCATCGTATTAACCTAACGCTCTACAAATTAGACACGATTATAGGCGGCGATTTAGGCCAAATAGTTGACCCGCTAACAACCGAACATCAAGCCAACTTGCTGGCTGAATTGGGCGACAATGATTAGCATTGACTAACAGTGGTCTCTAACCATAAATTCAGAGGTCTCTAACCTTAAATTAAGAGGTCTCTAACCATAAATTCGACTCATTATGCTTAGTTACACGGCGCTCATTAACGACGCCACCAAACAGCTATACGACACTACTGAAACACCCCGGATAGATTCCGAGGTGTTGATGCAGCACGTGCTGCAAAAAGACATTGCTTGGCTAATCGGCTATGGCGACACTCTGGCTAGTGCAGACCACAGCAAGGCATTTTATGACCTAGTCGCAAAACGCCATAGCGGTCAACCGATTGCCTACCTTATTGGCTGGCGAGATTTTTGGACGCTAAAGTTGACGGTCAACGAGAACGTTCTGATACCAAGACCGGATACCGAGACATTAGTTGAAGAAGCCTTAGAACGCCTACCCAAAGACCGCTCCATCGATGTGTTAGAACTGGGTACCGGCAGCGGCGCAATTGCCCTATCAATCGCCAAAGAAAGACCACTGGCGAGCGTCATTGCCATTGAATATCACGACAAGGCTCTCGAGCTTGCTAAACAAAATGGGCTAAATAACAACGTCACTAATGTCGAATTTCGACTAAGCGATTGGTTTGCCTCGATTGACCAATCTGAGCGGTTTGACCTGATAGCATCGAACCCGCCATATGTTGACCCGAATGACCCGCACCTACAACGAGGCGACCTAAGGTTTGAGCCTATTACCGCACTCACCGCACCCGAAAACGGCCTTGCTGATATCAGAAATATAATCGAAGCGGCACCGTCATATCTTAAAGATAATGGTTGGATTATTATTGAGCATGGCTTTAACCAAGCCAAAGAAGTAGCGGAGCTTTTAGGCAAAAACGGTTTTAGCCAGATCACCTTGCACAAAGACATCAACCAGCTGCCGCGCTGCACCTGCGGCAAAAAAGGCGCTATTAGCCAAGAAGCAAAGAAACAATGAGTGATCTGTTTCAAGAGATAGCTCGAATCATTCTTATCGGTGACGCCAGCGCGAAGTGCCAGGCCACCCATGCTCTCGCGGCAAACTTAAGCAATTTCACGCTTAATCATCACCCTCAGGCGTTGGAAATACTTCAACCGGGTTATCCGACCCGCTTACAATTGGTTGCGCCTAGAGAGTTGAAACGCCGAGGAATTCAAGGGCAAGACAGCCGTAATACCTTGATGCACGCGATCGCCCACATTGAATTTAACGCGATAAATCTAGCGCTTGACGCGGCCTATCGTTTTCGCGAGCAACCGATTGAATACTATCAAGACTGGATTCAAATTGCCGATGATGAAGCTCGGCACTTTGGCCTGGTTCGCGATTACTTAAATCAACATGATTGCGACTACGGCGATTACAAAGCACACAATGGACTGTGGGAAATGGCGGTCGACACACAGCATGATGTGGTCGCGCGTATGGCCTTAGTTCCGCGTGTACTTGAAGCTCGTGGGCTGGATGTAACCCCTGGCATTATTGAAAAATTTCAGCGCGTTAACGATCAAGCTGCGGTCGATATTTTAGAGGTGATATACAACGATGAAATTGGCCATGTACTGCTTGGCTCACAATGGTTTTTTTACCAATGCAAGCAGCGGGATTTAGAGCCCAGAGTTACCTTTACCGACATGGTTGAGCGGTATCTGCACGGCCAGCTCAGAGGCCCATTCAATATTGCAGCACGACTTCAAGCGGGTTTCGATGAAATTGAAATGGCGGCACTGGATTCACGTTTCGGATAACTCCCGAACGTCAAGACAAGCTAATCGATACGACTAACCAATGTTTAAGTTGAAAAATTCGTGAGCGTCTATATAAGTACGAACTAAGTACTAAAAAGGCACGATCAAACGTTCTACCCAGAAAAAACTAATAAGAGGCTAATCAGTATGCATGCTGAGTTCAATTCACTCCGTCAATGGCTTTCAAGTCAAATTTTAGGGCAACCAAAATTAGTCGATCGGCTACTCATTGCCCTATTAGCCGATGGTCATTTGCTGGTAGAAGGCGCACCGGGGCTTGCCAAAACTAAAGCAATTAAATCTCTAGCCGATGGTATCGAGGGGAGCTTTCAACGTATTCAGTTCACCCCCGACTTATTGCCCTCGGACATCACCGGCACCGAAATTTATCGCCCAGAAACCTCAACCTTCGACTTTCAGCAAGGCCCAATTTTCAATAACTTAGTGTTGGCCGATGAGATCAATCGAGCGCCAGCTAAAGTTCAATCAGCCTTATTAGAAGGAATGTCCGAGCGGCAAGTCAGTGTTGGCCGTGAAACCTTGGACCTACCGCCACTATTCTTGGTGATGGCAACGCAAAACCCAATTGAACAAGAGGGTACCTACCCGCTACCCGAAGCGCAATTAGACCGCTTTTTAATGCATGTTCGTATCGGTTACCCAGACGTCGCCGCTGAAAAGCAAATCTTAGCACTATCTCGCGGCGAAGCTTTGGCGGACCAAGCCGCCAAGCCGGCTCAACAAATCTCTCAACAAACAATTTTGGCAGCTCGTAAGGAAGTCATGCAAGTACACATGGCCGAGTCAATTGACGAATACCTAGTACAGCTTATTCTGGCGACTCGCAACCCAGCGGCTTATGGTAGTGATTTAGCCGCGTGGTTAGAGTTTGGCGCTAGCCCAAGGGCGACTATCGGTATCGACCGATGCGCTCGCTCACATGCTTGGCTAAACCAACGTGACTTCGTCTCACCCGACGACATACAGGCAGTTGCTCATGATTGCTTGCGTCACCGACTGATATTGAGTTATGAGGCCGAAGCTGACGGCATTACTACCGATAAGGTCATCGACGAGCTGCTTACTCGCGTGGCCGTAGCTTGAGGCCAGTTATTGTCAATCGATATAATCCGAACTTAGATATTTAAAACCTTAGAAACTTAGAACCCCAGAACCTTAGAAACAGCAATGAACCCTACAACAGCCCAACTTTCTGCAATGAGTGAGCACGGTATCGTTACCGACTTAGCTAGCCTGTTGGGCGCTCGACACTGGGCCCAGGGCTTAACTCTATTTTCTCGCCAAGCGGCTAAAAATCTATTGCTTGGCAATGTACGCTCGCGTTTTCGTGGTCGTGGCATGGAGTTCGAAGAGGTTCGACGCTATCAAGCTGGAGACGATATTCGCACCATCGACTGGAAAGTGTCAGCTCGAGCGCAAGGCACTTATACCAAGTTATTTTGTGAAGAGAGGGAGCGACCCTGTCACATTTTAGTCGATCAACGCCGTGCGCTCTATTTCGGCTCGAGCGTGCAGTTCAAATCAGTACTCGCGGCCGAGTTAGCGGCGGCCATCTCTTGGGCAGCATTACAAGGTGGTGATCGCGTCGGCGGGCAAGTTATTGGCGAGTACAACACCAGCGACAGTCGGGCACGCCGTAGCAAACAAGCGGTACTTCGCTTTATCCACGATGTGCATGAGGGCAACCATCAGTTAGCTAACCAGGCTGCAGCCGAAACGCGATCAGATAAAACCAGTTTAGCCATAAGCTTAGAGGAGTGCCGCCGGATTACTCGACCCGGCACCGCAATTTTTATCATCAGTGACTTTCACGACTTTGATCATGCGGCGGCTAAATCTTTAAGTAATCTAGGCAAGCACGCCGACCTAACCTTGCTTCAGGTGTCTGACAAACTAGAACAACAGCTGCCTAACCTCGGCAATGTCGCGATTAGTGACGGCCAGCAATCTGCCAAGATCAATCTATCAAGTGCGCTGACAAGGGCGTATCAACAATCACGTTCGGATAAGCAAAATTTATTAATCAGCGCAGCAACCAAAGCCCGCGCTCTGTATTCTAATATCGACACCTCGCAAACGGCTAGACAAGCATTAATCAGGCTGTTTGCCAGCTAAGTATGGAACAACAACTCAATGACATTCTAGAGCAGCAATTACGCGCTCCACAAATACCCGAGGCGATAAGCTGGTGGCCACTCGCACCTGGGTGGTGGATTATTGCTGCATTGCTGCTAACACTGGCCTGCTATGGCGTTATTAAATTGCGGCAGAATCGACAAAAAAACAACTACCGCAGAAGCGCCGCGACGATGCTAGATGCTTATTATTCAGACTGGAAACAACAACCAAACGATGGCAATTACCTACTAGCGGCTAATTCGGTGATCAAGCGCGCTTGCTCACACTTCGACACTGCTTCGCGAAAACTCTCAGGCAACGATTGGGTCAACTACTTAAACGCCCGGTGCAAAAATGATTTGTCAAAAGCCACTCAAACGGCGCTAAGTAATGGGCTCTACCAAAAACAGCCGAAGGCAGATATAGAGTCGATCCATCAAGATCTAAAGGCCTGGCTACTAGCCCACAATACACACGCAATTGACGATTCTGAAGAGGCATTGAACGCCGAGGTTTCAAATGCTTAGTTGGCAATGGCCAGCTCTGTTCGCGTTATTGCCAATACCGCTTATTGTGCGTTGGTTAACGCGCGGCGATGACGCCAGCAGCTCGGCGATACAAGTACCGTTCTTCGATGCACTGCAGAATTTAGAACAGTCGCAAGTAAGCCCACAAGCCAGCAATTGGCTCAAAGCGCTATTACTTTGGCTGCTCTGGGCCAGTCTAGTAACCGCTGTTGCCGGACCAACTTGGGTTGGCGAACCAGTAAATTTGCCGCAGGAGCGAAGAGACCTGATGTTAGCAGTCGATATTTCCGGCTCAATGGAGCAGCAGGATATGTTGATCAATAGTCGCTATACCGATCGCATAACCGCGGTTAAAGCGGTGGTCGGTGAGTTTGTCGAAAAGCGTGCTAGCGATCGCCTTGGCCTTATCTTATTCGGCCAACAAGCGTACTTACAGACCCCACTAACCTTTGACAGCAAAACGGTGAACCAACAATTACAAGAAGCGCAGATTGGATTTGCCGGTAATAACACCGCTATTGGTGACGCTATCGGCTTGGCAATCAAACGTTTGCGTGGCCGACCAGCCGAAAGCAGGGTTCTGATCTTGCTCACCGATGGTGCTAATACCGCTGGCACCGAGCCACTGCAAGCTGCAGCGATTGCCGCTGAAGCGGAGATTCGAATTCACACCGTGGGAGTCGGAGCCGACGAAATGATTACCCGCAGCTTGTTTGGCCGCAACCAGAGGGTCAACCCATCTAGAGACCTAGACGAAGTTACCCTTAAGGCGATTGCCGAGCAGACCGGTGGCCAGTATTTTCGAGCTCGAGACCCTAAGGAGCTACAGAAAATCTACGCCGAAATCGACCGACTTGAGCCGATACCAGAAGAGCAAACGTTTCGACCAACAAGGAGCTTATTACATTGGCCATTGTCGGCTGCGTTAGGCTTCAGTCTGCTATTGATGTTATTCAGGAGGATTTTGTAATGGATCCATCTATCAGCTTGGATATGTTGCAACAATTCCATTTTATACGCCCCGAGTGGCTTTGGGGTCTACCTCTCGTTGTATTGCTATGGCTAGTGCTTAGAAATCAAACAGCAGGTCAGCAATGGTCGAGTCACATACCGAAAGAAATGTTGGCGGCATTGCAAATTGGTACGACAAAACAGTCAAGCGCTTGGAAGTGGTCACTTTTAATTCTGTGGCTTGGTGTGGTTATCGCCGCCGCTGGTCCAACTTGGAATAAGCAGGACGCACCGACGGTACAAAACCAGAAAGCTCTGGTACTGCTTTTAGACTTATCACCCTCTATGCTAGCGCAAGACCTGATACCAGACCGACTAAGCCGTGCGAAGTACAAACTCATTGATGTATTGCGGCTGCAAGCCGATGGTCAAGTCGCATTGATCGCCTATGCCGGTGATGCGCATACCGTCAGCCCGCTGACCGATGACCCTAAAACGATCCAAGCCTTATTACCTGCGTTACACCCCGATATTATGCCTAGCCGGGGTAGCAATACCGAAGCGGCTGTTGAACTTGCACAACAATTGATGCGCGACGCGGGGCTAAGCCGAGGCGAGATTCTGTTGATCACTGATGGTGTTAACGAGGATGCGATAGAGACTATCATTGACGATATCGATACAAATTATCGACTCTCGGTGTTAGCCGTTGGCGGTGGCGATGCGGCTCCGATTCCTGAAGCGAATGGTGGCTTTTTACGCCGCACTAATGGTGAGATTATTTTATCAGCCGTCAACGGTAGCGAGCTGCGCAGCATGGCCGCTCGCCTCGGTGGGCGCTTCTCAATGCTGACATCCGATAACGCCGACATTGACTCTTTACTGGCTGATGGCTATGAGGCCGCCGATGACACTGACCAAGCACAGCTCAGTAGCGCAGTGTACGATGCCTGGGTCGATATGGGTCACTGGTTAGTGTTGCTGATACTGCCGCTAGCATTGGTGTTGTTTCGTAAGGGCACAATTTATTTGCTGCCATTGTTTATTCCTTTGTTGCTACTGAGCCCAAGCGATTCGTATGCGAAAGTATCTACGACCTCCGCTACATCTACAGCTAGTATGGTTTCTACATCAGCATGGCAAACTGGGTGGAATAATTTATGGCGTACACCAGATCAGCAAGCTAGCGAGCAATTTTCAGCCGGCGACTTTGACTCTGCCGCGAAAACGTTCGAACAAAAAGATTGGGCCGCATTGTCAAATTATAATAATGGCGACTATCAGCAAGCAATAGAAAAACTACAAGGCTTAGACGATACCGCAAGCCTATACAACAAGGGCAATGCGCTAGCCTTCAACGGCCAATTACAGGAAGCCGTCGACGCTTATCAGCAGGTTTTGGATAAGCAAGCCGACCATCAAGATGCCAAACACAACAAGTCGGTAGTCGAGCAGTTATTGCAACAACAATCTGATCAACAACAAGAATCAGATGGCTCGCCGGATGAGAATTCGCAAGACGAGTCGTCAGAGTCACAGCAAGGCGATAGTGAGTCTCAACCTTCAGATGACGATTCAGACAGCGAATCTCAACCATCAGATAAAGAATCACAAGAGCAATCAGAGCAACAGCAACAAGCTGAAGCAGACGCAGAAGAAAAAGCAAAAGAACAAGCCTCAGAGAAAGGTGCTGAGCAACAATCGGAAGACGAATCTGAACAACAATCACAAGCCGAAAAAGATGCCGAAGATGAAAATCAAGAATCGGAGTCTACTAACGGCATGGCACAAATTGAAGACACCGACGAGCCCTTGCAAGACTCAAGCGAGCAGTGGCTTCGCACAATCCCAGACGACCCTAGTGGACTGCTGAGACGTAAATTTGATTATCAAGCCCGTCAGCGAGTTCAGCAATCTCGGCGGCAGAAAAACGATACAGCGGCACAACAAAGATACTGATATTTTATGAAACCCCTATTTCACTCCTTATCTCATACCCTAGCATTTGTAATTGTCGCGCTCGCGCTTACCACGCTTAATGTAGCGGCTGCTGCGAATCTGACTAGCACGGTAAATAGAAATCAGGTAAGCACCAATGAGACCCTTACCTTGACAGTCTCTATCGACCAACAAGTCGATTCATCAGAACTCGACCTGAGCTCATTGCAGGAAAATTTCGAGATTCTTGCCGCCACGCCACAAACCCGTAGTTCGTTCAACATGATCAACGGCCAATCTCAACAAGCCGCGTCGACCACCTGGACTATTACCTTGGTCGCCAAAAACGAAGGCATTCTAACTATCCCCGCGTTTAGCCTCAAGTCGGCCACTAGCAAGCCTATTCCAATCCGAGTAAGCAACTCTGCTGGTGCAGGCAAAAACAGCGCTCTACCACTTGACGTACGGGTGAGTAGCGACGCCATCGAAGTCTATCCGAATCAGCAATTCATCGTCACCGTAGAACTATCTTCTAGTCGCAACGTAAGAGACCTCAGCGGCCCACAATTAGTCATAGCGGGCGCCGATGTCGAAGCCTTTGATCAGCAAAACTTCCAGCGCGTCGATAACGGCATCGCCAGGCAGATAGTGATTCTCAAGTATGCGGCATTTGCCAAGCAAGCTGGCCAGCTAACGGTGCCGATTATGACCTACACTGGCTTACAAAATGGCCGTCGTAGCGTGTTTGGCAATAGCGGCACTCAGGTAATCGCGCGCAGTAAATCGATTGATATAGAGGTCAAAGAAACGCCCGAGACTAGCAACAGGCAGTGGCTCCCTGCGCAAGATGTGAGCATTGCGTCCAAATGGTCAGGCGATGCGTCAGGCCTTAGCGTTGGAGAACCGATAACCCGCACGATCACAATCACCGCAAAGGGGCAAATAGCCAGCGCGATTCCTCCGCTTGAGCCACGCGCTATAGACGCCGAGTTAAAATCATATAAAGACCAGCCTCAACTCGAGACTAATAAATCCAATCAGGGTTTTGTCGCAACTCGTATCGAGTCAGAAGCCATAGTTGCAAACAAAGCCGGCGAGTTCGTTTTGCCAGCGCTGAGTATCGATTGGTGGAACACCAAGGCTAAGCAGTGGCAAACATCTACCCTAGAGCCGGAGACCTTAATTGTCACTGGCGAAGCTCTGCCAAGTATTAACTTGGTAGAACCAATAGAGACGACAAGCCCGCCAACAAACGCGACCATTATCAATAACACAGATTCGACTCGTTTATGGCAGTTGATTTCGGCCTTCTTGGCACTGATCATAGCAATACAATTTTATTTTTTGATCAAGCGAGCAAAACCTAAGCTAGTGCCGAATACAGATCAATACCAAAATGCGTCTGAAAAATCCGCATGGTCTTCCCTCAAGGGCGCACTAAAAGCGGGTAATAGCCGAGCTATCAGAAATAATTTATTGCTTTGGGGTCGTCAAGCGCTTGGCTCCCAGGCCCCCATAAGCCTAGATGCGCTAGCACAATCAGGCAGGGAATTGGGAGTGGCGGATGGGCTTGCAGATAAATTCAATGGTTTGGACGCATACTTATATCAGGGTGGCGATAAACCTAAACTCGCCGAAATGGATCTTTTGTTGACTGATCTTAGAGCTGCGCTGCTAAAGTCTGCAGTAAATGCAAAGAAAACTAAGGTTACCCTAGAGCCACTTTATCCGACCTAAATACGGCGGGGGCTAATTAAATAAAACAACCGACCGGCAAGCCCAATCTAGAGCGAATACTTAAGTCTGAATTGCCCTAGTTATTGCGCTCTAGTTATTTCTCCCTAGTTAATTGCTAGGCATCACCTCAATAGGGATGATTGCACCTCGATGTTGCACCACGATAGAGGCTAATCGATGAGCGGCCTTACAAGATTCTTCAACCGACGCACCCGCCAAACGTTTATTCATATACCCAGCATTAAATGAGTCGCCAGCCGAGGTTGTGTCAACTACCTTAGCCGGTTCAACCGGCACAAACCCATGCTCACCATCATGGGTGTAATAACAGCCCTTCTCGCCCATCTTCAATACCACCTCAGTCACTCCCTCTGATTGAATCGCATCAAGAGCGTGTTCAGCCGTTTGGTAGCCAAACAACATTTGTTCATCGTCAAAGGTGGGTAAGGCAATATCGGTTATTTGATACATTTTTTTATAGCAATCGATGGCTTCGCTTGGATCAACCCAAAGGTGCGGCCGATGATTACAATCGAAGGCGACTTTGCCCCCTCGAGCTCGATAGTCACTGAGAAAATCGATTAAGGCTGCACGTGCCGAGGGCTTAAGAATGGCTAAACTAATGCCCGACAAAAATACCGTGGCGAATGAACCCAATGCCTTGAAAACCGCGTCTGCTTGCTCTGGATTATCTAGAATTTTAGCCGCCGGTGAATTTGCACGCCAATAGTGAAAAGACCTTTCTCCGTGTTGGTCTAATTCAATCATGTACATACCTGGCACCTGACCTTGAGACTGGATCACATACTTACAACCAACGCCTTCAGCCAACCATCTCTGCATCATCCAGTCGCTAGCCTTATCATCTCCAAGAGCAGTGACATACTCTACAGCAGTGCCTAGACGCGCTAGATAAACCGACATGTTTAGGCTATCACCACCAAATGCAAAGTTCGCTAGTGCTGAATTTTGATCCGCTAATAAGGGCGGCAAGCTTAACTCAAGCATGCACTCGCCGAACACGGCTATGTTGTTTGATACGGGCTGATTCATAGAAAGCTAAGTAAGCGGCGGCAAGCTAGGTTATAAATATTTGATTTCAGAGTATACAAAAAAGGATCGTGCTCGTCTGCATTAAGCCACACTGACACTTTATTCCAACGGCAATGAATTGCGACTAAGAGTATCTCGGCGAAGACGATTGCTTATGAAAAGAACAATCCACCATTAATATCAAGATTGGCACCAGTAATGAATGACGATTCATCAGAGGCTAAATAGGCCACAGCATCGGCCACTTCGTCGGGCGCACCTTCACGACCAAGAGGGGTTGCATTTGCTATGTTTTTACGAACTTCGTCTTTGCTAAAGGTGTCATGAAATAGTGTACTAATAACACCTGGGCACAAAGCATTAACCCGAATACCCTTTGGTCCAAGCTCTTTTGCCATTGCACGAGTAAAGGTAGTAACTGCTGCTTTCGAAGTAGCATAGACCGAGGCGCCGGGGCCTCCTCCATCGCGAGCAGCCAATGATGAAAAATTAACAATCGAACTGCCTCGCGGCATATGCGGGGTGCAAGCCTTAGTAGTTAAAAAGGTCGAATTTAGATTCAAACCCATTACCTGATTAAAAAAATCTTCATCCATTTCATCAATCGTTTTACGGGCCACAAGGCCGCCTACAACATTAACTAAGCTATCAATTTTAGGGCCATATTCAGCAAGCGTTTTTTCAATCAATGAATTTACATCAGCGCTTTTAGTCATGTCTCCTTGAACAATAATTGCTTGGCCGCCAGCGTGAGTAATCTCGGCCAACGTCGCTTTGGCTTTATCTTCTGAGCCGTGATAATTTATTGCGACTTTTGCACCTTCAGCGGCCAGTTTAAGTGATATCGCCTTACCGATATCCCGTGCGCCACCAGAAACAATAACGACTTTATTCTTAAACTTCATAATAATTCCTAACTATGTAAATTTCACTAACACCGTATTTTCGGGTGTTACGCTTTTCTAAATATGTAAGTCGGCATCATCTACCAACTAAGTTAAGAGCCCAGTTAGTAGAAAATCGATGGCTGTGAACACTCCAAATTGAGGCTTACAAATGCTTACTTTTTAATGGTTCAATTTTTGGGCAAAGTAACCAGATGCTGGCCATAGCAAGCACAGCTAAACCGGCACCTATCACAAACACCACCGTATAATTACCATCAGCGGTAAACCATGGAACTGAATATATTAATGCGCCAGCGGCAAGCTTTGCAGCCATACCCGCATAACCAGCTAGAGAGCCAACGCTCTTTTCACCAAGGAAGTCGCTTGGAAGAGTCTGCACATTGCCAATAGAGGTTTGAAAACCAAACAAGATAGTCGCCATAATCAGTACCGCGCTCACCGGACTGCCGGGGTCGGCCAACATCAGTAAGCTTGGCAACATAATCAAACAACCCAGGGTAATAACCAATTTGCGGGTTTTGTTCACCGTCCAACCGGCTTTTAAACGATTCTGAGCAAGCAAACCGCCAAACCAAGCCCCGAACATAGCCCCCACGTAAGGAACCCAACCGTAAATAGCGAGACCCTTTACGTCCATGTTGTAGACTTCAACAAGGTAGGTCGGAATCCAAACAATAAATAACCACCATATTGGGTCAATCGCCGCAGTCGCTATAATCACGCCCCAGCTTTGTTTATGAGACAGCAGCTGACGTGTTGTCGGCGCATAGTCATTGCCTGAGCTAGCAACTTGATTTTTTTGCCCTGTAAGAATGTACTCTCGCTCTTCAGCTGTAATCCAAGGGTGGTCTTTAGGGGGCGCTTTGACCAGAATCAACCATGGGATTAACCACAACAAGCCGGTCAATCCGACGATTACAAAAATCGCTTTCCAACTAAAGAAAATCGCCAAGTAGGCAATCAATGGAATCGAAATGATTCCGCCAATAGCCGCACCCGAATTAAAAATACCTTGCGCCAACGCACGTTCTTTAGTTGGAAACCACTCAGCATTGGCCTTTGCCGCACCCGGCCAGTTGCCTGCTTCTGAAATACCTAAAATAGAACGGAATAGGCTAAATGTTAATATTCCTTGCGCGAAAGCATGTAAAGCTGTCGCAATTGACCAAACGCCAATTGACAAAACAAAGCCTAAACGTGTCCCAATCCAGTCAAAAATTTTACCAAATAAAGCTTGGCCAAAGGCATAGGAAAAGAGAAAGACAATACTAATAATTCCGTAGATTTCCTTCAGCTCAGCGGCACTTTTATTGGGGTAAATTTCTTTCCCCATAAACGGCCATAGGACGCTGAGTGTTTGTCGGTCGATATAATTAATAACCGTCGCGAGGGCGATAAGTGTAATTACCCACCAACGTAAATTTTTAAGTTTCATCTATTTTCCTTTGATTTTTCATTGTTCGATATTCAAATCTTATTCTTATTGTGAGTAACTTTATTCAATTACTCTTCGAGAAAGTCTTCTCGTGCAGGGCTAAACATATCCAGCAATACACCAGCTTTCTTACATACAGCGCCATGAATCGTATTAGGCTGAACAAAAAATGAGTCACCCGCGACAAGCGTTTTCACCTCGTCACCAACGGTTACTTCAAATTCACCACTTTCGACGTAACTTGCCTGTGAATGATAGTGTTCATGCAAGTAGCCAATAGCGCCTTCGTCAAACCAGACCTTTACCGCCATTAAATCAGGACCATAAGTTAAGACTTGTCGCGTAAGGCCAACATCTACCTGTTCAATTTGATCAGGGTCAGCAAATACAAATGAGGGGCTTTGATTTTTCATATAAAGGGGCTTCAGATTAAAAAGGTTTCAGATGTTATTTTTTAGTTTTGGCTGCATCACTGGATAAAAATGCATAGCGCCCTACCCATTCAACAACCGCATCGTTATGCTTAACCTTATGAGCGGTGTTTTCGTCACCGCCATACGCAATAGCTAAGCTAACAGTGGTTCCGTCAATCAAAACAACGGTCACCACCGTTGATCTATCACCTTCGCTTGAGTTAACTGAAACAACTTTACTCTTAGCATCTAGTGTGAATTCTGCACGGCCGTTATATTCGCCATGTGTTTCAAGCACAGAGACAAAGGTATGTTGTTTAGCTTTAGGGACACGATGAATCAACGAACTTTCATTACGCAGATTGAAATTAGGGTCGTTAGCCCCTAGTTGTGCAAAGATCATCTCTTCGCCCTTATTGCCGAGGGTGCTGTAAGTATAAAAACGATCCTTATTCAGCCAAGTAAGCTGCGACAAAGAAGCCTCCAATGACGCGCGACCGCGGCCCCAGAGGTATTGATATCCGTTACTCTCACCAAGCACAGACAAGTTCTTGATGTTTGCGTCTAACGCCATATTATGAGAAATTATTTGCCCTTGATAATGCAGTGGCAGGTCATATTGGTGCTCTTCACTACTTACTGCTTTAAATATATCCAAGATAAGTGGATGTTCTAGGCCGTCGATATTAATCATCGCCATTGTTCGAGTTAAGCCAACCCCGTCGTAGGCCGTATCAATTGCCGCAGAAGAAATTTTTATATTCTCTGCTACGTCGAAAATCTTTATCTCAGGCGCAAACTTTTGAGAGACACGCCAATCACCATCAAATTGGCTACTCTGGTCCACGACAATAGTGCTATGCGCAATCGTCTGTTTGGCCCAGGTGTTATTTTCAGGTAGGTAGTGCCCTCCATATTTTGCTTCAATGTTCAAAAAACGAGCGGCACCATAGTCACTTATAATCTCTTCGCCATTGTCGAAGTACAACCAGTTTAGCTTATCAAAATGACCATGCCCCAAACCTTGCGAGGTGTTTTTTAAAACCAAGGCTTGGTGGCCATGTTCAATGCCGTTACGAAAAATAGTCAAGGCGCCTTGATCTCCGTCCTTACCATCACGTAATTGCATTGATTGATATTGGAATGGCTCAGCAAGATTTTGATCTATCGCTTGGGCAACTGCAAATCCATAGCCGGTCAAGAGTGTTTGATTTTGCTCCTGAGCGACAGCAAGCAAGCTTGGGTCACCAGTGATTTCGTAAGCGATCGCGTTGGCGTGAACCAATTCTATGGTATCGATACCTTTGTCTTTAATGGCGTCGTTGATGCCAAAAAAGAGCGTATTATAACTAAGTTGCACCGACGTGCGAACAGCCTTCAACAAAGCCTTATCTCGATATTCGAAAATCTTTAACTGAGGATCATTAACCTCAATTGCCTTTGCAAAAAGAACAAACGGCAATAGTGCGAAACGTTGATAGTAGGGCCCCTCAGCATAGTAACCATCGGGTGAGAACAACTGATTAATTTGTTGTAGAAAGCCCGCTTCTCCCGACTTATCGAGACCGTAGAGTGCCTGTTGAACTAGGTTATCATCTTGTAAAACATAGCCAGTCATGCCGACCGCAGCGGCCGCCCAAGTACCGTGATTATGAATTTTATTGAAAGTTTGCGGTTGCCCCACCGACAAATAGTGTGCCGCTGGGCGCAGTAAATTATCTTCTATGATTGACCGGTTCACTTCACTTATAGACGAGGCAACCATGTCATAAGCTTGAATGGTATGCACCAACCACATCGCCTCATTCAGGCTTTGCCAGAACAGTTTTCCAGGAGTTTGCTCTTTACGTTTAGGATGTGTCCCCAGTGTCGGATAAAGCTCAGCATAGCTTAACAACATACGCTCAACAAAGTCCAAATAGACGGTGTCTTTGGTGATCTGAAACAACAAACCTGCATCACAAAGAGCTTTATAATTGCGCTTATGTTGCTCATGAGTATAGCCGCCTCCAGCATCCTTAGGTAAAGGTACATCGATAGGCTGAGCCAGCGCCTGATTGACCTTGGATGTTAGCTCTTCAAGCGCGACTTGTGCCCTTGGCACACTGGCAATTTGCGCCGAGATCATAGCAATATCACTTTGAGTCACGGTCAGATTGGGGTGGACATCCGCCCACGCAGAGGTTGACACCGCGGCACTCGCGACGGCTAAAGCCACCAAACTGTGAGCAGCTAACTTGGCTAGCCAAGTTGGCATACAGTTAAACATTCCCAATCCACTTATAGTAAGCCTACTCATAATTAGTTTACTCATGGTTAGTCCTGACTTTGCTGATAGATGTTAGACGATAGCTCAGCGGTATTGGTCTTATCACTATTGAGCTCTTTGACGACAATGGCAGGAGTATTAATAAATTTATTATTATTGATGCGGGTCACTGGTTCGCCGACCGTATGCATAACCGTTATCGCGGGGCTATCGGCAAATTTATTGTTACTAATGTTGGTAACTTGTACACCGTGTAACAAGATCGAGCTGTTAGATTTGTTACGTTTACCAAATCCTACTTTATTGACAGTAGAGCGGCTTAATTCAAAGTGCGGCCCGAAGGTACTTTCATCCGTTCCGCCACGATAGAAGTCGACTAAATCACCTCCTAGCGACTCAAA
>JAFMHC010000333.1 GCA_017854775.1 Gammaproteobacteria bacterium | reverse complement strand
CGGGACCGACGTTCTCGCGATCGCTTCGATTGTCTGAGATATCGACCACAGAGTCGGATCTACTCCGGTCATCGCCTTGATCTGTCCGGTCTTACTATTGCCAAACACACCCACGGCCCGATACATAGCGCGAGCCGCCGACTCTTTTCGGCTTCTAGGAGTTAATTCTGTAACAGCGGCCAAAGCAGAGTCAAAATCGAGCCTAGCCCAAGTACGCCAGATTGATCTAGAAAGACTTTCATCACCAAGAAACCGCTCGTCACCAACCGCCTCAAGAGCCAACTCTGGGCTTAATTCAGTCAACCGTGAAAACAATATACTTAATGCGTACCGTCGGTCAGACGAATCGGCGATAGCATCGGCCTCCTTGGTCAACGCTACCAATTTTCGAACCTTCGCACGGCCAGCCAATGCATAGAGCAGCTCTGTTTGCTTAAAGTCCGATTTGACCTTCATGATGTCGGCAATCGATTGAAATTCAGACGCCTGTTGTTTAACAATAAGGTCAGTGGAACCAGTAACATACTGCTCCTCGCGCTCTACACGGTCAAATACCGAAGCCATATTAACCGCCTCTGCCTCACTGCGTTGCGGTTGAGCGATTTTTATAACCCAGCCAGCTAAAACTACCAACGCAGCTCCTAGTAAAACCCCTAACAATACATTTTTCATGATCTAAACCTCTATGAACAAGAACAAGTCTTGAGCCATATCATGTTATTTCGATTTGAGCTATCAACACTATCATAGCCCTGCATCGTCAACTTTTTAAATAAACACTATTTAGGTTCGCCCGCGAACCTAATCTTACCCACCCATTATCAAAATCACCCTAGCACTTTGGTTAACCTGAAACCTAGCTATAGCTGTCGAGCTTAGTCTTATTTAAATCAACTTGCTCACTTGAGAGCGAGCATAAACGTGGTCTGTCCGGATTTATTCCGGATTTATTCCGGATTTATTCCGCGGGTTATCGCTATGCGAGTGTTTCTTAGACTAATTGCCCTGAGTTTAACTCAGCCTCTGCGCATTTCACTTCTAATCTAAGCTTAGTGCATTAAGAGATTCACGCTCAATCATTTTCCCCTTGATAAAAACTTTCTCGATATGATCAAATGCTTCAATGTTATTCAGAGGGTTCTCCGACAACAGCAGTAGGTCCGCTCGTTTACCTTCATCAACGCTGCCTATGTCGTCAATGAGGTTGAAAAAAGTAGCGTTGCTAATTGTCGCTGCGGATAAGAATTGAGCGGGTGTAACTCCAGCTTGTTGCCAGTGCTTCATTTCAATTCGGCCGTTTAAACCTGGTGGGTTAGCAAAGGTTAAATCACTCGGGGTATCGCTACCAAAGAGAAGCTCACCACTTTCTTCAAGCCATTCACTAAAGTACAACTCAAGGCGTTTAATTCCGGCCCCATCAATTGCCTCCCACCCCTGATCAGTTAGATGTGTTTTAACAAAAGGCAGCGAACTCATTCTAGTTCTAAACGATTGCCCCTCTTCACTGGCATACCAATCTATCAGCGCTTTTGGCAGCACCTTGCTCAATTCTGCTTGTGTTAGATAGTCAGGGTTATGTAGGTCGCGTTCGCCGTAAAGTACTTGGAACGTCGGCTGTAAGCTAATCTTGTTGCTTATCGAACGCTTGATCGATGCTTTAATTGTATTGCTTAACTTATCTTGCTGTTTGCCGTTCCAATGCCACATGCCATGCACAAACGCATCGACACCCGTGCGCGCTCCAAAATCTTGAGCAGCTTGAGAATTCGCATGTAACACTACCTTCAAACCATTCGCATGAGCTTCTGAAACAAGTTTATGTATGAGTTCAACAGAAGGCACAGGTAAATTCTCTTTACCAGAAAAACCGGTTTCATAATGTGTTTTAACGCATACCGCTCCACGCTCGCGCATCCTCGCAACCACCGCTTTGGGTGTGTGCGCAGATGTGTCTATATTTTCGTAGGCACTATCTTCTTCTACTAAAAAGTCATCTTCGACCAGAAAGTAAGGAGTGAATTGGTAACGTATCGACTTTGGCATAAAGCTCATAGGGTAGCCATCTATTATGGGCGCGGCGCCACAAAAGTGTGCTTCAGGCCTACTATCCTGAGCATTCCATTGTCCAATTATTTCTGCATCAGCATGCAGATCGATCACGGTTGTAAACCCATGATACAAATAACTCCGTGGTATCTGCTGCATCGCCTGTGCGACCACCTCGCCATTATTCTGCATTTGTTGGAAAGTCATCCCAGGGACACCACTTAAATGCGTGTGACTGTCGATCAAGCCTGGCGTTAAATAACGGTTATGGCCATCGACTGTCTGTTTCGCCTTTGCCTCAAGCTCGCGGCCTATTTTTAGAATACGCTCGCCACTAACAAGTACATCCATGTTTGGGTTGATGCTCATCGTTTGGGTAACGATGACATTCACATTGCGAATCAAAATATCACCTTCGAGTTGCGCGGCAAAACTGGCGCCCGAAAGCATTAGAGTGGAGAAGCTCGATAACGCCCAAATCACTTTTTTCATAATTCTATTTCCAATAGTTTGCAGTTGTATTGACATAATAATCAGCCAAGGCAGCATTAAAGGCGACCCAAAACGCGTTTCAGGTCTAGAAAAGGTTTGCAAAGAAAGTTCAGCACTTGCTAGCATTCACTCATGTCGACAATGATACAAATTCTAGCGTGGTTAAGCGCCTTCGCGTGCGTATTAATGGGAGTGCATTTATTGCGCTTGCGCCCCAGCAACCCTATGCCAGCTAAATTACTTGGCGCCCTCTTTTTGGTGATGGCACTACAAGCAGGCATGGTGAGCATGGTCATAGAGTTGGGCCGAGGTACTTGGTCTGTGCTATTACCATCGCTGGCCCTATCACTTGGGCCGCTGTTGTTTTTATACTTCGAAAGTGTGGCCCACTCTCCTTATCGTTTAAAGGCCAAGTCAACCTTACATTTTCTGCCCGCATCTTTTTGTTTGGTTGAAATGATCTTTAAACAATTTTGGATCGACCCTGATTTAATGATTGTTTTAAGCTTTGCTGTTTATACCTTGGCCATAGCATGGCGAATGGCAAAAGGTAGAGCGCAGTTCTCGCATTGCGGTGCACACCAAAACATTATTTTTTTATGGCTTAGTTCTTGTGTCGTGATTCTCGCGCTGTCTTGCTTAAACGAGATATTTATTTTGTACGAGTTGAGTCAAGGTAAGCAGGTTAAGCAATCCATTGGATTATTGGTGGGCTTGCTTTCTAAGTTAATCATGCTCAGTTTTACACTATTAAGCGCACTACAAAAGCCCTCCCAACTTGATTGGCTTACCGGCTTTGGGCAAACAGCTTATCGGCCTGCACCGCAATCAATTGAAGACACAAGCTACAGAGCCTTGGCAGAAAAGTTTGATCGTTTGATAGATCGTGAAAAGTCGTATGCGCAAGAAGGCGTGTCTCTCAAAAGCTTGGCAACGTTTTTAGATGTGCCACAGCGTCAGCTTTCTCAAGCGATAAACCATGTACATGGCGAAAGCTTTTCTAAGCGTATGAACCGGTTACGGGTAAGAGAGGCGAAACGGCTACTCATAGACCCCGCTGAAAAAAGCATTATCGACGTAATGCTAGAAGCAGGCTTTCGCACAAAGTCGAACTTTAATAAGGAATTTTTAGCCATCGAAGGGAAGTCTCCTAGCGATTTTAGAGAAGCCAATCATTGATTTTTATTAGTTTCATTAAACAGGGAAAGACCACGTTTAAATCAACTTGCTCACTTGAGAGCGAGCATAAAACGTGGTCTGTCCCGATTGCCTTTATCCGATTGCCTTTATC
>JAFMHC010000332.1 GCA_017854775.1 Gammaproteobacteria bacterium | reverse complement strand
GTCAAGAGAGGTGTAGAACGCGGCGCCGAAAGGTAATGCGCATTCTTTGCCCATTTTGCAGACGTCATTAATATAAGATGAGAATTCTTCGCGGCTTTGCCCAGCAAACATCAACACTGATTCACTATCCCTTGCGCTTACCGGTATCCAGACGGCGGTCGAGATGAAAAGGCAAAGTAGGGTAATGATTTTGGCGTAATTCATAGTGCTATCCTCTTAATTATGGAAAGTGCCGACTTTCTGATGCTGCCAATTGAGGTGGTTTCTTCATCGCCTGTTATTTTACGTTGAACACATGTTAGGCAAGATAGATAAAGAAGCCAGAGCACGTAGACGGTTAGTGAAACCATCAAACCGAAATCAGTTCGCCATAAAAGGTCGTTATCCAGCAACCCCATGTATCGAAATGCCACACCCATGAGCGTGATAGCCGCTAAGCCGATTAGTGGCAGCATTATGCTGAAGTAAATGGTGCCATCGACTGCGCCAGATTTTTTAATGGTGATTCTAAATTTCTGGTTAAACGGGTTGATGAGGGTGCTAAAAATTGCTCGTGCAAATTGAAAAACTCCAACCACCCGACCTACCTCAGACACCACCGGTATGGTTTTCTTTCCACTGAGCCAATAAAAGCCGAAAGTAACCAGTAACATTCTGGGCGCTAAGACGACCAGTAAATGACCAAAGTCCGAGTGCAAAGGAGCGACCCCAAACCACCAATAGATAGCCGGCGCTACGATTAGCATTAGGGTCCAGATAGTGCCGAGATGATAGATAATAGGGTCAAGAAAAAACAGGCGGTCTATGAATGACAGAGAGCGGCTACGCAGTAAGCCTCGGTCTACGAATAAACATTGAAGTGTCCCAATGCACCATCTGCATCGTTGCATGATGTATTCGGCAATGTCTTGAGTTGCTAGGCCGGTGCTGAGTTGTTCGTTTAAAAAGCGTGTTTTAAAGCCTACTCCTTGTAAGGCGTAAGTGGTGAGTATGTCCTCCGATATCGACTCCGACGGAAAGCCTCCGATAACCTCTAAACATTCGCGCTTCACGACAAAGCTGGTGCCATAACAAAATGCGTTGTCCCATCGATCTCGCCCAGCCTGAATAACGTCAGAAAATGTACGTTGTGATTCTGGCCAAGCGAGGTTACCACCCAAATTGTGCTGAATGGCGTCCGGGTTCTTAAATACCTGAGGTGTTTGAACTAGTCCGATGGTTTTGTCTTTTAAAAAACCAATGGTTCGCCAAAGAAAATTACTTTTTAAAACAAAATCTGCATCAACGACGCAAATAATTGGCGCGTTGGTGTGCTTGAGTGCGTTATTTAAATTGCCCGCTTTATAGTGAGTGCGGTCCTCGCGTGTCAGATAGTTTACACCTTCGGTGGCACAGAATTCTTTTAGCCATGGGCGGTCACCATCGTCGAGCACCCAAACCGACAAATTGGGGTAGTCTAAATCTCTCGCAGCCTTGATTGTGTGCTCAACTACGTCAAGCGGTTCGTTCGCCGTAGGGATGAATAGGTCAACGGCGTCAAGGTCAGCGCTGCTTCTTAGCATAGCCTCCCATTGATCGGCTTCCAGGCTTCGATTAGTAGGAGCTACCATGATGAAGAAGTGCCAGTTAAGGGCGATGGCGGCAAAAGCCTCGGTAATGAAAAAGCTCCACATCCACAAAGAGTCGGCTACTAGGCTGAATTCGGGCAGTGTTTGATCTAGCCGCCACAGTAAGTATTTGGCGTTGACAAAGGCAAACACACAAGCGATGAAAAACTTGGCCCGTTTAGAGTGGTAAAGGTTGGATGACGCTAGTAAAACTAGGCCAAGCAGCAACAGTAGGTTGGCGATAACGCCGGGGTACAGGTCGGTCATCAGTTGTTTCCTCGTAGGCGGATACTTAACCAAATCATTGCGCGCTCAGAAAGTGAGGGGTTGGCGTTGGTGATCACAACTTTTGCTAAGTGTCCTAAGGCGTCTAATTGAATCTCGTTCTTAGGCAGCTCCAGAACCACCTTCAGAGTCAATGGGTCTGGCGATATTGATGCAATCGCGTAGCCTTCAATCTCTCGTTGCTCTTGTGACTGAATTTCGAGTACTTTGCCCGAGTAAAATTGCTTGTCGTCATTGATGTAAATCAGCGCGGAGTCGCCAATCTGAATGCTGTCTAAAAAATGTCGAGATAGATAGGCTTCTACAAATAGCGATTCTTGTGTAGCCACTTCCAATAAGGGGTCGCCTTGCGCTACGGTTTGTCCTGTTACCACTAGCTCTTTCCACACTATGCCAGGCTTGGACGTATTGACCTCGTATGACTTACCTTCAGACAAGTATTGAATGGCGTTTTCGATGCTTTGTTCGAGCGTTTCTATTTCGGCTTTGAGCGATACTTTTTGAAGTTGCATGGATCTAATTTCCTGCAAGAGCAAAGCATTGTCTTCTAAGCTGATGCCTTCCGCGCCCTTGTTCAGAGAGGCATTAATTATGCCTAGCTCAGACTTTAAGCCCAGTACTCGCAGGCGGGCGGCTGAAAGCTGACGTTCCGCGTTGACTTTCTCTAACTTGGTTTGTTGCCACTCTGACTGCGTAATGATGCCTTCATCAAACAGTTCTCGAAGCTTACTTTCATCGTTTGACTTGATGGCAATTTCGGCTTGAATTAGGTTCAGCTCCTTAATCGATTCTCGGTAGTTCTCTGCAACAAGATCATGTCGTGCGTTGAGTGATTTAAGTAGTCCTCCTCGCTGTTTATCCAAGGTATTAGTAAGTGCTTGATATTGAGTTTTTTGTTGCGCTAGTTCTAACCTTCTTTGCGTTAATTGCTGCGTTGCTTTTTCTTGGTCGCGCCGAATCGTTAACAAGGTTCGGTTATTGTTGGCTTGGTTCCACTTACCCAAGCGAATTGATTCTACTGTGCCGGCAACAGGCGCATTAACTTGATATGTTTTGGCGTTTACTAAGGCGCGAGTGCTTGAAGGAAATAGGGGAGGCAGATATAACGCCCAAATTGATACGACTATTAACAGTATGGCAAGTACTAGCCGGCAGTATCGAAAAACTAATTTCATCTTAAATCACCATGTAAGGCTTTTGCGAGCAAGTCCCTGAGTAAGAAGTCATGCTTAGACTTCGTTATTCAAGGCATTGGGGGTTACTTAGGGCATAGAGTCAACCCGAGCGTTCGGGTTGGCTCACTATTCGCCGCTGGATTACTTGATGTGTTTAGAACTAGTTAAACAACGCATCAATGTGGCGCACGTCCTGTTCAAAAATACCGTCAGTAAATGATTTAAGCTTAATGTAGCCAATTAATGCGTTGTGACGCGCCATTTCGTATTCACGAATACTTTCTTCATGCAGTCTAATGGAGTCGATTTTAGAAAGTAGAGATTCAGTGCCTGCTTGATAGCCTTTATCGATGGCTTCTTTTATTGATTTCCGGTGAGACATGATGTCGCGCTCATCTTTCATTAGTTGAAAAGACTGAGAGTATGAAGTCTGCATTCTGGCAAGGCGAATACGGTTTTCTTGGGTTCTTTTCTCGAGCAAAGCTTGTCGAGATTTCTTTGCGTAATTGGCTTCTCGTACCTTGTGTTTTGTTCCACCACCACTGAACAGTTCCCAAGCAAAGGTGATTCCCACTTCGTAGTTGCTGACCGTGTTTTGTCCGCCAAAGATTGTCTCCGCCGCATCATCATATTCGTATAAGCCAATAGCATTAACGGTAGGCCAACGGTTTGACTTGACGTTTTTTATGGTTTGATCTAGTTGCGCGATTTGGTTAGAGATCTTATTTGCCTCAATATCTGAAATAGACGTTTTTACGTTCAGATT
>JAFMHC010000331.1 GCA_017854775.1 Gammaproteobacteria bacterium | reverse complement strand
ACCCCAATATTGATCCGCCTGTGGTGACCATTGAAGTCACCTACTCTGGCGCGCCAGCCAATATTGTTGAAACACGCATCACAGAAATTATTGAAGAACGCATTTCTGGTGTCGAGGGCATAGAATTTATTGAGTCTTCCTCTCAAGACGGTGAGTCCAAAGTTACTATTGAATTTTCTATCGATCGCGACATCGATGCTGCTGCCAACGACGTTCGCGATCGTATTTCTGGAATTGCCGATAATCTACCCGAAGAAGCCGACCCACCCGAAGTGCAAAAAGCCGATAGTAATGACGATGTTATTGTCTGGCAGAATCTCACCAGTGCCGAGATGACGGTTCCAGAACTCACTGACTATGCCCGACGCTTTTTGATCGACCAATACTCAATTTTGGATGGTGTTGCCCGCGTTCGAGTAGGCGGAGGGCTTAGCTATGCAATGCGCATCTGGCTCGATAGACAAGAATTAGCGGCGCGTAATTTAAGTGTTAGCGATGTCGAACGAGCCTTGCGTGCCGAAAATGTTGAGCTACCTGCCGGTGTTCTCGAGTCCGATGAACGCCTATTTCGTGCTCGGGTCGATCGAAATTTTAAAGAGCCTGAACAGTTTGCTCGCCTCGTGCTCAGTGAAGGGAATGACGGTGATTTGGTACGCTTAGGGGATGTTGCTCGAGTAGAGTTAGGCGTTGTCGAAGACCGCACTTTTTTTCGTGGCAATGAAATACCTATGGTGGGTATTGGTATTATTCGCCAATCGACGGCGAATACCATCGATGTATCTAATGCTGTGAAGGGCCTAACGGCAAAATTGAATACCAATTTACCGAACGGTATGTCCATAGAAAAGAGTTTTAATGCGGCGGTTTTTATCGAAGCCTCTATTGCGGAAGTCTATAAAACACTGCTAATAGCAATCGCCTGCGTGATTTTGGTGATCTATCTTTTTCTCGGTAATTTCCGCGCCATGTTAATTCCGGCGGTAACCGTGCCCGTTTCTCTTACTGCCACGTTTATTGTTATTTATGCTCTGGGATTCTCCATCAATTTATTAACGCTGTTAGCTTTAGTGTTAGCCATTGGGCTCGTTGTCGATGATGCCATTGTCATGCTAGAAAATATTGTTAGGCGCATGCAAGAAGAAAATGAAACACCCCTTGTTGCCGCTTATCGTGGCGCGCGCCAAGTCGGTTTTGCAGTCGTCGCCACCACCTTAGTGCTCATTGCAGTATTTGTTCCTATTACTTTTCTCGAGGGTGATATCGGGCGCTTGTTTACAGAGTTTGCACTAACGATTGCTGCAGCCGTTGGATTTTCTTCCATCGTCGCACTGACATTGTCACCCATGCTAGCGTCTAAACTTCTAAAACCTTACGATAGCGAACAGAACAAAAATCGTATCGTTACTAGTGTCGCGTATGTTTTTGAGCGCATTCGTCAGGCATACATACGGTCTCTACAGTATCTACTAAAACATCTTAGTGTCGTTGTTATTGGCTTTGTACTACTGATAGCGGGCACCGCGTTTATTTACCCAAAAATTACCCAAGAATTTTCGCCTCGAGAAGATCGCGGCGTATTTTTTCTTATTGTTAATGGACCTGAAGGTGCCACCTTTTCCTACATGGAAGAGTATATGACGGAAATAGAAAGGCGTCTGATGCCCTATGTCGACAGTGGTGAAATCAATCGGCTATTAGTGCGCGCACCCAGAGGGTTTGGCAATATTGAAAATTTTAGCGGCGGGATTGTGATTGCTATTCTCAATGACTGGGCGGAGCGTCGACCAGCATCAGCCATTATGAATGAAATCCGTAAAGACCTTGCCAAACTTCCCGGTGTGCGTGCTTTCCCCATTATGCGTCAAGGTCTTGGGGGCAGAACACAAAAGCCGGTGCAGTTTGTATTAGGCGGGTCGACCTATGAAGAGTTAGCGCAATGGCGCGATATTATTCTCGATAAAGTCAATGATAATAACCCAGGCTTTCAAGGACTGGATGGTGACTATAAAGCAACTCGACCACAGATTGATTTTAAAGTCGACTATGATCGTGCAGCCGAACTGGGTGTTAGTATCTCTGAGATTGGACGCACCTTAGAAACCATGATGGGCGGGCGTAATGTCACCACCTTCATCGACCGAGGCGAAGAATACAATGTCATCGTTGAAGGTGAGCGCAGTGAGCAGAATTCATTTAATGACGTACAAAATATTTATGTCCGCTCCGAACGCAGTGGCTCTCTCATCCCCATTTCTAATCTGGTTGATATAACAGAGTACGGGGCAGCCGAAACGCTCTCTCGCTATAACCGTATTCGCTCCATAACATTGGAAGCCAATCTAGTGGATGGCTATCGTTTAGGAGAAGCACTTGAGCACTTGGAAGGTTTGGTGCGTGAGCACCTTCCGCCTGAAGCCATTATTGATTACAAAGGCCAAAGCCGAGATTTTGTCAGCTCAGGTGATTCTATTATGTTTGTCTTTGTTTTGGGTTTACTGATTGTCTTTCTTGTTTTAGCCGCTCAGTTTGAAAGTTGGATTCACCCTTTTGTTATTATGTTAACCGTACCGCTTGCCATTGGCGGCGGCCTGTTGGGGCTTTACTTAACGGGTAATTCACTGAATATATATTCGCAGATTGGCTTAATTATGCTGGTGGGACTTGCGGCTAAAAATGGGATCTTAATTGTTGAATTCGCCAACCAACTTCGGGACCAAGGCATCAGTTTTGATAAGGCCATTATCGACGCGTCGGCAACACGCTTTCGCCCGATTATTATGACGGGCCTCACTACTATCGCAGGGGCGATACCACTCGTACTCTCTAACGGTGCTGGTGCGGAAACACGTACTGTCATTGGTGTTGTAGTACTTGCCGGTGTCTTCGCAGCAACGTTTTTTACACTGTTTGTCGTGCCTGCCGCCTATAGTCTATTAACAAGAAAGACTGGATCGCCAAATGATATTGCACGAAAAATTGAAGCGGAAGAAAATTTATCCGGCACTTAAATTCGAATGGTAATAATAAAAAATGAAGCAATTTAACACACATGAAACCTCGCGTATTATCGAAATGGCGTGGGAAGACCGCACACCCTTTGAAGCGATAGAGGGCTTGTTTGGCCTATCTGAGCCTGAGGTTATTGAAATAATGCGGGCTAACATTAAACGCAAAACGTTTAATAATTGGCGAGAAAGGGTGAGCGGCCGTAAAACTAAGCATTTAAGGCTGCGTAGCCCTGATGTCAGTCGCGGCTATTGTGCGACACAATATAAGCCGGCAAGAAAGCGTTAAAATTGCTGTAACGTCCGTTCGTCGTAAGCATCAACATTAAGGACTACAGTGAATTTTTCAGCGAGGCTGTCTAGTTCTGCTTGCTTCACCGCTAGCTCTTCCATAGTTAGGGTATTATCATCTAGCTGCCATAATAAGCGTGAGGCTAAATAACTATAATGCATTGCTAATAAAGCATCGGCATTACCTTCGCGACCGGCGGACTCCAGTTTACGCATTCTTCTATTTATTTTATTGAGCGCTTGTTTCAGCTCCCAAACGTAAACGACTTCGGTCATGAAGTCATGTTTTCGATATCGATTCAACAACCACGCAATGGATACACTGGCAACAACAACACCTAATAGGTTCCAATGAAAATGACTGCCGCTTTGATCAGGAAAAAAAGCAATCAAGGTTTGAGAAAAGACTAAACTGATGACGGTTAAGCCCACCACACATCCAGCGATAACAAACTTTAAGTGACGGCGGTAACGCACTTTATTAATTTCAATGAGTTTCATAAAAGCCTAAAATTGGATTTGCCAAGAGTAAGGACAGCTGAAATTAC
>JAFMHC010000089.1 GCA_017854775.1 Gammaproteobacteria bacterium | reverse complement strand
CGATCTTATCAAGGGCGAGCCAGTATCGGTAAACCGATATCAAATACACAGGTTTACGTTGTTGGTGAACGCATGCAACTATTACCGCAAGGTGTGATTGGCGAGTTACACATCGGCGGTGTCGGTCTGGCTCGAGGTTATTTGAACCGACCTGAGCTGAGCCGAGACAAGTTCATAAACAATCCGTTTAGAGCCAAAGAGGGTGCCCGTTTGTATAAAACGGGTGACTTAGTCCGTTGGTTGCCAGAGGGGAATTTGGAGTTCATTGGTCGTAAAGACGATCAGGTGAAGCTCAGAGGATACCGTATTGAGCTTGGTGAAATTGAATCGTTATTAATGTGGTTATGGTGCGTGCAAGATGCGGTCGTGTTGCTGCGAGATGAGCCGGCTAGGTTGGTCGCTTATGTGGTAGCTAAATCTCAGGCGTATGACGATGAGTCATCGTTTGTTGACGCATGCCGCGCGGAACTAAAGTCGGCTTTGCCTGATTATATGCTGCCGTCGTTGTTTATGCTGCTTGATGAAATTCCATTAACGTCAAATGGCAAGCTCGATCGAAAAAATTTGCCAGAACCAGATGCGAGCCTGTCTTTACAAAAGTATGTCGCGCCGAGCACCGAGACCGAGCAAATACTGAGTGAATTGTGGCAAACCCTCTTGGGTGTGGAGCGAGTAGGGATTAGCGATAATTTTTTCGAATTGGGTGGCCATTCCTTGCTCGCAATACACGTTATTTCGGGTTTACAGCAAGCCGGCTTAGAAATAGAAATTCGCGATTTACTCACCGCATCAGACCTAGGCGAGTTAGCTCGGATCGCAGATGAAAAGGTAGGTTTTACTCGATACAGTGTGCCAGCCAATAAGATTGCTAGCGAGTGCACCCAGCTGACGCTGGAGATGTTGCCGCTATTATCGATGGCAGCGGACCGTAAACTAAGTCAGTCGGCGCTTGATAGCTTAGTCTTAAGGGTGCCGGGTGGGGTTTCGAATATACAAGATATCTACCCATTGTCGCCAACACAGGAGGGGATTTTTTATCATCATGTGGTGCCTGAGAGTTCAGACCCCTATGTATTATCGGCCTTGTTTGAGTTGGCTAATAAAGAGCAATTAGAGAGTTTCTTAGCAACCCTTCAATTTGTTTTTGATCGGCACGACACATTACGCACATCGGTGTATTGGAAAGGTTTGGCGTTTCCTGTTCAAGTTGTGATGCGCAATGCTGAGGTTCCGATAAAGTGGTTAGAGCTCGATTCAGGCACATCGGTTAGATCTCAAATGGAATCTTTATCTGAGCCAGGCGAGCATTTTCTTGATATCGAACAGGGCCCGCTGTTGAGAATAGAAGTGGCCAAAGACCATCAGAGTGATCGCCATTATGTAATCGTTGTACTGCATCACATAATCTCAGACCACGTTGGCTTTGAAATCATTCAACGAGAGGTCTGGGCTTATCAAAACGGTGTTGCCAATACGCTTTCGAAACCGCGCGCTTATCGAGAATTTGTTGGCCAATCTTTACACCAAGAAAAGCATAGCGATGCGGCGGCGTACTTTAGCGGCATGTTGTCTGATGTAAATGACGCCACCTTGCCGTTTGCACTAACCGATGTCCAAGGGGATGGCAGCCGCATCAATGAGATGGTCAGGGCGTTGCCAAATGAGCTGTCTGAACGCATTCGTCTCGCATCACGGGCCCTCAAGCTAAGCCCGGCGGTGTTGTTTCATGCGGCATGGTCGTTGGTTGTATCGGCATGCAGTGGTCGCAGTGATATTGTCTTTGGCACCGTGTTTTCAGGTCGACTACAGGGCACACAGGGTGTTGAAGATACGCTCGGAATGTTTATTAATACCTTGCCTTTGCGAGTAAAACTAGACGATACCGATGTGGTGACTTTGTTAACTCAAATACATACAAATTTAACCGACTTATTATCTTTTGAGCAGACGTCATTGGCCGTGGCTCAGAGTTGTAGCTCTGTGCCGGCGGGTGCACCATTGTTTAGTAGCATCTTAAACTATCGCCATTCAGCACCCGCCGAAGAATCGGAAGCCGAATCGCAAGCCGAATCCGAAGCCGATGCTGCGGGTGTTAATAGCAGCTCAACGATTCAATTGTTGAATGCCTACGAGCGTACTAACTACCCAATGGCATTGTCAGTAGATGATTATGGTGATGGATTTAATATGGTGGCGCAGCTTGATCGTTCAGTTAAGCCTCAGCGCTTACTCGATTATATGGATCAAGCAATTGAATCACTATTGCTAGAGTTAGAGCTTGAGCCAGAGCAGGGAGCCAATTGCAAGGTCAGCGAGTTATCTGTGTTGCCGATAGCTGAAGTCGATCAGCTATTGAACCAGTTCAATGATACGGCTACGCAACAGCGCTCGGCTCAGTGCATTCATGAATTATTTGAGCAACAGGTTAAGGCAAACCCAGATTCACTGGCTTTGGTGTTTGAGCAACAACAGCTAAGCTATGCCAGTTTGAATCAGAGGGCGAATCGCGTAGCGCATTATTTGCTCTCGCAGGGTGTCAAGCCAGACTCTCTGGTTGCTTTGTGTGTAGAGCGGTCAGTGGATATGGTGATCGCCATTTTGGGGATTTTAAAAGCCGGTGGCGCCTATGTGCCATTCGACCCAAGCTACCCGAGAGAACGTTTGTCGTACATGCTTAGCGATTCTGGCATTAGCTTAATGTTAACGCAGCAACGGTTTTTGTCTGTGTTGCCAAAAGGTGATCATCGATTGCTGATATTGGACGATAACGATCAGCAAACATTGTTGGCAAAGCAATCCGATGCGAACCCAGATGTGCTTAGTCAGGGACTTCGAGGCGATCATCTTGCTTATGTGATTTACACCTCTGGATCAACCGGTCAGCCAAAGGGGGTATTGTGTACCCATGAAGCGTTAGTTAATCGTATTGACTGGATGGCGCGACAATATGCGGTTGGCGCGCACGATAAAGTACTGCAGAAAACGCCCTATACCTTTGACGTCTCAGTGTGGGAGTTTGTTCTTCCGTTGAGTCAAGGAAGTTGTTTGGTGATGGCGAAACCGGAGGGTCATAAAGACCCCGCGTATTTACGGCAGATGATTCAAGAGCATGAGATTACTATTATGCATTTTGTTCCATCGATGTTGTCAGCCATGTTGTCGGCGGTTGATTTATCCGATTGTAAATCGCTAACGCGCGTATTTTGCAGCGGTGAGGCATTGCCAAAACCGTTAGCGGAGCAGTTCTTCACAAGCATCGGAAGCGAAACACAATTACATAATTTATACGGCCCAACTGAAGCCGCAATCGATGTTAGTTATTGGGCCTGTGAGAAAGATTCTGCCTATTCTCAAGTGCCGATTGGCCGCCCGATTGCAAATACACAGTTGTTGGTATTAGATCAACACCAGCAACTATTGCCGCAAGGAGTCGTCGGCGAGCTATACATTGGCGGTATTGGTCTGGCGCGAGGTTATTTGAATCGCCCAGAACTGACCCAAGAGCGCTTTATAGCGAACCCATTCAGTTCACAAGAGGGTGCCCGTTTGTATAAGACCGGTGACCTGGTGCATTGGCTAGCCGACGGCAACCTCGCGTTCATTGGTCGTATCGATGATCAAGTAAAGATTCGAGGCTTTCGTATCGAGCTCGGAGAGATCGAGTCCGCTTTGCTGCGAATCGATACTATTCGAGATGCGACGGTAATAGCACGCGGTGCGCCGACAAGCATTGTGGCCTATGTAGTGCCAGATTTTGCCAACGACTTGGAACCGGCCGATTTTATCGATCAGTGTCGTTCACATTTAATGCTTAGTTTGCCTGACTACATGGTGCCGTCATTGTTTATACTGTTGGATGAAATTCCTCTTACCTCGAACGGTAAGGTCGATCGTAAGAGTTTAAGTGCCTTGGACGTCGCCATCGTACAGCATGAATATGTCGCACCGACTAGCGAGATTGAGCAGCTGCTGTGTGACATTTGGCAGGACTTATTAGGCCTTGAACGGGTTGGTATAACCGATAATTTCTTCGAATTAGGCGGTCACTCCTTACTCGCTATCAGGATGGTCACCGAGGTAAATACTCGCTTGTCGATCAACCTGAACCTTAGAGAGATCTTCACTCGCACTACGATTCGCTCGATTGCACAGCTGATTGAATTGGAAGTTAAGCTCAACGATGCAGAGATTCAAGCGGAATCTGATGACGACTCAATGCAGGAGTTAGATTGGTGAAAAATTCGGATTATATAATATCGTTACTCACCGCCTTGTCTGATGTTGGAGTACAAATATATCTGGCCAATGGCAAACTAAAAACTAAAGCAGTTAAAGGCGCGATTACGCCCGAGCTGGCTAACCAGATTAGGCAAAACAAACAACAGATCATTGATTTCTTGAGTATCAGGGAGGATTCAAAATTAGGCATTGCAGCGCAGATAGTGCGGCAAGATAGAAATACAGATCTGGGCGCCGAGCTGCCGTTGTCTTACGCACAAGAGCGTTTGTGGTTTATTGACCAAATGATGGGCGGTTCAGCTCACTACAATATGCCGATTGCGTTACGAGTGCGTGGCTCGTTCGATGTGGCTCTAGCTGAGCAAGCGCTACAGCAAATTATTGCTCGCCATGAACCACTGCGAACGGTTTATAAGCAGTCTGATGATGGCGCGGTGCAGCGAATTATCGATGATTTTAGTTTTCACTTAACGCAGCAGGAGATAAGCAAGCAGGCTGATCCTGAGCAGATGAATACCATTGTGCAATGGGTTAAATCTGATGCCAGCCGAGCCTTTGATCTTGAACAAGACTTGATGCTTCGAGCGCACTATCTTCGACTATCGGACGACAGCGGGGTGCTGCTGTTTAATATGCATCACATAGCGACCGATGGGTGGTCGGTCAGTATTCTAGTGCGTGAGTTCACTACTCTCTATCAGTCGTTATTGTCGGGCATTGACGCGCCACTCGCAGTACTCCCCATTCAATACGCCGATTATGCCGCTTGGCAGCGCGAACAATTGAATAGCCATAAGTTAGATCAACAGCTCTCCTATTGGCAAAGCCAACTCGCTGATTTGCCTAAGGTGCATGAGTTGCCATTAGATTATCCACGCCCGCAGTATCAGAGTTCAAATGGTGCGGTGCATAGTGTTAGCTCAGACCGGGCGTTACAGCTCAAATTGAAAGCCTTAGCGTTAGCCAATGACGTCACCTTGTTTATGTTGTTACAAGGAGCGTTTTCGTTGTTATTGGCACGACATTCGAACAGCACAGATATTGTCGTAGGGACTCCGATGGCAAATCGTCTGCACAAAGAAGTTGAGGGTTTAATCGGATTTTTTGTAAACACCTTGGTAATACGCACTGATGTATCGCAGGTCGCCACGCTATCTGAGTATCTTGCGCAGGTGAAGACGATCAACCTTGATGCGCAAATGAATCAATTGATTCCGTATGATTACTTAGTTGAACGTTTGAACCCGGCGAGGAATACATCCTATTCTCCGTTATTTCAAATCATGTTCAGCATGAGTCCGGATCAAGGGCACTCACCGATTTCATTAGATGGCGTTGAATTTGAAGCGTTCAGCAGTGATGACGTTCGCGCGAAGTTCGAGCTAAGCTTGAACGTCACCGAGTCTGATAATGGATTGCAGTTATCGTTTGAATACAATACCGACTTGTTTAAGCCGCAAACGGTTGCAAGGCTAGCGGAGCATCTGCTGAAATTATTAGCTGGTTTTGTTGAGAGTGAACAAGTGCTTACTCGCAATATCAGTCGCCTGCCGATGCTCAGCGATCAAGAGACTCTAACCTTGTTAGAGGGCCTGAATAATACTGAGTCAGCTTATTCTGCCAAGCAATGCATTCATGAGTTATTTGAAGCGCAGGCGGCATCAAACCCAGATGCAATTGCGCTGGTGTGCCATGGCCAGAAACTGAGCTATGCTGAATTAAATCAGCGTTCAAATCGATTAGCCCATTACTTAGTATCGCAAGGGGTTAAACCAGATACTCTGGTTGGCTTGTGCGTTGATCGGTCGCTGGAGATGGTTGTCGGCGTTCTAGCTATTCTCAAAGCCGGAGGCGCTTATCTGCCATTAGATCCGGCGTACCCAGAGCCGCGATTGGCTTATATGCTCGGAGATTCTAAGCCTGATTTACTGCTAACCCAGAGCCATTTAGTCGAACGCTTGCCAGTAACTGAGCATGCTTTAGTGTTGCTCAACGATGATTATGCATGGTCATCGCTATCGTCAAGCAATCTTGCTAGCGCTGATCTAGGCCTAACTGCTAATCATTTAGCCTATGTGATTTACACCTCAGGCTCGAGCGGGCAGCCCAAAGGTGTCATGGTTGAACACAAAAGTTTGTGTAATGTGGTGATTGATAATGCAAGCCAATTTGAGCTAACGCAAAGCAGTGCTTTTGCGCACAGCGTATCAATGAGTTTTGATGCTGGGAGCTGGGTGCTGTGGATGAGTCTAGTGTCCGGTGGTCGGCTCGTTTTAGCTGAGCACAATTTAGTCGATTGCGATTTTATTGCAAAGCATAAAATTAGCCATTTAATGATGACGCCCTCAATGTTGAGGACGATTGAATTACAGCCAGATGACTCGATTACGCACGTTATCGTTGGCGGCGAGGCATGTGAGCAATCACTGGCCGATCGATGGAGCAAGAGCAAACAGTTCTTTAATGCCTATGGTCCAACTGAAAATACCATCTGTAGCTCGGTGCAGACGTTTGTATCTGGCTGCGAGATAAACATTGGTAAGCCGATCGCTAATACGCAGTACTATATTTTTGATCAGCAAGATTGTTTATGCCCCACTGGAGTGACGGGTGAGTTGCATATCGGCGGCGCGGGTGTGGCGCGTGGTTATCTGAATCAGGCGGAGCTAACGCAGCAGAAGTTTGTTAGCAACCCTTTTAGTCAAGACAAAGGCGATCGACTTTACAAAACCGGCGATTTGGTTCGTTGGTTACCAGACGGCGATTTGCAGTTTGTTGGTCGTAATGACGACCAAGTAAAAGTTCGCGGCTTTCGCATAGAGCTTGATGAAGTAAGGTTCTCATTACTGACTGTAGACGGTGTTGCTGATGCCGTAGTGGTGGCTAGAGATGAGCCGAGTCAGTTGCTTGCCTACGTGGTAGCTGAGTCTGACTCCGCTGTCGGCGAATCTGCTTTAGACCAGTCATTACTGCTCGAGCAATGTCGCTCCCATTTGCAACATAGTTTGCCCGCGCACATGGTTCCGTCGTTCTTCACGTACTTAAGTGACATTCCGTTGACGCCAAATGGCAAGCTCGATCGTAACGGTTTGCCAGAGCCAGATGCCAGCCAAGCTCAGGCCGAGTATGTGGCGCCAAGCACCGAGGTTGAAAAGATACTCTGCGAGATATGGCAACAATTGTTAGGCGTAGAGCGGGTAGGCGTCAGCGATAACTTTTTTGAGTTAGGAGGGCATTCGCTGCTAACAATGCAAGTTATTTCCCGCCTCAAGCAACATGGTTTGATTGTAGATGTGCGTGATCTGTTCAGCCGACCAACGTTGGCTAGTTTGGCTGAAGTGGTGGTTAAGCACGAAGCGGCGCATGACTATCAAGTGCCTGCCAATGTGATTGCAGAATCTTGCCGATCGATAGACATGTCTATGTTGCCATTGTTGGCGTTGTCATCGTCTGACAGCCTGACGCAGTTGGATCTAGATCGGATGCTCTCAAGCATCCCCGGCGGCGTTAGTAATGTGCAAGACATTTACCCGTTAGCGCCGAACCAAGAAGGTATTTTTTACCATCATAGAATGTCGGCGAATCACGATCCCTACATACTGCCAAACTTATTTTTATTAGATGGCGAGGCTTCGCTTAATCAGTTCATCGATGGGCTTGAGTTTATTCTGGCCCGCCACGATGTGTTGCGTACCGCGATTGTGTGGCGAGATTTGCCCTTGCCATTACAAGTAGTATTACGCCAAGTCGCGCTGCCGATTGAGTGGATAGAACTTGCCGATGGCGACAATGCAAGAGAGATCATGCACCGGCGAGCCCAAGCTGACCAACAATGGTTCGACTTAGAACAGGCACCGTTGTTGAGAGTCGAAGTTGTAAAGGATACAAAAGTTGTAAAGGACACAAAAGTTGTAAAAGCGAGCGCTAGCGATCAATACTACTTACTGCTTAAATTTCATCACATTATCTCAGATCATGTGGGCTTAGAGATCATTCAACAGGAGGTGATGGCCCATATTCATGGCAATATCGACAGCTTGCTGGCGCCACTTAGCTATCGAGAGTTCGTGGCACAAAGCCTGTTTCGAGCGCAAGGTGGGGCGGCTGAAGCCTTTTTCCATCAACTATTGTCCGATGTTGATCAAGCCACTTTACCCTTTGGGCTGGCTAATGTTCGAGGCGACGGCGGTGGTCTGGATGAGAGCAGCCTGAGTATCAGCGACGCGCTTGCACTAAAGATTCGCTCGACTTCTCAGCAGCGACAGATCAGCCCAGCGGTGTTGTTTCATGCCGCCTGGTCGATTGTGTTAGCCAAATGCAGTGGCGCTGATGATGTTGTCTTTGGCTCGGTACTGTCGGGGCGTTTACAGGGCACTGAAGGGGCGGCGCACACCGTGGGTATGTTTATAAATACCTTGCCTTTGCGAGTCCGTTTGCGTGGCTTAAGTGCTCACGGATTAGTCGCCCAGGTGCGAGAAAGTCTCAGCGACTTACTGCCCTTTGAGCAGTCTTCATTGGCGTTAGCTCAGCGTTGCAGTGGTATTGCTGGCGGAACGCCCCTGTTCAACTCCTTGTTTAACTATCGGCATTCGGCGCAGCTCGAAGACACCCGCGATTATGTTGGTATTGAGCTTATTAGTTCTGATGAGAGAACCAACTATCCGTTGGGGTTGTCCGTCGATGACGACGGTAAAGGCTTCATTATAGCTATTCAAGCAGATGACTCGATCAGCGCTAAACGCGTTGAGGCTTATGTAGCAACGGCTTTACGATCGCTTGTTGACGAGCTTCATAATGAGGCGGGTCAAAGCCAGCTTGGTAATAAGGCAAGAGCCGTCAATCAGCTAGCAGTGATACCTGAGGTTGAGCGTTCGTATTTATTGAGCAGCTTGAATTCGACAGAGTCAACTTTCGTCGCTCAACAATGCGTGCATGAATTATTTGAGGCACACGCAGCTTCCGTCCCAACAGCGGTCGCATTGGTCTGTAATGGTGATGAACTGAGCTATGAAGAATTAAACCAGCGTTCAAATCAGGTCGCACATTATCTGCTATCACAAGGGGTGGTGCCGGATACCTTGGTCGGGTTGTGCGTCGAGCGTTCGTTAGAAATGGTCGTCGGTATTTTGGGTATTTTGAAAGCAGGGGGAGCTTATGTGCCATTGGACCCAGCGTATCCAGAGGAGAGATTACGGTTTATGCTCAGCGATTCAGCGGTCGATTTACTGCTGACCCAGAGTCATCTGGTCGAACGCATGCCGATAAATCGCCAAACTTTAGTATTGCTAGATGATGAGCAAACATGGTCTGCGTGGCCATCGGATAACTTAGATAAAGATCAGTTAGGCCTAAGCTTGGATCATTTAGCGTATGTAATTTACACCTCGGGAACAACGGGTAAACCCAAAGGCGTGTTAGTTGAACATGGGCCTTTAGTCACGCACATGTTGGGCGCTGTCGAGGATTACGCAATTACCTCGTCAGACAGAGTTTTACAGTTTGCAACGATCAGTTTTGATGCCTCGGTAGAGCAATTGTTCTGCCCTTTGATTGTCGGCGCGAGGTCAGTCTTGAGAGGTGAGGAGTTATGGTCTCCAGCGGGCTTTAAAGCGTTCATAGCAACGCATCTAGTCACCGTGTTTAATTTACCTCCTAGCTATGCAAACAGCGTTTTAGTGCCACTTTTATCTAACCAGGTTTGGCAAACATTTGATTTTGTAAAAACCATTATTATTGGTGGCGAAGCCTTTCCAACCGAAGTGCTTAGAAAGTGGTCTGATTTGGCTAATTGTCAAGCCAGCTTAATTAACGCCTATGGCCCAACTGAAGCGGTGGTTACCAGTCATCTATATTCTTTTCAGGCCGGTGGCGGGCAAAACTCGAATGTAATCGGAAAAAGTAATCGTTTTAATTGTGTGTTAGATGAAGATGCGAATTTGCTACCGTTTGGCGTCGTCGGGGAGCTTCATATCGGTGGTCAATGCTTAGCCCGTGGTTATTTAAATCAGCCAGAATTAACTGAAGAGAAATTTATCGCTAACCCGTTTAGTGATAAACAGTTTAGTGGCAAAAAAGCGGCGCGACTGTATAAAACCGGAGACTTAGTGCGTTGGTTGCCAGACGGTAATATGCAATACCTTGGTCGAGCAGACGATCAAGTTAAGGTAAGAGGCTTTCGCATCGAGTTGGGTGAGATTGAGTCTAGCTTGTTAGATCTTGATAATGTTCGAGACACCGTGGTGATAGTGCGAGATGAGCCGGCCAGATTGATTGCATACATCGTCGCTGATGTTGAACACAACACTGACATGTCTGAGCTGGCGTTGGCTGAGTTGGCGCTGGCTGAGTTGGCGTTGATTGGGCATTGCCGTTCGAGTCTCAAACGAAGCTTGCCAGAGCATATGATGCCGTCACTATTTATGGTTTTGGATGAGCTTCCGTTATTGCCAAATGGCAAGATTAATCGAAAGCAATTGCCGGTGCCAGACGCAAGTTTAGCTCAAACCGAGTATGAGCCGCCAAGCACCGACAATGAACAAATATTGTGTGAAATTTGGCAAAGCTTACTGGGCGTAGAGCGTATCGGTGTCAGCGATAACTTCTTTCAATTAGGCGGCCATTCACTGTTGGCGATGCAAGTTATTTCGAGGCTCCAGCAGCGTGGTTTGAGCCTTGAAATCCGCGACCTATTTGACCGACCAACCGTAGCTGAACTAGCCTTGGTGGTGCACGCTGAGCAAGACCAAAATGCGTATTCGGTTGCAGAGAATTTAATTCCCCACAATAGCAATCATATCTCGCTAGACATGTTGCCGTTACTCTCGCTGTCACATACTAGCGGTTTGACGCAAGAACAACTGAACGAGGCGCTAACGAAGATACCTGGGGGGGCTAGTAATGTCCAAGACATATATCCCTTAGCACCGAATCAAGAAGGCATTTTTTATCATCATATGATTTCAGTCGGACACGACCCATATGTGTTGCCGAGTTTATTTTCGATTGAAAGTAGTCAGCAGTTTGACCGTTTTATAATGGCTTTGCAGTTTATTTTTGATCGCCACGATGCGCTGAAGACGGCGATTTTATGGAGAGGTTTACCATTCCCTTTACAGGTGGTTTTACGAAAGGTTGAGATACCGGTTGATTGGGTTGCAATCGAGCAAGGCGGCGATGCTCAGCAAATCATGCACGATCGTTGCTTAGCACACAACAAGTGGATTGATCTAGAGCAGGCACCGTTACTCAGAATTGAAGCCGCGCGAGATCAAGGAACAGGTGTGCATTACATCTTGATCAAGTCGCATCATATCGCTTCTGATCACTTTGGCTTAGAGATTATTCAGCGCGAGATAATGGCTTGTATTAATGACAATCACCAAACGCTAGCAGCACCGACCCCTTACCGGCAATTTGTCGCTGAGAGTTTGTTTGCTCAGCAGGGCGAAGCGGCCGAGCTGTTTTTTAGTAAGATGCTCGCCGATCTTGAAGAGCCTACCTTACCCTTTGGTTTGGCTGATATACAGGGCGACGGTCTTAGTGTAAACGAACATACGCTAGAGCTATCTGAGACCCTATCATTGCAGCTACGCTCTGTTTCACAGCATTTAAAGACCAGCCCGGCGGTGTTGTTTCATATTGCCTGGTCGATCGTTTTGTCCAAGTGCAGCGCTCAATACGATGTGGTCTTTGGCACCGTGCTTTCGGGCCGTCTACAAGGTACTTCCGGCGCTGACAACACGGTGGGAATGTTTATTAACACTCTGCCATTGCGGGTGGATTTAACCGCGGCGAGTATTAGCGATTTGCTTGTTCAGGTAGCTGAGAGATTGAGCCAACTGCTTCCCTTTGAACAAGCATCATTAGCTCAAGTTCAGAATCTCAGTGGCTTAGCCGCCGGCGTGCCGTTGTTTAGCTCGCTGTTTAATTATCGGCATTCGCTGGCGTCAGATGGCTCGCAAGCACAACTAGGCAGCGGTATCGAGTCATTAAATGCGCTAGAACGAACCAACTACCCACTAGCCGTATCGGTGGATGACCTAGGAGATGGCTTCCGCGTTAATGTTCAAGTAGACGCTTCTCAGAGTGCTGAGCGCATTGTGGCTTATATAACGTCGGCGCTTGAATCCATAGTAGAGGAGTCACGCGAGCAAACGGGGGTAAATGGCCGCGAGTTATTGGTTCTCTCACAAGCAGAGCAGTCTTACCTATTAGATGAGTTAAATGCCACTGAAGTTGACTATTCGTCTAACTATCCACAGAACAATTCATCTAACTATCCATCGCAGCCATGCATTCATGAGTTATTTGAATCTCAAGTTCAACTGAACCCAAATAACATCGCACTGGTTTTTGAAGATCAATCACTTAGTTTCGATAGTTTGAATGCCAAGGCTAATCGCTTGGCACACCACCTAGTATCGCAAGGGGTTAAGCCCGATACCTTGGTCGGCCTGTGTGTAGAGCGTTCATTTGAAATGGTGATCGGAATACTTGGCATCTTGAAAGCTGGGGGGGCTTATGTGCCTTTAGACCCCACTTACCCAGAGACTCGGTTGAGTTACATGCTCACCGATTCGGCGGTTGAGTTAGTGCTAACTCAAGCTCATCTGGTCAGCAGTGTTCCTAAAGGCGATCATCGTTTGCTATTACTGGATGATGATTCGCTGTTGCTCAATTATGCAGATGCTAACTTGGATAAAGCGGCCTTGGGGGTAACGGCGAATTACCTTGCCTATGTGATCTACACCTCGGGTTCCACTGGACAGCCTAAGGGTGTTTTATGCACACATGATGGCTTAGTCAATAACATTACATGGATGGCCCAGCACTACCAACTTGGCTCAAATGAGCGAGTTTTGCAAAAAACGCCGTTTACCTTTGATGTCTCTCTATGGGAATTCATGGTGCCGTTAACACAAGGCGGTTGTCTTGTTATTGCCAAGCCGGACGGGCATAAAGACCCACGTTACCTAGAGCAGATTATTCAGCAGCAATTGATTACCGCGGTGCATTTTGTGCCCTCAATGTTGTCGGTATTTTTATCGACCGTAGAGATGGCAAATTGCGCCTCCGTGAGGCAATTGTTTTGCAGCGGCGAAGCGCTACCTATGGCATTGCAGCAGCAATTTATGGCGTCCGCAACATCGTCTAAATTGCATAATCTATACGGGCCAACTGAGGCCACAATTCATGCCAGTTATTGGCAGTGTCAGTCAGAATCTGGTTTTACTCAAGTGCCGATGGGGCGACCAATTGCCAATACCCAATTTATTGTCTTAGATGCGAACCAGAGTTTAGCGGCAACTGGCGTGATTGGAGAGTTGCATCTCGGAGGGCGGGGCTTAGCTCGTGGCTATTTAAATCAACCTGAGTTGACCCACGAGAAATTCATTGCCAATCCGTTTAGCGACAATCAAGGCGATCGTTTGTATAAGACCGGGGACTTAGTGCGCTGGTTACCGGATGGCAATATGCAATATATTGGTCGTGCAGACGATCAAGTTAAAGTAAGAGGTTTTCGGATTGAGTTAGCTGAAGTTGAATCAGCTTTATTAAGCCTTGAGCAGGTTCGCGAAGCCGTGGTGATAGCGCGAGATGAGCCGAAGCGTTTGGTAGCTTACGTTATCGCTCAAGGTGATGGTCAAATTAATGACTTTCGGGCAACACTTAATTCACAGCTCAAGCACATATTGCCCGACTATGTGCTTCCATCTTTGTTCATTGAGGTGGAAAGTTTACCGCTAACGCCGAACGGAAAGTTAGACCGCAAAGCGTTGCCAGAGCCCGAGATGAGCGCACTATCACAAAGCTACATCGAGCCAAACACCGATGTTGAGCGAGCTTTATGCGAGATATGGCAAACGCTCTTAGAGGTCGATCAGGTTGGTATAATGGATAGTTTTTTTGAGCTAGGGGGGCATTCACTATTAGCCATGCGTCTGATCAGTGAGGTGCGCAGTCGCTTTAAGGTTGAACTCGCAGTGCGCGATGTTTTTACTACCACGCAGCTCTCGGAATTAGCCGCATTAATTGAATCAACGGCTCAGCTTGCCCAACTAGAGACAATTGGTCTAGTCGATAGGTCTTCAACCTCACTTTCATTGTCTTACGCACAAGAGCGTTTATGGTTTATCGACCAGATGATAGGTGGTTCAGCGCATTACAACATGCCTCTTGCATTGCGTGTAACCGGCTCATTCGACGTGGTCTTGGCCGAGCAAGCACTGCAGCAGATCATCGCGCGTCATGAACCGTTGCGAACTGTTTATAAGCAAACCCAAGAGGGCGCAGTTCAGCACATTGTGGATGAATTTCGTTTTCATTTAAGGCAACAGGATATCAGTCAATTACCAGCATCCGAGCAGCTTCGTATCATTGCCGAGTGTGGCGAGTCTGATGCTGGGCTAGCTTTTGATCTAGAGCATGACTTGATGCTGCGCGCACACTACTTACGGGTGTCGAGAGACAGCGGTGTATTGTTATTCAATATGCATCACATCGCCTCAGATGGATGGTCGATCGATATTTTGCTGCGCGAATTTACGCTTATCTATCAATCTTTGCTCTCAGGCGTTGAGACGCGATTGCCGCCGCTGCCGATTCAATACGCAGATTATGCTCATTGGCAGCGTCTTCAATTAAGCCGCAACAAGCTCGATACACAGCTCGAGTATTGGCAAACACAACTCGCTGAGTTACCAGCGGTGCACAGCGTACCTTTAGATTACGCGCGTCCCGAGCATCAGAGCTTTAACGGAGCGGTATACAGCGTAAGCGCTGATGGGGCACTCTTAGCCAAGTTGAAAGCCTTGGCGCTAGCCAATGATGTGACTTTATTCATGCTGTTACAGGGCGCATTTTCGTTATTGTTAGCGCGGCACTCAAATAGTTCTGATATTGTCATCGGCACGCCGATGGCGAACCGCTCACACAAGGAGCTAGAAGGCTTGATTGGCTTTTTCGCTAATACCTTGATATTGCGTACCGATGTGTCACCAGAAACTAGCTTGTCCGATTATTTTGCGCATCTGAAAACAATTAATGTTGATGCGCAAATGAATCAATTAATTCCGTTTGATTACTTGGTTGAGCGTTTGAACCCAGCCCGGAGTACGTCCTATTCTCCATTGTTTCAGTTTATGTTCAATCTGAACTTAGATGAAGGGCGATCTTCAATATCTTTAGAGGGTATCGAGTATGAAACCTTGCAGAGTGATGAGGTTCGAGCGAAATTTGAGCTAAGCTTGAATGCCACCGAGTCTATTGATGGGCTACGATTGTCGTTCGAATACAACACTGACTTGTTCGAAGAACAAACGGTGGTAAGGCTCGGGGATCATCTTCTGAGGCTATTGGCTGGTTTTGTTGAGAATGAGCAAGTGCTCACCCGCGAAATCAGTCGCCTGCCGATGCTCAGCGACCAAGAGACTCTCTACTTGCTAAAGGGTATTAATAACACCGATTCAGATTACCCTGCAGATCAATGTATTCATGCGTTATTTGAAGCGCATGCGGTTTCGAACCCTGAGGCTGTTGCCTTAATTTGCCAAGACCAGCAGCTCAGCTATGGTGAGTTAAATCAGCGTTCGAATCGGCTGGCACACTACCTGAGATCGCAAGGTGTTAAGCCCGATACCTTAGTCGGCTTATGCGTTGAGCGTTCGCTGGAAATGGTTGTTGGCATTCTGGGTATTTTAAAAGCCGGCGGCGCCTATGTGCCTTTGGACCCAAGCTACCCAGAGGCGAGGCTGAGTTATATGCTCAGTGATTCGGCGATAGCGTTACTGTTGACTCAGAGCCACTTGGCCGAACGGTTGCCGGTAACTGGGCAAGCCTTGGTGTTGCTAGATGATGATGGCGTGTGGTCATCACAACCATCGACTAACCCTGTTAGCGCGGATCTAGGTCTGACTTCAGACCATCTGGCCTACGTAATTTATACCTCAGGCTCGAGCGGCCAGCCCAAAGGTGTCATGGTTGAACACAGTAATGTGGTGTCATTAGTGGCTAATGTTGATTACGTTACCTTGTCATCGGCAACCGTTTTATTACAGCATTCTTCAATATCGTTTGATGCCGCCACCTTTGAGTTGTGGGCCGCTTTATTAAACGGTGGTCGAGTGGTCATCCAGCCAGAAGGATTAATTGACATAGTCGCTCTCGGTGACTTTATTGACAGCAATTCAATCAATACTGCTTGGATGACATCGGGGCTTTTTGATCAGTTTGCGACGTTGAACAATCGCCCCCTAGCAAGCATGAAAACCTTATTGGTCGGCGGTGATGTGGTGAATCGCAGTTCGGTTGAACGGG
>JAFMHC010000088.1 GCA_017854775.1 Gammaproteobacteria bacterium | reverse complement strand
CTCGTTATTTGTTTCGCGGGTAATAAATTGCGGTTGTTGGTTGATACTGACGCGCCCTAGATCAATGCTAGGCAATACGTTTACCCTCGATTGCTGCAGTTCGCCGCCCAGCTGATCTTTAATACTGTAACCGCCGCCGTCAAAATCTAACCACATTTGGCGATTTAAGCTCAAACTATTCTGCGCCAAATTGGTAATGCCACGCTCGCGCACATCCAAACCTAGAACTTTTCCGGGGCTTAATAAATAGGCCGGTAAGCCGCGCCATTGTTTAGGTAGTCGAGTCTGGTTAGGGTCAACACTGACCACTCCTGAAACTTGCACTTGACGCATATTATTATCATTCACGAACACCCAAACTTCTTGTTCGGGCCAGCCCTCAGCAACGTCAGGCATAGTGAACTGCTGCATATCAGCGGGTGCTCGACCGACGACTTTAATTGACCACTCACCCGGTCTCAGTTGCACTTTTAATTGATTACGGCCTTCCAATCGTACCGGAAGGTCACTCTCTAACTGAACCGCGACAAAACCGTCTAATAGCACTGAATTTAGGCTAGTATTACGCTGCTTCCCAGACACGCGCAGTTTTATTAGCGTTTCTACTTTAATCGGGTGTCCATCAAAAATTCGTCGAAATACTTGGAGGTCAATATTATCTTCACTGACTTTTTCGTTATCTGATTGCAGCAACCATAATTGGCCGCCATCGCCGAATTGCGGACGTTCTACGACTTTATTGTTAACTTGCAAATCTACTAGACCAGAGTCCGGTGTGATAGTTAAAGACTTGGGTAACTTCTGCCATTGAAACTGGCCGCTAATAATATGTTCACCGGCGGGCAATTTAACGTAAGGCAGACCACCTTTCGATTGCACCATTAACACACCATTCTGATTACTTACATTCAATGGCCAATGTTCAGACTCGCCGGGCAGGCGTATTAATGACTCGCTGAACAGTTGCCACTGCTGGGTAAACTGCCCGCCCCTTTCGTTTAACGCTAATTCAAGTCGCGACGGCCATGCACAGGTCTGTTGGTTTTGGTCATAGCGATAGGGGCAGCCAATGTTTGTTTCATCTTGCAGCACCCAATCGACCCAAGGAGACAATGGGCTAGGTACGTCACTGCGGCTCATCGGTTGAGCATTGGCGAACAGACTAAACGCTAATAAGCAAAGTAATAATAAGACATTTATTATTTTCACGGACACTCCGGAAATCAACTCACTTAGAACAATTTCTATATAGCGAATCAATCAATTTATTATTGTAATTATAGCGTTTGAATATGACATAAATTTAGATAAATTTTATATTTAAAAATTGCCTATACGCTGCTTCAGGTTCTGGCTCCAGAACGATAGCTGATTAAGCAAATAAAAAGGCACCCTTAGGCACCTTTCTATTCACTAACTGTGTTTACCTAAGATGCGTTAGCCTAATCGTCATCATCCAAAAGCAATAGTGGCACGATGTTTGCAGCAGGAAGGCCGGTGGCGGGACAAAGCCCAGCGCGGTCTGAACCAGTGTTACATCGTCTCTCGACCAGTTGAGATTCAGCACCAGTACATCCAGTTGAACCAACTGTTCCGCCATTTAAGCAGGCCCTGGTCTGTTCAACTTCTTTGGTACAGCTTGCATCACAGGCTCGAATAACAGAGCTATCGGCAAAATCACCGTATCTGGCTATTCCAACGATACAATCTGTGGAGCTAAAAAACGTACTATTTGACGTTGCACCAACTAGAGATTGGTCGACAGATCCGAGGCCAGCGGTGGTATCAGTACAAATAGATTGTGCTATCTGACTCTCCTCTTCGGCCTCTTCCATGGTGGCAGAGCCTGATGTTTCGGACCGACAATTAATAGTGTCCTCATCTCTAGAACGCTCAGAAAACGTGTAGGGGCATTGAATTATATCAGTATCTTCGATTTCGCGAGCACACGATAAGAATGTGGTAAAGAAATCAACACCTTCAAAAGCCTGCTGTTCAACGCCCGACTTAAGAACTCGCCCACTAAAGTCGGTAGTGCATTGTGTAATCTGTTCATCAATAGCCGTCTGAGCGTCTTGCGCGGTGCTCGCTGGGCTACCAAAATACTCGCAAACAAGGGTGTCAAATGCACGAATTGCCTCTTCAGAACCGGCGGGACAAAACACCGTATTCTCTGGCACTGGGCGGCTCACGGTGCATATAATTTCCGAGAAAAACTGTCCGGAACCATTGGTTCGCAATATAGAGCTTGTTACTTGCGCATTCGGCGTCGCGAGGCAAACCGCTTCACGCTGTAAGCGTAGAGCTTGTGCTTCTGACCTATCAGATTTAGGACTCGTGCTGCGATAACAATCTACCGACCCGGTAGTTACAGTACCTTGTGTAAAGCCAGCTGGACACAAACCGAGGCCTGCCGGCGCAGCATAGACTGTGGTTGTGCCAGCAAGTAAGTTGAATGCGAAAGCAAAGGCACCTGCCTTTAAGAAATATACTAATCTAATCATGTCGGTTCTCAACAATTTATTATATTTTTATCAGTTAGCTAGCTATGTTAGATGGCTAATACGGTATGACACTCCCTACTCTAGATCAAAGCTTGTAATCGAACAAACCCCTCATGGGTCGATGCCATTGTCGAGCAAAGCCGTCTCTTTGGCCGTTAAGTTTTAGCACAAGCGTTTACAAACATCAATTTATCAATTTCGAATCAATCAGTTAATGACTTAAATTAAAGCGGTTTACCGTGTTGATGAATTCTCAATTCGCTGATATCAAGACTCTCTAGCGTGAGTTGGTACGTGCTTCTAGACAAGGATATTTTTACACCACTGCAATTGTGCGAATTGACAGAAAAAATTGCGACGCTCTCCCCTGCTGGCACACGTCGCCAATAAATACTATCGTAGGCCCCCTGATTGAGCCGATCAATATGTACGCTAAATCCGCCGCTAGTTAGCGATTTCACGTTCATTGTTATCAATGCATTCAATGGCAGCTGGCGACAAAAATGAGAGCTTAAGGTGATGCTTGACGGCCCAGTGCCCTCTCTCCGTAACTGCAGCCTATTGTCAATAAATTTATATGACAACGCATTGCTTGACGATATCTGAAAAGCGTCTCGAACCTCATGCTTTTGAGGTTTCTTTAGGCTTGTAAAGTAAGGTTTTGGGTTAAACGTCGGCACAATATAGCGCTCCATAGCAACTAGATGAACCAACACACATACACCGATTAGTACGCTACTTACTACCGATTGAGACGCGTATTTTCGACCTCGAAATTGCAGTATTACGGCGCCCGGAGGCAGTCGTTCAATTTGCCTAAGAAATAAATAGACCAACGGCATAATAACCGGTAGAACATATCGCGCTTGCGGTTGAATATCTCTTACCAAATTGTGATGGAAATAGAAAACGCACTGACTAAGCACCAATATAATGACTAAATAATCCAAATAGTCTCGTTTCTTCGGCGTGGCCCGCGAGGTAAAGGCAAGTCCGACAAACCCAACTAAAAATAACAATCCGTAGAAAAGATAGGTAAGCGCACCGACGTTCAGATCAAGCCATTGCAAATAGCCAATTAGAGACCGAAAACTCTTAGTTAAAAACTGATCATGATTAACCAACAAATCGTAAAGCCCGATGCCACTAGAAAGATACCCTTGGCTATTTGCTTGAATGCTGTTCAATTGAGTTTGAAGTTCAACTGCGTGTCTTATTGCCGAGGGGTCGGTAACTCCATAGTTGATCATATTAAATACGATCCACCAGCCACCAGCTAGGATAAAGATTATTGCAAGCAGCGGTGTTAGTTTCACAATTGATCGCCAATTAGATCGAATCAGTATCAAACAAAAAATGCCAAACCAAGGTAGTACAAGCCACGCAGTAAATTTTGTTTGTAGCACTAGGCCGAGTGAAAACGCCAGAGCAATCAAAACCGAAACGTTGGCTCGATATCGGACTAAAGCTAGGACACTGGTAAACAGCAGGCTGACCGATAATACAGCGCCAATATCATCATTGTTGCACGAGGCAAGAAAGACAAACTTGGGCAATAAGCCGATCGTTGTTGCCCCCAGTAGTGCCAAGCCAATATGATTAAATGCTAGCCAAAACCCAACAAACACGACCACCACTGTCAACGCGCCAATCAATGGTGAACCTAGTCGCTGACGAGTAATACTATGATCAACAATATTGGCGGTCAAATTACTAGCAACCGCCGATACGATAAAAGTAAACGGTGGCCTCAATGAGCGAGTGGTACCTATTTCAGTGAACAAAATTTCAGGGTCGTCTGCTTTGACCACAGGAATTTTTCGGTGTTCGGCTAAATACTCAGTCGCGGCGTAATTGAGCTGGTTATCTAAGTTAAAGAGCACTGGAAACGTCAATGCTGCATGGGTGTAGTAGACTGTGGATATGACAAATAGCACCAAGCTAAGCAGCATTGGCTTCAACATTGGCTTCAACATTGGCTTCAACAATTTAACTTCCACCCGTCTTTATCAACGCTTTGCCGCATTCGTGTATTAAGCTGAACATAAAATTGTCGGCCAACTTACTCATTACGTTGTCTCATTGCGCTTACTCATCACCCTGTCTCATCAAAACGTCTATGGCTACGTTGAATATTCACAACGGTGCTTTCACCAACACCCGCATCGGCAGCAAATACAGCCCAGTTGCGGACCGCCTCAGCAACTTCACCGATAATGCCTTTTGCAAGTTTTGCTTTAATACCGGCACCTTCAGCTAGCGCCAATAAATCGCCTATAACAAAGTCATCTCGCTTACCATTAACGCTCATTTGGTGCTTACCAGTCCACGCGCCATCAGGGTTGTACGAATAAACCATGTCGAACGCCGGTGCGAGCTGCCATTGTCCGGCTTTATCCATTAAGTAGGCGATGTTTTTCACATGGTCATCTTGATTGCGAGCCAAAACATTAAATACTGCACGGCGAAACTGTTGCTTGCGTTCTGACATTGTTAGATCAAGTTGAGTGATGACCTGAAGCGCTTGTTCATATGAATGTGCGCCAGCCTGATTAAAATCGTAGTGCATCATAGCCCCTAGGGATTGCATGTGTCGCTTTTGCCCACTGTCTGAACGATCGAAACGCTTGGTCATAAAGTGCGCCCGACCACCTTCGTGATGCAGTCGACACTCGCTCATGTTGATGCCCGCACTTAAAGCCATCAAATAATAAGCGTATTCGATCTGACCATAGCCTTGCGGGTCTGCCAGCTCTTTATCACGGTTGCCGCTGACCCCGTCAAATTTTATTAGCCAATGGCTAAAGCCAGTGTGCTGTGTTACCTGGCCCGATCGAAATTCACCAGTTTGAGGATTCCACGCGACGATGGCTTTGGCTCTTGCCCCTCCGGCCGACGTGCCTACTCTAATAATGTCTTCTATTGGCGCTCGGTCATCCTCACCCGTTAAAGTAACGCTGAGTTGCTGGCGCTGACTTAGGACTTGATTTGCTAAGTTAACCAGCTCGGCCACATCAAGCTCAAAGTCGCGACGATATCGTTGATGCATAACCGGTTGAAACTCAAGCGCACCCATTCCTCGTCCGCCTAGATAACAAAGTCGCTCAACGGGGTTAAATGATTGTGGGCTACGCCCTATTCTGGCAAGCCATGCGTCGATCAAAGCATTACCGAATTTATCGGGTAGTGAGTCGGAGAGTAACCCAGGCAGGCCACTAAATGTGCCACGCGACAAAGCCGGAAACTCATAAGGTGTCTCGCGCAGAGGCATGGTCAGTGGAGCAACTTGAATGTTACTGCTGACAAATTCAGGGGCATATTGAAATACACCGATATCTCTCTCACTAAGCCAAGACACAGCACCGATGCGGCGTCCCCACAACATTACATTTGCGTCGCTCAAGCTGTTTTGCCGATGGTCGTTTCAGCGGCTATCAATTTCCACTCAATCATCTCGATTAACCTCACCGCCAGAAGAGTCATCAGCCTCGTCAGCCCAAGACCAAGGCTCTTGGTTTGGCTCGGCTACTGAGTCATTCATCGAGTTATTGGTGACTGATTTTTTTTCCGAATTCTTCACTGAGCTGGCTCGCTTGCGCTGCTTGCCACCAAGTTTAACCCGCTCGATGGGGCGAACAGTATGCTCAGGAAACAAAGTGGCAATACGGTCGGCTATATCGTATACCTTAAGCACCCTAACAAAAGTGTCGAGCGAGACTGTTTCACCAGCCTCCATTCGAGTAATGGTACGCCGTGAAACACCTGCCTCAGAAGCGACCAACGCCTGGCTTAAGTTTTTACTTAGCCGTAATTGCTCAAGCTGACTGCCAATCGCCAGAATCGACTGTTTTGGCGATGCTGTTTGGAAATCATTATAATGCGTCATATATTAACCTCAATCAAACTTAAACTTACATACAAGCAATATATTACACATTAAAATGGTCAGCATCAATTATTTTAATGACTAATATATGTCCCCTATATATCTATAACTCTATTTGCGAGCAATATATGGCTCACTAACCACCTAAGCAAGCAATGAAGTCACCTGCTGAGACAGATCAAGTGCCTCAAGACATTGAACTTAAATAAGCGTCCACATGAAGAAAGACTAAGTCGGTGAAAGACTAATTAACGGTAGCGGCTAACTCTACTATCTCTTTAACGATGATTGGCATATTAGCCTGATCGATACTGTGTCCCATCCCGTCAAGCAAAACTAACTTAGCACCTTTTACCAGCTCAGCTGTATGCTCACCGGCTTGAAACGGAATCAGTGTATCTTGCTTTCCGTGTAGCACCAACGTTGGCTGTTTGACGGTTTTAAGAAGCTCAACGCGGTCGCCCGAATCAGCGATTGCCCATAACTGACGAGCACTACCGTCGGGATAATGAGAGCGATCATAGGCTCTGGCAATTCTTTGACGGAGCAAATCTTGGTCCATTGTGCCGATGCTGCCGCCAAACTTTCGGACTAATGCCACCGTACCACTAATTACTTCGTCACGAGATTTACCGCTAGCGGAAAAATCAATTTCAACGCTACCTTCAGGAAGGTGTTCTGCGCCGCTAGTCGACATAATGGAGGTTAAAGATGCAATTCTCTCAGGATACTTGGCCGCCATTATCTGCGCGATCATACCGCCCATCGAGGCTCCGACAACGTGAGCTCTTTCAATCTTCAAATGCTCAAGCAAGCCATAAGCATCTGCGGCCATATCATCAAGCTTATACGGCGCAGCTAAAGACAAACCCAGTTTATAGCGAATACCGGTAACGATTCCAGGCGTCGGTAAATCGTTAAATTTCTCAGACCAGCCTATGTCTCGATTATCAAAACGAATAACGCGGTAACCGGCATCCGCTAAGCCAAGAACCAACTCATCATTCCATGTAATTAATTGCGCACCCAAACCCATAACCAACAAAATAGTGCCGTTAGTCGACTTACCAAAATCTTGATAGGCAATACTCAAACCATTAACGTATGCGGTGTAAGTCGGATATTCAACATGCCGGAGTTGATTAGCACTGGCTGATACTGATAAACACAGAGCAAATAGAATGAATAGAGAGAAGATCAAATGACGCATAATATTTTTGTTGTTGGTAGTAATTAATTGCATGGATACTATGTACCTTAACAAATAACAGCTGTTTATATAACTTAAGACCTCAGCATAACTAAATAGATCATCACTTTAGTCAATGAACCTCAACTGATATGACACTATAATTGGGTAATGAAATATCTCAACTCACTGCTCTGCTTACTAGTGCCGGGCTCCAGCTCAGTCCTTGCTGGGATGTATGTAAGAGCGTTCGCGGTTCCAGCCATTGGCTTGAGTATGGTGTTTTTGTTTTCAATCACTCGTTGGGTTGTTACACCCAGCGGCTTTGCAGCCATGCTGGTAGTCTTAGTGGCTTGGCACTTTATCAGCTATTGGATAGGGATCTTGGCAATATCCGAAAACAAACTTACCCGAAGATACCAAGCCTTGACGTTAATTGCCTTGGTCGCTGTAAACTTATCGATAATTGTATCTAGCCATTTATACAAAGCTCAAATATTTGGCTTCTCGTTTTACCATATTCCATCGCCGTCAATGGAGCCAACCCTACAAGTAGGCGATGTGGTTTTAGTTAATACATGGGATACAGCCTCAGCCGATCGGAAAGTTATCGTCGTCAAAAGGCATCAACACGGTATCGTTTTGGCTAAACGAATTACCAAAATACGCCGAGCCTCAGACGGTCTGGAGATATTTATCGGAGGTGATAATTCTCTGCGTAGTATCGACAGTCGAAAATTTGGCTGGATAGCCGAAGACAATATTATTGCTAAGGTCGAATTTGTTTGGTTTAGTTTTAGAGGCTCCCGCTGGTTTCAGTCTATTAAGTGACTCAAGAGCACTAATACTGTCCTTTTGCTAAAATACAGATTTTCACAATCAGCTATCGATAGCATTGAGCGTTTGGATAATATCGACAGATATTCGAGCATTACTTCTACGACTTAACCTGCTATTTGATATTAAGTTGAATTCGGGCTTGTTGTTTGAGTAACTAAAAGAACTTTCTTGGGGGCCTAACCTGCCATTTTGGTGACCTTGGACGTTCTAGGCTTTGGCTTATCTTGATAAAGTGTGATTAGCCCCATAGCCAACATGTGCCCTTCGATCAACAGCATAGCTACTATCACAGGCACCATCATCAATGCCCAGCAGGATAAGACACACCAGAGCCCATGCTTTAGGCCAAAGTTAAGCACGTCAAGATCGGCGGCTAAGCCGAAAGCCCGCAACGTCCCTAAATGAAGGCGCTACTGCGAATCGTGTTAAGCGCTTCGTTAGTAGCGATATAGTGCTGGCAAAATGGCCTACTTCCATCGCCAAACCCTCATAAGCATGGCCAACCTTAAGCATGTCATCGCCACCTAGTCAGGTGACCGCAAATTAACTTACGAGTAAAAAAAAGCCAGCGCCAAAGGCGCTGGCCAAAAGCCACTGACATTTAGGTGCATAGGACACCGAATAAATGCCAGTGGTAAAGCGAATCAGGTTTAAGAATTGGCATCAATGCCGCCGCTTATTTTGCACATCAGATAAAAAAATAACTCCACCCTATCGTTTACAGATATTTTAGAGCGACAATCTATCAGACGTGTTTTTTAAAATTAATATTGCGAGTTCTATCGCTGAAAATATCCTTGTTAAATTAATTAATTGCTATACCCAAAATGCTCTATGCGGTTCGCTTAGGTCTAGGCCTAAGCATTTTCTCCACCTCTCTGTGTTTTGCTTAACTCTGATAGAAATTCCTTACTTGAACACTGTCCATCATCAGCGTTAATTGATCGTTAAAAATCCGTTAACCAAAGCTAAATGGATAGATTAAAACAATCTATTTAGCAATAAAACCAATAAATCTACTATTGCTTGGCCATACCGCCAAAGACATCAATCATCGTCGATCGCCACTCAGCCTGGATATTAGAAGCTCGGTTGTTCATGCCCTAAAAATCGAGTTATAAATAAATTGCAATGAAACCAATACAATTATACAAACACCAAATGCGGGCAAAAACAAACATAATAACAAAATTATCATTAGCCACTTTGTCGGCAAATCTTGATTGACTTTCCGAGGTATTGCTAAACCTGTAGCAGATCGTCTCTTCAACCATGTCATTAGACCAAGAACACAAAGAATGACAGTTGATAAAGCGGTAATCAAAACTAAAACTTTATTTAATGTACCGAATAGAGCTCCTTCGTGTAAAGAAATACCATGTGACACCACTCGTTGAACGGGGTGATTGTCTTCAAAGCCAATGCGCAATATTTGTTCTGCTGAAAATTGATCAAAATGTAATGTCACACGTTTTGCCCTATCCTGAGGCATCGACCTAACCGTCCATACCCCATTATCAGGTTTCGGCGGACTGATGTAAATAGGGTGTGCTAGATTCACTACTTCTGACTTACTTGCAATATCGGTAAGAGTATAAGCAAATTGGTCATTAGGCACCCAACTCTGACTTATCATTCCCTCTCGGTTATCTGAAATTTCCCAAAGCGTGTCTTCAGGTATTTCTGGTTTACCTGACTTTAATGTGACAAACCATTCCTGCTTAGGTCCGCTCCAGCCGGCAAACTCTTTGAGTTCTTTAAAGCCATTGCCCCAAAGCTGTGTCCAAGGTAAGCCTGTGAGTAACATCAGCATTAACGGAACTGATATGTAGAGCCCCACTACAGCATGGACCGTTCTGATGTTAAAGCGGCCATTATTTTTAAGCTGTGGTGAAAATATTTGTTTCGAAGATTTAACCTCAATCTTCTGTTTATTGGAATTACCTTTGTAAATCCAAAGTATCGTACCGCTAATCAACAAGACAATCGCCCAAGACGCAACTAATTCAACAATGTACGAGGCTGTATTCCCAAGCAGTAGTTCACTATGAAGTTTTTTAACTACATTGAGAAAACGATCTTCAGAAACTTTTGCCTCCAAAATTTTTCCACTATAACGATCAACCCAAATGGTTAGTTTTTCAGTATTCGGTGCAGTGTGATGCGCGTGTTCAGACTCATCCTCGACGTGATGAATGATCTCTTTCGGAACGATGTCAAACTCGACTGTCGAATCACCCTGCTTTGCGAGGGTTAGCCGAACAAATGTCGCAGCAGGATATTCATCGGTTACGTTTTGTAATAACGTGGCTTCACCGATCGGCTCCGTATTACCTGTTACTACTGCCCCGCTCTGCTTAGATATCGCATTGATTCCTCGTTCCTCCCATTGCTCCAATTCCGCTTTGAAGAGATAAATTGAACCGGTTATTGAAATCAGAATCAGGAAAGGACTAATTATCAGGCCAGCAAAAAAATGCCAGCGCCAAAGGCGCTGGCGAAAGCCATTAGCATCAGAATGCATAAATCACCCACTTAATGCCAATGGAAGAGTGTACTGGTTTCATGAGTTAGGAATCACGTATTTGAAGCTAAGATGGAAGGTTCGGGCTGGCCACGGATGAAACACGTAAGCCACTTGGTCGAACACATTATCAATTCCGGCGCTCACGTTTAGGTTTGGTGAAATATTCCAATTCGCTTTGAGTCCAACAAAGGTGTATCGCGTGTGAGCGCCAAAAGTATTGTTTTCTGTGTCGCTATTGTCGAGTTCACCAAAGCTGTTTCCGGCATAACGTATTGACCCGCCAAAATTAAACTGATCATTAACTCGATAGTTTAAAATTAGGTTTGAACGAAATTCAGGGATACGTGGAAAGCGCTTACCAACAATTTCCGGATTATTTGCGTTGCTACTTATTTTAGCGTCGGTGTAAGTGGTATTAAATGTCACATCAACCGGCAGTCCAAGAACATCGTTGGACGCAATTATTAGTTCAGCACCATCTGTCTTAACTGTATCGACCGGGAGAAAAGTAGTCACACCGGATATCGACGATGTTTGATTGAAAATCACGTCATCTACGTCTTCATGGAAGAAATTTACCGTGACCGATCCATTTTCAAAGAGCTGTTCAAACGATAAATTATGAAAGACGCCGTCTTCAGGGTTAAGCGTAGCGTCAGCAACACTACCTCCGCTTACGCTCGCATTATTAACAAATATTTCTTCAATAACAGGGAATCTTAGCGCTTGCGCAACTGAATATCTGAAGGATCTACGGTCCGTTGGCGAATAAGCAATTGATGCCTTTGTTGAAAACCCATCTTCTGATCGGTCGGCTGAATTTGTGCCTCCAACGTAACCATTCTCGCCTTCCCAATCATCGTAACGCAGGCCTAACGACAAGTCCCAGTGTTCGCTTAATGCGGCGCCATACTGTGCAAATGCGGCCATAGTTTGAGCTTCACCGCCACTATCGGCGCGCCCTGTTGCGCGATCTCCATCCAGCTCATTGCTAGCTCGCTGACCGGTGATGCTATTATAGTTGTCAACAATAAAGTCTAGTTCATAACTGTCATAATGAAACCCCAACGATAGTCGTTGATTTTCTTTTCCAGCGAAACTATCCGTCGAAAGTTTAAGGTCAACAATATTCCAGCCAGTATCGTCGTAGCTTGTAATGCGCGCCCTATTACGATCATTTATCGATGTGAAATTTGGATCATCGGGATTTGCTCCCGAGCGGATTTCGGTATCGTCCAACACATCGAAGTAGCTGTAAAAAACATCTGCAGCCCAGTCGTTGGCAAGCTCGAAGCTCGCCCCTAGCCCAATCAACAAGCTTTCACGCTGTTGATCACGGTTTTGAAAAACGCTGGTGCCGAAATTAGAGGTGTCGTAGTTGATACCATCAATATCGACTTCGCGATCGAAAATCGTTACTCCATTTGCATCACTTAAAAAGTTGTTTGCCTGGTTCTCAACGCGTGAGCGTTGTTCATAGGCCACTGACCCTCGAAACTCGACGTAGTCTCGGTGGTAAAAGAATTTCGCTTTTACTAAATCGGTTTTGGCATTTTCTGGGCCGGAATCACCAAAGTAAATTCCCGCTAACCCATTGGTATCATTGCCAGACGGAATCGAACCACTATTAGCAAAGGCGGTAGAAGAACTACCCGAGTCTGGACGTCTAAAAAATTGAGTTTGAGGTTGGCTCTCATTGTCTAAACGTGTGTATGAAACGCTGTAACCCAAATCCCCAACCTTGTCTTCGTGGGCTACATAAGCCCGATAACCCTCATAACTCTCATTGGTAAGTAATCGATTGTAATCTTGAGAAAAAGCGCCTAGTTCAAGTGTAGTGAGGCTTTGCGATGGTCTACGTGTTTTGATGTTCACAACACCACCCATTGCGTTGCCGCTGTATTGTGACGAATACGGCCCATAAATCACCTCTGCACTTGCAACCTCATCAGGTGAAATTAGAGACCAGCGAGGAGAACCACGAAATCGTGTTTGTAGATGGTAATGCAAAGGCATACCGTCGACGAAAACCATTGTTCTTGGGGTTTGAAACATGTTTGACCCGCGAATGCCGACGACTCCGTTGGGGTCTCCTATAAAACGTTTGCGAATGACCAAGCTTGGTTGGTGCGCGAGCGCGTCCTCTACTGTGGTTATATTAAGCGCTTTAAGTTGTTCTGCGGTGATAACACTTGTTGGGCTGACTACCGTTGTATCTTTGAAAAAGGCGTCAGCGAGCACGCGAACCTCCTCAATCTCAGGCTTATTTTGCTCAACAGCATCGCGGTCAGCAATAGTTTGAGCAATAGACGGGTTCGACAATGCAAGTCCAGCTACGCTAAGCGCGGCTAGTTCGAATACTAGGTATTTGTTGTACATTTTCACTCCATGGGCATCCGCTATGTTGATTATTTAATCTATTGATACAGCGGATGTCGGCAACGTAGCTACGCTGCTAAAAAATTTAGATGCTCTCAGACATTTATCTAAGAGTAGAGTTCTTCTAAGAGAAAATGGTGATGATTGGAGGAGCGCGCGATTGCTGCTTCCGTAAGCGCAAGGCTATTAGTACTAGCGCGCGCCGATTGATAGCTGAAAGCTGGGAATTGGTGAGTGTAAATGGTATCAGCGAAGGTAATTGGAGAAAGTCCTGACCCGAGCTGACCGTCGCGTAATTACACTTGTTACTGTCTTCGCCGTGGCCGTTATGAATATCGGCCGACGCGTGATTGCTTAGAGCATTTCCGTGTGTTTTATGAACGCCATGCTGTTGAAGTTTAGAGCTATTTTGCTCCGTATGATGAGAACTATCTTTTAAACTGTGGACCGAACTTTGACCCAAACTATGGCCAGGACTATGATGAGAACTATGGTCTAATCTAACATCAAACGTTGCCGCTTGATGTGCTGCTACTTGATTAAATACTACTCCTTTATTAGATACTGCTCCTTGATGCGCTGCTCCATGATTATATGCTGCTCCGTGACTTACTTCTGCTCCATGACTAACCGCTGCTCCTTGATTAGCCATAGTCTCATATAGCGAACTACGTTTGCTAAATAGCAAATTCTTTGTATTTCCAGATGGGCATAATGCCAAATAACCATTCCCGTCGGCCAAGGCCGCGGGCATATAGCCAATTGGCACCAATGCCATGGTTAGATATATTATTACAACAATTCTTGAAATGAATTTATCCATGATCTGAAACTAATCAGTCGACTTGACTAAGTACCCCTCCCTTCTCCTTTGCAATCAAATAGTCAACCACTTTTAACATCTCCTCTGGACTCCCGGCCGTTGCCAGACTAACTCGATACTTGCCGTTGACAACCATCGCGGGAATACCTTCTATCCGATATCGTTTGACACGCATTTCAGCATCAGCAACTTGTCGTATTACCGCTTTCGAGTCAAAGATTTCTGCAAAAACTTGCTCGTTAACACCATTTTCCGAAAAGAACTTTCCAATCATTAATTCAGACAATAGAGGTCGCCCGTCTATCACGATTTGATCAAAAATCTTCTGATGCAATTCCTTAGCTTTCGGTTGCTGTTCAATGGTATAGAAGGTATGTGCAAATAAGCGCATTAGCCCGTTCCAGATTGCTGGCGATTTGGAGAACTGAACATCTGCTTGTAGATTTTCAGCCCAGGGAGTAAGCATTTTTTCAAATGAATAACAGTGTTGACAGCCGTATGAAAACACCTCGACAACTTCTATGGCGTTGAAGGCCTTGGTTTCAACCGCATCAGCTAATTCAATATAGTGCTCGCCAGCTATATAGTTGCCTGCATTTTGAACCGCCTTGATGCCTTTAGCCACCAGACTCTGGCCTTTAGTTACAGCGGCGGATAAAACAAACATATCTTCAGTTGGAACGTTTTTAAAGCGCGGAGTATCCTCAATAGCAACTGTCGAAAGTTGATCAATTACGTCCATGCCACTAATCACTTTACCAAACACCGTGTACCCAAACTGACTACCACGAGGGTCGAGATCTGCGTTGTCGACTAGGTTTATATAAAACTGAGAGGTTGCGCTATCAGGTAATTTTTTCCTCGCCATACCGAGCATGCCACGATTGTTCTTCAAACCGTTTAATGACTCATTTACAATTGCCTCCTTCGGTTGTTTTGCAATCATACCCTTGTTAAAGCCGCCACCCTGAACCAGAAAGTCAGCTACTACACGGTGGAAAATAGTGTTGTCGTAGTAGCCACTCTCCACATAATCAACAAAGTTGTTAACCGTTAGCGGCGCTTTCTGTGGATATAGCTCAACAACAAAATCACCTTTTGATGTTTTGAAGCTTACTTCTACTGAGCTGCCTATTTCTTGGGCAGACTCTTCGGCTGACAATGAAAAGGAAGCGCACAAACTCATTATTGTTAAAGTGATTACCCACAGGCGTGTGGGTAATAATCTTGCTAATGTATTAATTTTTTGCATATTATTAAGCCTATTTACTCATGACCGGTACGGTCATTAATTGAATCGATCCAGTATCAAATGTAAGTGACATTTCAACTGTCTGGCCTTGTATGAAATCCTTGATTGGGTCCATCATCATTAGGTGTTTTCCGCCGGGAGCTAACTCAACGCTTTGCTTTGCGGGTATTACCATGTTTTTAATTTCCGACATTTCCATCATGCCGTCAACCGATACCATTTGATGAATTTCGATAGAATCAAAATTATCAGACTCAATCCTAGTAATCGTCAGATCTTTATCACTGATATTGAACAAAGTCATGTAGCCGGCATTGACACCTGCACCGGGCAAAGCCTCACGCACCCAAGAATTCATAATTGCGACCGAATCTCGATCACGACCATATCTTGATTCAGAGGCGGTGCTGCCGCTTATAGCTCCGGCAGGACTAAAATTGCCAGTAGCTTCACCACTCGTTGATGAATTGTTCTTGATGCGCGCGGTCATAATTTCCTTAGTACGATCTTCTAGATACTCGAGAATATCGGCTATATCAGCCTTACCTAGGTTCATATCAGGCATCAATATCTTGTTATAGCGATTGTATAAATTAACGGCTATCGGATCGCCCGCCTTGATCATTTTTTCGGGGTTTCGCAGCCAATCAACCAACCATTGTCGGTCACGGTTAAGCGTTACCGCAAGTAAATCAGGCCCAATTGCTTTGCTATCCAAAGTTCCATCAAGCGTGTGACAACTCATGCATCGAGTCCGAAACAAATTTTCACCATCCGAAACATTTCGAAGATCAGGTGCCTCAGTAAAATCCTTTTTAGCCACGGTTGGCTTCCATCCATGTAACCAATTACCGATTTGATCAGCCATAACATATGGATTCTCAAACGGTGATCTTTTCATCCACCGACCGGTTTTCTGATTACCGATAATCATATTCACATTGTGGTTGTTTTCACCGCCACCAATATCTTCGACAAACAAACCTAATTTTCGTCGGATATCTATTATTTGGTCTTTGTCACCGGTGTAAAACGGCCAGTTGGCGCGAAAACGATCTCGATACTCTTTTAAGACCGCTGGAGTATCTGTCTCCGGGTCAATCGTGATGGTAATAAAGTGTACATCTTTGCCTACTCGCTCGCCGAGTATGCGTG
>JAFMHC010000330.1 GCA_017854775.1 Gammaproteobacteria bacterium | reverse complement strand
AATAACATTAATTAGGTCTTGTTGATTTGGATTAAACGCTGCAGCGACATTGTCGATCCAACCACCTTGTGTATCAGAGTACACTACCGCGCGAGCGGCCATGGTGTCTGATAATGGGAAGTTGAACGCGGCCTCGAGGTTAGTACTAGGGTCACCGCCACTGGTGCTGCTATAGCCAGCTTTAACGCTGGCCTCAAAGCCTTCTGTCGACGGCTTATTAGTGATTAAACGCACCGTGCCAGACTGTGAGCTAGCGCCGAATAGGGTGCCTTGAGGCCCAGGTAAAACCTCGACTCGTTGTAAGTCGGCCGCATAAATATCTAAATTTCGTCCGCCGAAAGACACCGCTTGGTCATCGAGATAAAGCGCCACTGCTGGGGCCGAACCTTGTACCGACGATACGGTATTACTTGATTGTTCTGTCGCCACGCCACGAATATAAATTTCGTTTCGGCCAGGGCCACGACCTTGCTGAACGACGTTCGGCAGGTATTTTACGTACTCATCGAAAGTGTTAACGCCCAATTCGTCCAAAGCCTGACTGCTAATGGCCTGAATCGCCACTGGGATATCTTGCGAGCTTTCAGCACGTTTGGTCGCGGTTACGACGATTTCTTCTAATTGTGCATTAGCTGACGTCGCTATCACACTGGCGCCAATTGCTAGGGCTATAGAGCTAACTAATTTAGTTTTCTTCAAGTTCAATCTCCTCTTTAAATTTACCTTCTATCGAACCCCCTTTCCCTATAACTAAATGGAAATCGGTCTATATTAGGAATATTCAGCTAAAATAGATTGCCAGAAATCAAAGAACGACCAGAGGGTTACAACACAGCCTAATCAGCAAAACAACATTATGAAATCATAAAATGTTGTAAATGAGACCCGTTTTTGACTAAACGCTATGGAATAATTGCTCTTACAACTTAACGTAAACGAGACAGAACTTCAACTTGGCTACCCGTATCCCGTGCAAATTCATGCTCAAAGTTGTTGATAAATCTGCCAAATTTCATCGGCACTAGGAGTTCGAGGGTTATTCGCCGGTGAACCAGAGGCCAACGCCTGTTCGAGCATCAGCTCCAGCGCATCGTCAAAAGATGCTTTGGAGACACCAAATTCAGCCAACGTTGGCACCCTCAGATCATTGTTTATTGCGTCTAACTCTAACAATAGTTTTTGCGTAGCCTGATGATCAGAATCAGTAGCTCCAGCAAGCGCAATGGCCCGCGCGCACTCAGAGTAACGCCGCTCGTTACCGACAATGGAATATCCAGTAACAGCGGGCAACAACATGGCATTAGACAAGCCATGCGGCACATGAAAAAACGCACCTATCGGTCGACTCATACCGTGCACCAAAGCAACCGATGCATTAGAAAAAGCGATGCCCGCTAGGGTAGCCCCTAACATCACCGCCTCTCGAGCGTCTCGATTTTCTGGCTGATCAAACACGCAGCGTAAATTAGGCGCGATAAGCCCCATTGCTTGTATCGCTTGCGCATCGGTAAACGGGCTCGCTTTACGGCTAACATAGGCTTCGATAGCATGGGTAAGCGAATCAATTGCCGTGTCGGCGGTGGTTCTCGGCGGTGCCGTCGGCGTTAACTCATAATCGACTAAGGCGGCCACCGGTACAAAGCCATTACCCATGCAAAGCATTTTTTCATCACTTAGCTCATTAGTGATCACCGTCGCACGGGTTACTTCAGAACCTGTGCCGCGGTTGTCGGGATTTCTATAACCGGCAGGCCCGGCTGGTCGACGACTCTAGGAACTTTGTAGTCTGACATTTGACCACCAAATTTAGCCAGCACGCCAATCGCTTTGGCACTATCAATCGGGCTACCACCACCAATCGCGACTAAGCAATCATAATTGTCGTTAATTACAACTCGCTAGCTCGCCCTTCGGGGAGGCTATTTTTTGGTTTATTTGAGACTGTTCCATTGCTCTAACATAGATCGAAAAATAGACCAAAGTGGCGCTTTCGTACTAGTGAAATTGATTATCCGACAGGCGCTTATAGTCTGAACTGCTTCGTAGGTTCAAGCAAATCAATCTAAAATCAAAGACGACGTGCCAGCATTCCAACACAGACACCAACCACGACACCAAGCGAATTAGCAGTAAAATCGAGCCATTCGCCATAGCGGTTTACATACGGTTGAAGCAGCTCGATGGCACCACCCCAGAGAATAAAAAAGGGTAATAGAAGCATCCATTTTGGCCCGCCTCTAACGGCGATTGGGAATGATAAAGCCGCATAGGCGATTAGATGATGGGCTTTATCAGAGCCAGGGGCGTCAGGCAAATGAGGAAGTGGCGTTAGCGATAGCAATGTGATTAGCGTCAATACCATCACTGTGATCGGCCAGTGAAATTTTGCAACTAACGTTATAGCCCTGTTGATTAAGAGAGGTGTCATTTGAGTTAAGTAGGTGGCTCCCGGATCCATTCGGGAGCGTTATTCGTCAGCCCCTATTCATAGTTAACAGCCAAATATCATAGTTAACAGCTAAATACTTAGAGCTTCGGCGCAATTAGTTCTTCCAATTTAACTTGGTCTACGGCGAAAGCTCGGATACCTTGGCCTAACTTCTCAGTCGCCATCGCATCTTCGTTTTGCATCCAGCGAAAAGCTTGTTCATCAAGTGATAACTTGGGTTGCGCTTCGCCGGTATTATCGGCTGACAAGCGCTTAAGCAACTCGCCGTCGTCATTGCGTAATTGTTCTAAATAGTTCGGGCCGATGGTTAGATAATCACAACCCGCAAGCGCTTCAATCTCGCCGGTATTGCGAAAGCTAGCTCCCATTACAATGGTGTTGTAACCATGTTGTTTATAGTAGTTATAGATTCGAGTCACCGAAATTACACCAGGATCTTGCATTGGTTGGTAGCTTTCTTGGCCGCCATTAGCCTTGTACCAATCCATAATTCGGCCAACAAATGGCGAGATTAAAAACACACCGGCCTCGGCACAGGCAACCGCTTGAGCAAAACTAAACAACAACGTCAGGTTGCAATTAATACCCTCTTTCTCAAGCTGCTCAGCGGCTTTAATACCTTCCCATGTTGCTGCGATTTTAATCAAAATGCGGTCTTTCTCAATGCCGCGCTCTTTATACAAGGCGATCATCTTTTTCGCCTTACTAACAGTTGCCTCAGTATCGAACGACAAACGTGCATCTACTTCTGTCGAGACTCTACCGGGAATAATGTTTAAAATTTCACAGCCAATATCAACCGCAAAAATATCAACCGCGTCACTTAAACTGCCATTAGCACTGGCAACCGCTCTGTCTATGATTTCGGCATACTTCGAATCTTGTGCAACCTTTAATAGCAACGAGGGGTTAGTGGTAGCGTCTTGTGGCGTGTACTCAGCAATAGCCGATAAATCACCGGTGTCGGCGACTACCACCGTCATATCGCGCAGTTGTTGTAGCTTGTTCATTGGAAAAATCTCACTCTAGGTAGATTAGATAGTTTTAATGCGCTAAAAAGCGGTTCAACTATCAATTAAAATGTCGTCTTGTGTGGCCGAGGCTTTTTCGGTAGTAATCGCTTTAACCGCTTGGAAGCCTTTTGGCAATTTACGCCCGCGTTTACCGCGCTCGCCCATGTATTGATCTAAGTCTTGACCCTTTAAACGTAAGTAACGTTTACCGGCATGCACCAGTACATGCTGACCCTTTTTAAAGGTCGTTGCGCCCAGCACATATTCAGACCGGGATTTAAGTAAGGCACTTGGCACATTGATCAGTTTAACACCCTTGCCTTTGCCAAGCTCAGGCAACTCGGTCACAGGATAGATGGCTAGATAGCCTGCGGTAGTAACCACGGCCAAATAATCTTG
>JAFMHC010000087.1:10863-16663 GCA_017854775.1 Gammaproteobacteria bacterium | reverse complement strand
CATCGACGGCTACTAAAAATTAAACAAGTCTGCCGACCTCCATCTTCGAGTTGGCAAGACACACCGCAGGAATGGTAAGCTGCACCGCATCCTAAAACTGGCTCATTAATATTCATCGCTCTCTCTCCAAACATTGACGGTTATCTAAGTGAATTAACTTAGTCCGCCATTGCACTAAGGGTCGATATTGCTGCTTGCTTATGTTGAAAATTATACCCAATGGACGTTACACTGAGCGTGGTAGTGACCGTGGTATTTTTCGAGAGATACCGTGGTTTTTGTAAAAAACAGGATGACTTTGACTTGAATAGAACGATCGTTGTAAAAACTCTAGGACAGTTAACTCTTTACCGAGATGGTAACGAGTTAGCCTTGCCGGCATCCAAAAAGACCCGAGCCCTATTAGCTTTTCTGTGCATAACCGCCAGACCTCATCGTCGCGAGCGCCTTTGCGAGCTGTTTTGGGAAGTTCCAGACGATCCTCGCGGTGCATTGCGCTGGTCACTCAGCAAGCTGCGAGGGGTTTTGAAAACCGATAATCTGGTTCAAATCATTGCTGACAGAGAACGAGCACAAATTAATTTGCAGGAAATTGAGATCGACTTCTCTTCTATCCGCAGCAGATTACTTGACCAGCCTGACGAACTACCATTAGCCGAGCTACGCAGCATTGCATCCAAGCTTGAAGAGACCTTACTTGACGGCCTCGATTTACCCAATCAGCCTTTATTTCAGTCTTGGTTAGTAACTCAAAGAGAAGAAGCGAGGTTACTTCAGCTGAATGTAATGCGGCGACTTGCATTACATTCTGACATCGACCACAACGACGCCACAAACTGGGCGCGACGCTGGCTTGAATTGGATCCGTTTAGCGAGACTGCCGCTAAGGCACGAGTTATGACTTTGCGTCGATTAGGAAAAGTCGATGAGGCTCAGCAGGTTATCAACAATTATACCTCCTCACTCGCCAATGCCGGTATAGCAATAAACACTTGCTTCGATATTCCTAGGTTAGATAGTCAGTTGCAAGTCGGCGACACAGAAGAAACAGAACAACCCACAAGAACCTCGTTGCGTAGGCAAAATATCAATTTTTGCAAAACTACGGATAATGTTCGAATTGCCTACGCGACTGTCGGCTCTGGGACACCGATTGTGAAAGCGGCAAACTGGCTGAACCATTTGGAGCTAGATTGGGACAGCCCAATTTGGGGAGATTTGTTTAATGTGCTGGCTAAGGACAGAGAGCTTATTCGATATGATGAACGCGGCAACGGTCTCTCAGATTGGGACGTGAAAGAAATAAACCAAGAAGTGTTTGTCAAAGATCTTGAGACCGTGGTAGATCAGCTTGAATTAAAAAAATTCCCGCTTCTAGGCATCTCTCAAGGGTGCGCGGTCTCAATTGAATACGCTGTGCGCCACCCTGAGAGGGTGTCAGCTCTTATCCTTATTTCGGGTTATGCCAGTGGCTGGAGAATTGGTGCGAGCGCGGAGGAACAGGAGCGACGTGAAGCCGTGATGACGCTTACTAAGCATGGATGGGGAGCAAACAACCCCGCCTATCGGCATATTTTTTCTCAGACCTTTATGCCTGATGCGAGGCCTGAAGAACTCGATTGGTTCGACGAATTTCAACGTCAAACTACATCCCCTGAAAATGCAGTAAAATTTCAGTGTGCCTTTGCTGATATCGACGTGCGAGACCTGCTTAGCCAAGTTAATGTGCCAACGATTATATTTCATTCTCGTCATGATCAACGCATATCACTTGAACAAGGCAGAGAGTTAGCTATTGGTATACCCAATGCCCGCTTCGTGCCTCTTGAAAGTAATAACCATATTTTGCTCGGCCACGAACCGGCTTGGCAAATTTTAATGAGCGAAACTCAACGTTTTCTTAAGGAGCATGGCATTTGAGTAGGATGCTTATTGTTCTACTATGCCGCCTCATTGCATCGACGACCAGCAATGGCGTTAAGATCAAAAAAGAAAAAGTATTAGGTTTGAACCTCTTTGAAATAAACAGACACTTACTGTTATGGCATAGCTAACTTATTGAGACCTCTGCGTAACTCTAGCTCAAGTGAACAAACGATTAATATTAACATTGCTGCTTATCCATTACATGAGCCTTAGTAACGCTCATGCAGATGTGATCGAGATAATTGGCGGGCTCGGAATTGGCCGCTTCAATCAAGGAGTAAACCTCTCTAGCGGCCAGCTCAACAGCGAACTCAACGCCGAGTGGTCGGCCGATAATGGCGCGTTTAGCTCGCTATCCTGTTTTATTAGTGAAAACCGTTTAGGCAGAGCAATTCAACGAGGTTGTGACCTCAGTTTAGGTTGGTTTAAACCCCTAAACGAACAACATGCGATTACTGGATCTATTGCTAGGCACGACTATTCTAGCCCTGTGTTGAGCGGTTGGCAGTATACCGACGCTAGTTTAAGCTGGCACATTGGAAGAGACAATACGCTTCAAGTTCGAGCGAGCGATTCGTTACTTGGACAAGGCTTTGCTTCCGTGACTACTTCGTTTCACGGGTCACGACCGATAGCTGAGAAATGGCGATTGAATTTTGAGGTCGGTGTCACATCCCTGCAAAGCTCTACGCCGGTAAATACACTTGAATACGGGATCTTGAGCGCTGAATACGCTCGCGGTAGATGGGCAACGATGATTAAAGTGATGCTTAGTGATTCTGAATATCAACGTTTCGTAAAACTCGATTTCGAACAATCTGAACTAAGCATTAGCCTTCGATATAGACTCTACTGACGCTTGCTAAAGAGAAGAGTTTGGAAACTTAGATAATACTTAGGGTGACATCACCTTGGCTTCTTGCTGCAATATTGAAACCAAATCATCTAAGTTCTTGATGTTATTTTGTTGCAGCTGATCAAGCATTTGAGGGTCACAAATTTGTTTATTCAATTGCCTTTCTAATTGTCTGCACAGTGCCAGAACACCAGTGGTGTATGCGCTTGCAATTGAATGGCCTTGCATAAAATCAGCTCGCTGACTAGGCGCCGCCACTACCTTAGTCCCAGGTGCTAAAAACGTATCTGAGAATTCTGACTCTAATGAAGTGGCTTTTACAGTCAGTACCCCAAGGGCGGCTGAGGGGAACCGATTGTTGGCTAAGCGATTGGGATCAAACGCGGTTACCACTTGAGTCCCATTGGCGATAATTTTGCTTATCAGCATGTCAAGCAACGGGTCTTTCGGCCCAGATAAGCTTAGGTTTAAAATATCGGCCTGCGACGCTGCAACCGCATCCAGCGCGCGGGCAAGCGACAGTGTGCTGCAGTTGGGGTTAGCCGCTTTTTGTGAGTCATTGAGTGTTTCCCAACAACCTCTAAAGGATTTGAGTTTAGCGCCCGATGCAACGCCAGTAACACCCAGCTCGCTCTGCTGATCGGCGACTATGACGCCTGCGATCGCGGTGCCGTGTGCTTCACCGTCAGACTCTTTGTCTTTTTCGACCACGAAATCAGCGTTCTTCTCTACCGCGTGTTTAATATCGGTATGCTTATCATCTATCGCTGAGTCTACCAATGCGATCACGACCCCTTTGCCATTTATTGATGGCGGCAGCCTTAGTTCCGGCGGGCTTAGTAAGCTCGATGCAATTTGCTCACTATTGGAAGCTTGCATCAACTCAAAATCATTTGACAGCTGCACCCATTTGACATTTTTGTCATCACGTATCGTCTGCAACGTCGCGTGCTCATCAGCACGAAATAAAGCGATTAAACAATAAACATTTAAGCTCTCAATAAACCAATCTGCACGAACCTCCAAATCATACTTACTGGCAATACGCTTACCGGCGCGCTTCAGTTCCAAAGCACTGCTGTAATGCGTTCCACCCGAATACTGACTGCGTTGCCAACCTTGTAAGCGTGCTGGGCGAGGGTCATCAAGCACCACTACCCATTCCGTTTCAGCAGCACCAGCATTGTCCGACATTGCTATAATTATGCCTAGAGCAAAACATAGCTTTTTAATTATACTCAACACGTCGCCACACGCATCATGGTGCCACAGCAGATTGATTGCTGTAGGAAATCAGCCTGACCTGTTTGAATTTTTTTATGCTATTGAGGTGTAAAAGTTGTTCCGCCGATAGCGGTTCAGCTGACGAGACGATCCAGGCTGCGCCCGCGCGACTAATTGGCGTAAGCTTGTTATCAGAGAATAGCGTTGACAGCTCCTGAGCTGGAAGCTCATCCACTAACCACACTTGCGCAACTTTTTGCGCCTCAACTAGATGGTTAAAATCGATATTTGTATTAGCCGACTGGTCACTGAGTAGAGTGAACTCTGACTCTTTACCAAACGGTTGATAAGCTGTAAGCAGAATTGCGACTAAGGCAACGCTTGCGGCCACGCTGGTCATTGTAAACACTTTGCTACTCAACCATCGATACTGACGTTTTTCGCTTTGGCTATTATCAACAACTCGCTCATCTAGCTTAGTTATTTGCGCCAACAATTTGTCGAAATTATCATCGCTAATTTCATGCGCAGCTTGGTCACGACTCGCATGCTGCTGTAGTGCTGTACGTAACGCGCATTCAGCATCTACAGCACTTCGCAAAGAATCATCACGAGCCAACATTTGCTCAAAATTTATTCGATTCTCTTCGCTCATGTGGCCAGCCACGTAGTCATGAACAGCCGTTTCAACGAAAATATTGTTGGTATTACTGGAATTTTGGATTTTCATCTATCAACTTTTATCTAGCCTGATCAGCTTCAATGATTGCTTTAAGCCTATGTCGGGCATGAAATAATCGAGTTTTAACCGTGTTTTTCGGACAATCAACAATCGTCGCGATTTCCGACAAATTGTAGCCGTGAAAGTAATATAGTTCGATAACCGCGAGATGTGGCTCAGAGAGATCGACTATCGCATCTTGTATTGTCTGGGCATATGGAGAAAAAATTTCTGCCGTAATCTCCTGCGCCGGCTCATTATCAATGACATATTTAGAGCGGCTCTCTTTTCGACTATGGCTTATACGAATCCGATAGGCAATTGCAAAGAGCCAAGTAGCGACTTTTGATTCACCCCTAAAACTGTCAGCTTTCAGCCAAACGGTTAACATAACATCGTTATAAATCTCTTCAATCAATACAGTCTCGTTTATGCCGCGTTGCAAAAATCGCCCTAAAGATAAGGTGTAACGCTGGTAAAGCTCTCCCAAGGCGCTACTGTCACGATTATTACCTATCAAAATCAACAGCTTATCATCCTCTAAAGTAGTGTAATCGACACTCTTACAGGAGAAATCAGTTGTTACCCTGATGGGAATAGTCATTTTTTTGTGAGAACTCAGCATAGCTCAATCAACATTATTTAACTTTGTTACGACCTTTCTGTAGGCCATTAATCACTTATTTAATTAGTGTTTAAATAACGTCAAATGGTTCAATCTAGGCATCAATAACAGGTGGGATTTCTAATCTTTGCCTAATATGACGATGAAACTCGCCCCTTGTTTAACTGTAAAAGGGAACGAGCTTTATCGGCTAAGCAACTACCAGCCAAACGAAACGCCGACAGAGCCACCATCGCTATTCGAAGTTCGTCCGTAGGTAGCAAATACCTGAGTTTTATCGCCAGCTTTAAAGGTTGCGCCCACTGACAATGCGCTCTCACCCTCAAAGAAACCGCTCGAGATATTGACACGACCTACTTTGTCACTAGTGCTCAAGCTCGGTACATTCGATGCAAGAGAAAGAGCGATACCCTCGCGGTTGATGCCAATTTGAGTGCCATTATTGTCA
>JAFMHC010000087.1:0-10853 GCA_017854775.1 Gammaproteobacteria bacterium | reverse complement strand
TCGATTAATATTGATTTCACTTTGATTGGAATTAATACGCTGTTGGTTTTCGACAAACCGTAAAGTATTGGCAACAATCGCTTCTGCATTAAGACCAATATTTGATCGGTTGACAGTGATATCACGAGTATTCGTAGTGATACGACCTCGGTTGATACCGATGTCTTGACGATTACTCTGAACACCCTCGGCATTAGTGGCGATATTAGTTGCGTTATTAGCAACACCTTTTGAATTAGTATCAATAGCCGCTGCATTTAGCCCGATGTTGCTCTCATTGGTTGCGATATCGGCCACATTGGTGGCGATGTCCGTCGCATTGGTTGTAATGTCGGTCACGTTAGTGGCAATGTCCGTTGCGTTAGTTGAAATGTCGGTCACGTTAGTGGCAATGTCGGTCGCGTTGGTTGAAATATCCGTCACGTTAGTTGCGATGTCAGTAGCATTGCTTGAGATGTCCGCCTCGTTAGTTGCTATATCGGTAGCATTGGTTGAGATATCCGCCCCGTTAGTTGCGATGTCAGTAGCGTTGGTTGAGATGTCCGCCCCGTTAGTTGCGATGTCAGTAGCGTTGGTTGAGATATCCGCCCCGTTAGTTGCTATATCGGTAGCATTGATTGAGATGTCCGCCTCGTTAGTTGCGATGTCCGTCGCGTTGGTTGAGATGTCAGCCCCGTTAGTTGCGATGTCGGTAGCATTGGTTGAGATGTCCGCCTCGTTAGTTGCGATGTCAGTAGCGTTGGTTGAGATGTCAGCCCCGTTAGTTGCGATGTCGGTAGCATTGATTGAGATGTCCGCCTCGTTAGTTGCGATGTCCGTCGCGTTGTCGATGATAGCTTGCTGATTATCCTCAACAGTTTGAGCTTGTGCTATCACTACTGGACATAGCATCGCAGCTATTAATAACGTATTGGCTAAACCCTTTTGTTGCCTACTCAATTTTTTAATTTCCATTATGGTTTCTCTAATATATGTACAGATTAAATTATTTACGACGCCATTTAGTTTCCTTTCGATCTATGCAAAACAATAACTAATACGCACCTGCCAACTTAGTACGAATAAACATATGAAAGGTTCAAGCGAAAGAATTTTAATCTTAGGCAGTTACAAAGCGTGGGCCCTATCAGCAACGGCCAGCGCAATATTAGAGAGGGTTAGCGGCGTCGATAGCTGTCAATCGACATTAGAACAAGTCTTGATCAGGCTTCATTCTTTCATTTCTTAGTGCCTCAAGAGCAGCTAACCCGACACCAGCCGTTGGATTTACCGAGAGAATCTGCTGGGCTAACGCTGCGTTTTATTAAGGTGCGTTGATGTAAAAAAAATTCTGTGGGTTGAACTTGTCCCTAGTACATATGTCTGCAGGTTCGAAAAAAACGACTATCCTTGTTAAAAACTTGATTAGTTCAAAACCTATAAGTTGTTCTAAGTCGAATGAGTCAAACTACGTAGTCTGCTAGTACATCCAACGAATACCCCCCAAGCCATCTCTTTCGCATAATGCATGCACGAAAAGCAAACATTTAAACGAGAGAAAAGTATGACCACATATAATTGCGCTTTAGGTTTCCAAAAATCATCGGGTTCGCAAAACTCTTCTAAGCCGTTAGCAAAGTACCTACTAGCAGGCCTTGCTGGTGTCATGGCTTTAACAACCGCTCAAGGTTCTTTTGCCGGACCAAAGATCGAATTTGGTGATGATTCATCGCTCAGTATTGGTGCTGGTATGCGTACCCAATTGAGCATAGCCGAAGATGCCGCCCCCGATGGCGGCAGTAGCTTTGATTTTGACTTAGCCAACATGCGTCTTTACATCGGCGGTCAGCTAAATGACACCATCAAATTTACCTTCAACACTGAGCGTTGGGACAATGAAGTTGATGTTCTTGATGCCATTGCACAATTTGAATTTTCCAAATCTTTTAACGTTTGGGCCGGCCTGATGTTAACCCCAGCTGACCGTATTGAAATGAATGGACCGTTTTACGGTTTAACTTGGAACCAATATACGCAACCGCTCTATGCCTCTGACCAAGATGCTCCGGGTGATGGTATTTCTGACCGAGCGGGATCAGTTGGGCGTGACACGGGTGTGACCGTTTGGGGTACTTCTGGTAAATTCCAATATGCAATTGGTGCTTTCGACGGTGTAGAGGGTGGCCCGAACACGAGTGATAGCCCTCTCATTGCGGGTCGCTTCGCCTATAACTTCTTAAACATGGAAGACAATCCTGCGTACTACACATCTAGCACCTATTTCGGTGGGCTCGGTAACGTTTTCACTTTGGGTTTATCGTTTCAAACTCAATCAGATGGGGTCGGCTCACCTGAAGAGTCTGGTGATTTCAGCGGTTTCACACTTGACCTTCTTTCAGAGACAGTGCTTGACAATAATGATGTACTAACCTTTGAAGCCGAGTACAAAGATTTTGATTCTGACTTTACCGGAACTCCCTCAGCCACTCCTATCAACGGCTGCGATTTCTGCTTATTTGATGGCGATTCTGTGTTCGCATCAGCCGCCTATTTATTTAAGAGTGGTGGCTACGGAGACTTCCAGCCCTACGTTCGTTTGGTTAGCAATAACCCGTCTGAAGGTGAGTCAAGTGACCTTACCGAAATTGGCTTAAACTACGTAATCAAAGGTCATAATGCCAGATTGAATGTTAACTTCAGTAGCGGAGATGCAAATATCACTGGTTACCAAGGTGCCGATACTGACCTAATTTCCATTGGTTTTCAGCTGCAACTTTAATCAAACATTTTTAAAACCATGACTTTTTTGTCGGATCGTTAAAAATTAGAAAGGGGGTTACTTTGGATAAGGTAGCTCCCTATTTTTTGCGCTGTTTTATTCTCACCTCGCTGCGGGTAAAAATAGTAATAAATAGACCATGCCTCGATTAGCGCAGCCTGCAACACTCTTGTTGTTAGCTCAGTTGCTTATTCCCCAACACAAATGCGGTCTTATTTTACCTTGGCTGACGGCTTCGGGATAAGGCTTACCCCGAAGCCATGTTTAACAATGGTTGTATTTGCGTACCATCCAGCTATAGGCCTGGAGTCGAAACATCTAAGGTTACATCGCCGCTATTGGCGAGAGTGCCTCCGAGCGACGTACACATAGTACTGTGATGCCCTGGTGCAATTTTGAACTGGATCGACAGAGGCGCTAAATCGTAGCTAATGACATATCGGCCTTCACTTTCAGCATTATTGGTAACGGTCGTTTCTTGCAACGGGTCACAATCGATACATTTACTTAGTGCTATTGAATGGCCAGGTTCTAGTGCGATAAGTGGCATAATTTTTCTCCTAGGTAGTGTTTTGCGCAATTGCCTGCGCGAGCGTAAGCTTTTATCGTTACTTTTTATCGGGGTTCATTGCTTGCACCGCATCGCGATAATGAGTCTAACCATGATTCATTCTCTAGCTTAAAATCGCTTACCCTAAAAAGTTCAGAATAATAAAATTTCTGAATGATGATTCTTCCATACCTAAAAGGTTAAAAGTATTACGGCTTATTACACGCTAAATGACGCAGCCGAGATTATGACATCCGTTCTTCGAAGGTGGCTCTTATTGGGCGAATACGTTCTCGTCCAGATTTTAATAGGCTCAATACGTCAGATAAGTCGGTAGCTGCTGGTATTGAGTCTCAATCACAAGCGTACACGTGGGCTTTCAAGCTGAGTTCTGAAGACGGAGAGGCTTTGCTCGATGCGTCTGATTGAGTCGACGCCCTTATCAAACCCCTTCTGCGGTCAAATAACGAGCTTATGTTTTGGCGAGAACCCCAACCAGTGCTTTGCAGATACTGGTCGGGGCTTATTAACTTAATGTTTAATACCTACTCAATGCCCGATCATCCATGGGCGCATTGATGGGAACATTTTTTCGCCAGTGCTTGTGTAAAATAATTTCGAGCCGCCTGGCTTTTGCTTTTCACAACCACAGCCCGAGCGATGTTCATCGTCCAGTGCGCGCCTTTCCTTACTAGAAACAGTCGGCTCATGTTGGTTTTTTTCGTTGGTTTCATGCGCTTTACGTTTGGCCGGAGACATGCTTAATATCTCCGGCGCTAGTCGAATGATTCGCGCCGACGGCTTACCACATTCAGTGCAACCTTTAGGCACTTGCGATTCGTCCATCGATGCGAGTTCGTAAAAAACACCATGCTCCTGACATTTGTATTCGTATACAGGCATAAACTGCTCTCCTTATAAGTCAGGTGCCAGTGGCACATCAACCGAACCATCGATTTCTATTTTTGGTCCATCGGCATTGGGTTGAACATCAAAATCGAAGATATCGGTAGGCAGCCACAATGTGGCGCAAGCATTTGGTATATCTACTACCCCACTAATATGCCCTTGTACTGGAGCAGTACCTAAAATGGCATAGGCTTGGGCTCTAGAATATCCAAATTTCTCAAGATAATTAATCGCATTGAGACAGGCTTGGCGATAAGCAATATGGACATCCAAATAATGCTGTTCGCCCTCCTCGTCCACCGAGATACCTTCAAAAATTAAATAGTCATCGTATTTCGGCGTTATTGGGCTCGGTTTAAAAATAGGGTTTTTAATCGCGTATTTGGACATGCCATCTTTAACCAGGCTGACTCGCATATGAATCCAGCCGGCCATCTCGATAGCGCCACAAAAGGTGATCTCACCATCGCCTTGGCTAAAATGTAGATCACCGACTGATAAACCACCGCCTTCAACGTAGACGGGGAAATAAATTTTTGAGCCGCGTGATAAGTCTTTAATATCGCAGTTACCACCGTGTTCGCGTGGTGGTACTGTTCGAGCCGCTTCAGCTGCCGCGGCATCACGTTCTTCGCCTTTCATTCGGCCCATGTGAGCGGTTTCGGCATACGGTAAGGTAGCAAGTGCAGGTATACGATCCGGTTCAGTATCGTATAAGCCTTGCTCACGCGTATTCCACGTCTCTAGTAATTCTTTTGAAGGCAAACAGCCGATTAGCCCAGGATGAATTAAACCTGCGAATTCAACACCGGGAACATGTCGTGAGCTAGTAAACATGCCTTTGAAGTCCCAAATTGATTTCTGTGCTTCGGGGAAATGCTCGGTTAAAAAGCCGCCGCCATTTTGTTTTGAGAAGAAGCCGTTAAAACCCCATTGGCTGTCATCAAAGGTGCCAATATCGAGAATGTCGACCACCAGTAAATCACCCGGTTGAGCGCCTTCTACGGCGACCGGGCCGGAAAGGTAATGCACTTTACTCAAGTCTACGTCACGAACATCAGAGGCATCGTCGTTATTGGCTATTTGGCCGCCGGTCCAGTCGTAGCATTCGATGATAAAATCATCGCCAGGTTTAACAGTTTCAACCATTGGAATATCGGGGTGCCAACGGTTATGAATTTTGTCGTTGTCATGAGGTGATTGTTTTAAATCAACTTTAATGATGGTTTCAGTCATGTGATGAGCTCCTGTTGGCTAAATTAATAAGGCTAATGGGTTTAATGTATTGCTATAGGTACATCGGAATAGGTACAGCGGGATAGCTACACCGATAAATATTTTCGAATCACGTCGGTATTAACGTTGTCTTTTGTGTCTTCGTGAATAAACTCACCTTTATCGATGACAATAATTCGATCCGCCACGGCTTGAGTGAAACTCAATACTTGTTCCGAAACGATGATCGTAATGTCACGCAGCTTCTTGAGTTCATTGAGAACATTGGCAATGTCCTTAATGATCGATGGTTGTATCCCCTCAGTCGGTTCATCGAGTAGTAACACCTTAGGATTGGTGACTAGGGCTCGTGCTATGGCTAATTGTTGTTGCTGCCCACCGGATAAATTGCCGCCTTTGCGACTGCGCATTTCATGCAGCACCGGAAAAAGCGCATAAATATCGTCGGGGATTTTTTTCAGTTTGGAAACTTCCATGCCAGTTTCAATATTTTCCTGCACCGTAAGAGTCGGAAATATCATTCGCCCTTGTGGTACATAGGCTATGCCGTTCTCAACACGGCGATAACTCTCTGTATTGGTAACATCGACTCCGTCTATATTGATATTGCCTTCGGTCGATGGAAGTATGCCAATCAGAGATTTAAACAAGGTTGTTTTACCCATTCCATTGCGGCCCATAATGGCGAGCGTTTCGTTCTTGGCTACAGCAAAATCCAGACCGTGAATAACTTCACTTTGGCCGTAAGACACTTTTAAATTCGACACTGTTAACATTCGTCGACACCTATCTGTTTTGGGGTTGAGTGTTAATAAATCGCTGCTAAGTCTTAATGACCTAAGTAGACTTCAATTACCTTGGGATCGGCTTGCACTTCTTTCATATTGCCTGCCGCTAATATTTTGCCTTGGTGTAAAACCGTTACTTTGTCGGCAATGCGTTCAACAAAATCCATGTCGTGCTCAATGACTAACACCGATCGCCCTTGGCTAATTTTATTTAACAGCTCGGCGGTTTGTTCACGCTCGCGCACACTCATTCCTGCAACCGGCTCATCTAACATCAGTAGTTGCGGGTCTTGAATCAACAACATGCCAATTTCAAGCCATTGCTTTTGGCCATGACTTAATAAACCAGCCTCAGTTTCTAATTCATCACGCAGCATGATTTGATCGGCAATTTGGTGAATTTTTTCGATCACCTCCGACGTCCGTTTAAACATGATCGAGCCGAACACGCCTCTACCATGCGGATACGACACTTCTAAATTTTCTAATACACTGAGATTTTCGTAAATTGATGGCGTTTGAAACTTGCGACCGACTCCGGCTCGAACAATTTCGTGTTCAGCCATGTTGGTGAGCTCCTTATTCAGAAACTTGATACTGCCTGAGGTCGATTTTGTCTTACCACAAATCAGATCAAGCACCGTGGTTTTACCCGCACCGTTGGGACCAATGACCACATGGAGTTCGTTTCGGTCTAGATAAAGAGTTAAGTTATCAACCGCCTTGAAGCCATCGAATGAGACCGTAAGATCCTCTACGGCTAAAGTAAAATCTGTATTATTGGAAACCATAAACACCTCTCCTTAGAGCTTAGTCATCTGTTGTTCAGATACGTTGCTATCGTTCGCCGCTTCTAATGCAATTGAAGGGGATTTTTTGAATAACTTATTTTTCAAGGTAGACAAGAACGAAAAATGACGCGTCACATAGTGCCCGTAGTCGTCCCAAAGACCCGCAAGTCCGTTAGGGAAAAACATCACCACGGAGATAAACAAACCACCCATCAAGAAAAGCCAAAGTTCTGGAAACGATTCTGAGAATGCGGTCTTGCCGGCATTAACCAATAGGGTTCCATATACAGCCCCGATTAAGGACATTCGCCCGCCCACCGCCGCAAAAATCACCATTTCAATTGACGGTACAATGCCGACAAATGATGGCGACATGAAGCCGACTTGCAAGGTAAACAGCGCGCCGCCTATAGCTGATATTAAAGCGGCAAAACAAAAAACGAATATCTTAAAATTAGACACGTCGTAGCCAGAGAAACGCACTCGGTCTTCCTTGTCGCGCATAGCCAGTAACAAGCTGCCAAATTTACTAGTCAGAATAAATCGTGATGCGATAATTACCGCTATCAGCAAACCGCAATTGATGAAATAGAATATGTATTTTGCGCTGTCGCTGGTTATATCCCAGCCATTTAAGGTTCGTAGGTCGGTGATGCCATTAATGCCACCAGTAAAGCCTTGCTGACCAACGATTAAGATGGTTAAAATTACCGCAATCACTTGAGTGATAATGGCAAAATACACCCCACCCACTCTCCGTTTAAACATTGCCGCACCAATGATGTAGGCAAATAATGCAGGGATAGTAAGTATCGCAATCAAGGTCAACGTAAAGCTGTTAAAAGGTACCCAAAACCAAGGCAATTCAGTTATTTGATTCCAGTCCATGAAATCAGGAATACCAGGGGTCGATTGAATCGAGGTGTTTTCGGCTGACGATGCCTCAAGTTTTAAGAACATTGCCATGCCATAGCCACCCAGGCCGAAGAAAATACCCTGCCCCAGACTGAGCGTTCCGCCGTAACCCCATAACAGAACTAAGCTTACGGCTGCGAAAGCATAGGTTAGATATTTGCCTATTAGGTTTAGCCGAAAAATATCAAAAAATAGTGGAAAGACAATCAGTATCAGTGCGGCCAAAATGAGCAAACCTATAAAGCCTTGCTTGCCGCCGAATAATTTTTCATAAACGAAATTCATCATAACTCCTATAGAATAAGCGTTGAGTTAGCGCCGAACTTTGCTAGCGAATAAGCCTTCAGGCTTAAACATCAAGATCAGAACTAATGCGAACAAGGTATAAACTTTGGCCATAGAGCCGCTGATAAAGAACTCTAAGATTGACTGGGTTTGGGCGATAGTAAACGCTGATACAATGGTGCCGAATAGACTTGCCGCTCCGCCGAAAACGACGACCATAAACGTGTCAACAATGTACAAGCTTCCAGTCGTTGGGCCGGTTGAGGCGATGGTTGTAAAGGCCGCTCCGGCGATGCCGGCGATACCACAACCTAAAGCAAAGGTATAACGGTCAACCTTTTTGGTATTGATGCCAACCGCCCCACTCATCACTCTGTTTTGCGTTGTCGCACGAACACGTAATCCCCAACTTGATTTGTAAAGGAGATAAAAGACGCCCAAGGTCACGACCCCCGTGAGTACTAATACAAAGATTCCGTTGAGAGGTATATCAATCGTCTCGGTCGGCTGATATGAGCCTAATAACCACTCAGGTAGGGTTGGGCTTACCTCCCTGGCGCCGAAAATTGAGCGAAAGGATTGCTGCATAATTAGGCTTAGCCCCCAGGTCGCCAATAATGTGTCGAGAGGCCTTTTATATAAATGCCTTATCAATGCAAATTCAGCCAAATAGCCCAGCACCCCGGCGACCAAGAAAGCGATCACGATTGCAAAGATGAAATAATAGGGCATCAAACTTGGCAGGTATTGCTCTGTAAGCACTGACAAAAAATAAGTCGTGTAAGCGCCCACGGCCATGAATTCGCCATGCGCCATATTGATGACGCCCATTTGACCAAAAATAATCGCCAGACCTAGAGCCATTAACAAGAGTACGCTGAACAAACTAATGCCAGCAAAACCTTGCATCGCGAGAATGGAACCCAGTTCACTATATGTATATTCGCCCACGTAGAATCTCCGTAATCGATTAAGAGGTGATAGAAGTTTGAGATAAGGAACATTCCAGCCCCTTATCTCACTCCTTAATTAGTGTTTACTGATAACCAGCTGGAAATGGATCAGGTTCAATCAATTCAGATTCATACACAACGGTTGCTTGACCGTCTTTGTTCCATTTGCCAACACGTGCTTTACTCCACAAATGATGATTCTTATGCAACTTGACGTAACCCTCTGGCGCTGTTTTAAGCTCAATATCACCTTCTTCTGATGCGGCAACTACTTTATCAACATCAAATGACCCCGCTTTTTCAACGGCGGCTTTCCACAACCACGGACCTAGATAAGCCGCCTGAGTAACGTCACCGATAACACTGTCATCGCCCCACATTTCCTTGAATTGCGCAACAAACGCGGCGTTATTCGGGTTATCCAAGCTTTGAAAATATTTCATGATTGAATAGAAGCCTTCCAAATTTTCTCCACCAATACCTAGAACCTCGTCCTCGGTTACAGAGATGGTTAATAAGGTTTGTTTTTGGGCGGTGATGCCTGCGGCTTTAAGCTGTTTGAACCAAGCCACATTACTACCACCAACCACGGCGGCATAAATAACGTCTGGTTTTTTCAAACGAATTTTATTAATCACCGAACCAAACTGAGTATCGCCAAGTGGTTTATATTGTTCGCCAACAACCTTTCCACCCAACACATTTTCGATGTGTTTGCGCGCAATTTTCATTGAAGTGCGTGGCCAAATATAATCAGAGCCAATTAAATAGAAGGTTTTAGCGCCTTTTTCCTTAGCAACCCAATTTAGACCGTCGAGTATCTGCTGAGTGGCTTCCTGGCCGGTATAGATCACATTTTTCGATTGTTCTAGACCTTCGTAAAATGTTGGGTAATACAACAAACCGTTTTCTTTCTCGAAAACCGGTAACACGGCTTTACGAGATGCCGAAGTCCAAGCACCAAACACGGCAGCTACTTTATCTCGAACTAATAACTTACGACTTTTTTCAGCAAACGTTGGCCAGTCACTGGCGCCATCTTCTTGAATAATCTTGATTTGACGGCCTAGAATGCCGCCCATATCGTTAATCTGTTTAATCGCCAATTTCTCGGCTTCTTGTGCCCCTGTTTCACTAATAGCCATGGTGCCAGTTAATGAATGAAGAATACCAACAGTTACCTCTGTGTCGGTCACAGCGAGGCCCGTTGTCATCACACCATCCTCGGCCATTGCAAATTGAGGTGCAGACATTGTGGCAGCAAACAAAACAGCCGACGCTGTCAACGTTTTTAGCGAGGCTAATAGCCCTGTTTTGGCGTTTCTTGGCGAACTGAGCCTAGAAACGTTGTCGACTAAATTAGTATTCATATTTCGATCCTCATCGGGTCATAGTGTTATTAAATTGTGCAAAAACGCGAATGGCTTTTGATGGAGTCATTATGCGAAAACAATGATTTTCAAAGTATTCGTTAGATGGACTATCGGTCTACGTCGTTTGACTCATCCCCAACAATGATTGTTGCTGCTAACATTATTTGCGATAAGGGTAAGTGTTGCGGGATTGGGGTAACGGACTCATGAATGATCAAAATGGTGGTGCGATTCTTGCTTGATATAAAAGGCAATACAATGTCCAGAGGTTGTCAATAGTGTGTTTTTTAACTAA
>JAFMHC010000086.1 GCA_017854775.1 Gammaproteobacteria bacterium | reverse complement strand
GGCGCATCAACCTGAGCAATAGACATCATGCCGCGGCTCAAAGGTGCTGAGACGGGAACGAAGTCTAACGAGACGTTGTTAGCACCTGCGGCACCAAGCGTTTGAATGATCTCCGGTTCATGCTGATGATTGTAAACTTTGTAAGCTTTAAGGTTGTTGCTTCGAATGGTGTGATGATTACCCGCTTGCGGGTGTACGCCAGAGCCGCTAGAACCAGTTAAAGCCACTAAGCGAACAGTTTTATCGCTGAGCTGACCAGTCTTCGCCAACGGCAATAATGACGCGGCAATGCAGGTGGCAAAACAACCGGGGTTGGCAACGTGTTTAGCGGTTCTGATCTCGTCGGCGTATAGTTCTGGCATGCCGTAAACAAAGCTACCTAGTCTTTCTGGACATGGGTGCTCAGGCGCGTACACACGGGTATAATCGTGTAAATTTTTAAGCCTAAAATCGCCCGATAAGTCGATGATGCGTACATCAGTGTCAAATAATTCCATTGCTACTTTGGCGGTGATGATATGCGGCATCGCCAATATCACAATGTCGGCACCGTCAACGCATTCGGTTGGAGGAATGTCTTCTAATACCAAATCGCTCATACCGTAAAAGCTACGGTGTACCTGTCCGATATTTTGACCGATATGATCTTTGCTTGATATGCGTAACAACTCTACGTCGTCACGGACTAATAGGTTTCTAAGCAGCTCAGCAGAAAGAAAGCCAGAGCCGCCGATGATGGATACTTTTGTTTTTGCAGTCATAATAACTCGAAAAAAATGATCGTTTACAGAATGGTTGGCGCAACAACTAACATCGCGCGCTGACCGATTGGTATATTAGAGATGGGGAAAACAAAACGTTCGCCGTCTTGCTGAGTACGGTATTCGTAGCCCTCATCTGAGGCCAAGAGAGAGCCTTTAGGGAAGGCTGTGAAATTCTTCGCATCCACAGCGATGTGTAATTTTAACGCCTCGCTTTGCTTGATAACTTCTTCGACAACCGAAAACACTTGGATGCTCTTTATGTCACCTGAAAAATGGTACTGCCCTGAAATCAGTTCACGCAAGCCTTGCATTGCATCGGCAAAATTATTCATATCATTATCGCCAAATTTGCGTACCCTCCCCAACTCGACGGTAAACGAATCAGCAGCAAATTGCGTACTTGTGTAGTAAGAGAAAGTGCCAGAAGGTTTACTCGAGAGCAATATTGCTTCAAGTCCACAGCGCTCCAGAAACGCGATTTGAGTTGTCGACCAATCACGATCATGTAGGTACGGGTAGACCGCGAATTTCTCTAACTCAGATCCTCGAATAGCGGTATGCAGATCATAATGCAAACGCGGCTCGTCACCTTGTTGATAAAACTCAGTAACATGATCTTCGATTAACTTAGCTCGCTTAGCCTCTTGCGTTGAAGATGACTGATGTTTGCCAGAGAATAGTCGATTAAGGTTTTCGTCAACAAAGCGCACGGCTTGATTGGCCGCTGGTGGGTTACCAATAATAAGCAATAACTCGTTTGTCACCGTTAGCTGACCACTGTTAATCTCGCTAAAAAGTTGCTCGACCATCTCGATTGGTGCAGTTTCATTGCCGTGAATACCACAAGAAATCACGATGCGATAGTCACCTTGTTGTGCTGGTGATACTCGCAAAATCCCAGTTTCAAGCAATTCGAGTTTAACCCCGTTCTCCAATTGTAGAGAACTGGGTTCGGCGCTGACGGGATTCGCCAAGGTTGTTTTCAAGAAGCTCATTGTTGAAACTCATAGAACGAGCCCAGCTCAAACAATTGTGTTAGTTCATCCAGCGCAACGAAATTTTCTTCCGCCAAGGCCGGATCAGCTAAATCGCTGGGGGTTATTTCTTCTCGGTAGTGTCGCTCTACCCATTGGTTTAACTTGCTAAGTCGGTCATCGTTGAGAATAAAGTTAGAATTGGTCGCGTCTAGCTCTGCTTGGGTAAGCGCAACTCTCAGGCGTAGGCAAGCTGGGCCACCACCATTTTGCATACTTTGACGCACATCGACAAACTTCACCTCTTTAATCGGCGTTGATTGGGTCTGTAACCACTCAAGGTAGGCAGACACTTCAGCATTCTCGCGGCTCTCTTCTGGAAGCACTAATGTCATGCCGTCTTGGTTCGGCAATTGCAGTAGCTGTGAATTGAACAAATACGATTTGACCGCCGACTCGAGTGACACCATGTCAGTCGGCACTTCAACAAAGTTGAGTTCAGAGTTGAGCTCAGGGTTGCCAGGCGCAAGTGCGGCAAATTTCTGTCGCAGCTCAGCCTGCATCGCGGCTTTATCAACAAACGCCTCTTCATGCATGAAAAAGGTATTTAGATTAGAGACGCTGACTACATCATTATGGAACGCGCCAGCATCAATAATTTTAGGATTTTGCTGAGCAAAAACCACCTGACTCTCATCAAGCTTATGTAAGCGGCTTATCGCTAGTGACGCCTCGTAAGTCTGACGACTTGGAAACTTTGCGGTGGCGACGCTGTTCTGTCTAAACGCATACCGCCCAAAGACAAAGAGTTGCAAGCCTTGCTCACCATAACTATTAGTAAATCGACTGTGATTTGCAGCACCCTCGTCACCAAACTGACTGCTCATTGGTAAGGCATCATGATGCGAAAAATACTCGTCATTATCAAAAATGACGCGCAGTAACTTAGCGGTACATTGATGTTCAATAGAGCGATGAAACATGCTGGAAAGATTGGCCGCGGTAAAATGTACCTTGTGATCCGCCGAGTCCGCACTTGGCGACACAGTACACGCATTCGCAGTCCACATCGAGGAAGCCGAATAGCAACTGGCTAATAACTCAGGCGCGCTATTCGATACCTGTTGGATAATGCTTTTATCACTGCCACTGAAACCTAGTTTTCTCAGTGTCGGTAAATGCGGCCGCTGCTGTGGCAAGAGAATGCCTTGCTGTAAACCAAAGCTACGATTAGCCTGCATCTTCTCGAGACCTTGCAAAGCCGCTTTGCGCGGCTGCGAAATCTTTAAAGCATTACTTTTAGAAGCGACGTTACCATGCGACAAGCCTCCATAATTGTGGCTAGGGCCAATTAAGCCATCGAAATTTACTTCATAGCTATTTTGCTTTGAACTGTTTTGCTCTTTACTACTATGCATGGTCATGGTCTACCCTATTAAGTATCGAACGCTGTCACCGAGCTCGAGGCTGAGTGCTTTCATAGTAGCTCGAGGTATTTTAACGCCACCCTTCTCTACCGAAATAGTACTTATCAAAGTTTGAAAGCTATTCACCTCACTGGTTGCAATCATTGCGCGCTCATCATGGTCAAATTCAGAGATGCCGATAATCTCAGCCTGTTGGCTGCCCTTTACCGAAACAATGTCGTCTATCTTGGTGTCAACGCTTGGTGCAGCATCGAAAATATCGACGTGCCCATTCCAACGAAAACCTTCCTTTTTGAGCATTTCTAGCGCAGGCTTACCTTTAACATTAGGCTGACCGATAACATCCTGCGCTTCCTTTGGCAGCATATTCACGTACAGCGGGTGCTTGGGCATCAAGTCGGCTATAAATTGATTACCATGTATGCCACCATAGAGGTCGGCATCAGCAAAGGTCATATCAAAGAAATGTTTGCCTACCGCATCCCAAAATGGCGAGCGACCGTGCTCATCAAAATAACCACGCAAATCGGCCATAACGCTGTCCGGAAAACGTTCCCGAAATTGCGCCATAAATAAATAGCGGCTGCGTGCCAACAACTTACCGTTACCATTTTTTCGATAATCTTTATGTAAGTATAAGGTGGCGACCTCAGCAAAACCTTCAAAGTGGTTTGACAAATTAAGCGTTTCAAAGGTAACCCTTTTATCTAGCTCTCTGCAGCTTTGAGTTACCTTGTTTAATTTGTAGGAATAAAACGCTTCCTTTCCGCCCAAACTCGAAATTATGGCTGCCGTGCCGACAATTGTGTCTGTATCGGTGTCTTGCATTACAAGAAAATAGCTTTCTTCTTTAGGATTCTCTAGCGTCTTCTCAATGCTATTTACCGAGTTACGCAACTTTGCCTCAAGAACAGCGCGTTCTGGCGGCAATGTTGTCATTCCTGGATACGCTTGTTTAGCTAATGCGAGCACGCCGTCAATATCGGATTCGCGGGCAGTTCTTACTAAGATCATTTAAATTCTCCGGTTTGGATCATTTTTCCATAGCGAGAACCAAATTAGGCGTTGAAGATCGAAGCCGGGTGACGAGATTATGCGGTGTGAGATTAACTTTGCCGTTGAATGTGCAGCGACCTCAGCATAAATATCTAAGCCTACCTCCAAGGCAACTTATAAGGTAGGGAACGCAATTAAACAACGGCGCAAAAAATCCATTACTAAAATTACAGCTAGACAATCATCCCAGCACAACTCGAAAGCAGTACAACTTGAAAGCAGCACAACTCAAAAGCGGTAAAACTTAATAGCTGTAGAACTATAGTGATAAAACTACAGTTAGTAGACTACCCTGTCCTTATGAAAGATCTATCAATAGGTCTAGAGGGAAACCTGAGAATTCCTTAGTCCGCTCCAAGATGATCAAAGTGTTCATTTTCGCGATGCCAATGCCACTGGTGATTAAACTCTCGCTAACGGTGTTATAAGTTTTCACATCAGTGCAAACGAATTTCAACAAATAGTCATAGGCGCCGCTGATCTTATAGCTATCAGTGACTTCGGCAACGCTGGCGATAGCCGCATTAAAAGCTTTGAAGTCATCCGGTGAGTGGTTCTCTAGCGTGACCTCAGTAAAAGCCTCAACGTGTGGAGCTAGCCGATCAAGGTCAATTTCAGTAACGTAACGTTTAAGCACGCCGTCGGATTCCAAACGTTTGACGCGGCTCAAACAGGCACTGGCTGAGAGGTGAACCTGCTCTGCCAGTTGTTGATTAGTAATTCGTGCATTGGTTTGAAGAATCGAAAGTATCTTTAAATCAATTTTGTTAATTTTGCTGACGTTAGCCATACCCTTCCCCAATTATATGTCATATCTGATTAGCCCTTCCGCAGATTCATTTGTCGCTTTAGGCACATTAGAATCATATATCGAATTTAAATTGAGTGCTTAGCTTTGCGCGCCTCTATGCTAACTTTATCGCATCTAATAACTCAATTTTGCTAGCGGCCATCTATGTCAAACCATCAAAACGACCTAAAACAGCTTGATGCTAACACCATCTTACACCCTTCGACCAATGCTAACGAGTTCGCTAAAACTGGCTCGAGGATCATGCAATCCGGTAAAGGTATCTATTTGCACGATACCGATGGCAACCGTCTGATTGACGCCGTTGCTGGACTTTGGTGCGTAAACGTTGGTTACGGTCGCCCTGAATTAGCCGACGCTATGCACTCAGCCGCCAGTAATCTGAGCTATTACCATACCTTTACCGGCATGTCGAACGTGCCACAAATAGAGTTGGCGGAGCGTTTACTCGGCCTAGCTCCGAAAAACATGTCGAAAGTGTTTTTCGCCAGTGGCGGTTCGGACGGTAACGATAGTTTGATGAAAATTGTCTGGTATTACCACAACTTGATTGGTAAACCCGAAAAACGAAAAATTATCTCCCGTTGGCAGGCCTATCACGGCACCTCTATTGCGACCGCCAGTTTAACCGGTCTACCGTCATTTCATAAAGACTTTAATCTGCCGATCGACGGAGTACTGCATACTGAATCGCCAGATTATTTCCGTCATGGCTTAGAGGGCGAAAGCGAATTAGAGTTCTCCAAACGTCGAGCAAGGCAACTCGAAGACATGATTCTTAAAGAAGGACCCGAAACAGTTGGTGCCTTCATCGCCGAGCCTGTGATGGGCGCCGGCGGCGTAATCACTCCGCCAGAAGGATATTTCGCTGAGATTCAAAAGGTGACTAAGAAATACGACCTTTTATTTATTGCAGACGAAGTCGTTTGCGCTTTTGGACGTTTGGGAACCTGGTTTGGTAGCGAGGTTTACGACATTAAACCGGATATGATAACGACAGCGAAAGCACTCACCAGTGGCTACTTCCCATTCTCAGCCTCATTCATTACTGAAGAAATCTGGGACGTTATTAAACAGGGATCAGCTAAATACGGCAGTTTCGCGCATGGCTATACCTATTCAGGACACCCAATTGGAGCGGCTGTGGCAATGGCTAATTTAGATATCATCGAGAACGAAAAATTAGTAGATAAATCAGCCGATGTCGGTGCTTATTTTCATAAGGCATTGAATCAGCGGTTTGCAAATGACAACTTTGTCGGCCAAGTCCGTGGCCGAGGTATGATCGCAGCGGTACAACTGATGCAAGACGCTGAAAATAAAGTGTTTTTAGATCCGAGTTTAAAGACTGCTGGTAAAATTACCACCAAATGCTATGAAAACGGGCTAATTGCCAGACCTCTGCCGTCGGTTGATTCGGTGGCGTTTTCACCGCCATTGGTAACGACTAAAGAAGAAGTCGACCAAATAGTCGACATCTTCGAAGTGTCTGTTAGATCTATTCTCGGCTAGCTTAGTTAAGACAGTAAGTTGGGACAGTAAGGTGGGTCTCAAATAACTAAACTGAATGCCAGATTTCGGATAAATCTTTTCGCGAATTTGGCGTTTCGTTTTCACGCTGCTCTTCATCTAATTGACTTAAATCAGCCAGTTTGCCAATAGTAAACCCCATCAATACATCGGCTGTATCAACATCTATGCCTAAATACTCGGCCGCTTGCACAGCTTTTATGCCGCCCATGCCATGGGTATATAAGCCTTCCATCCGAGCCTGCAAGGTCATTGACATCCACGCAGCACCGCTATCAAATGCTGAATAGTCGTTTGCTTTGCCGTTATGCTCAAAATTTTTCTCAGCGACTACGAAACCAATCACTGAAGTATCTTTAGCCCACCCTTGATTACCCTCGACTAACAAATTGAGGAAATCGTCAAAGGTACTGTCAGTCGAGGTATAAAAACGCCAAGGCTGAGCATTAAAACAGGACGGAGACCAACGAGCTGCGTCCATTATTCGATGCATTGTGCTGTCATCAATCTTGGTCTTCTGAAACGCTCGTGGTGACCAACGCTGAATAAATAGTGGGTCTACGCCCGTGCTAGTATCACGGGCGTCAAAATTAATAGTTTGTTTGCTCATTGAATTCTCAAAGTTTGAATGAAAACCCTCGCCACAAGCAGCAAGGGATCTTTTTGCGAGTAAAAATCTATTCCGTGGCACCAACAGTGGAGGCTTTTAGGCGAGCCACGGAAAATTTAAGTCTCACACGCGATTAAAGTTGAATCCTCTACAATGAGAGGTATCAAGAATCAAATTTAGCTTTTTCATAGCTCGCACGCAACCGAATTGAATTTCCGGCAGCCTGTATATGGTGCCAGAATTTATCCCCTAAAACTAAAAGAGCAGGAACTAAGAATAGCGTCACAAAGAATGCCACTACCAAACCGAATGCCAGAGAGATAACAGTTGGCTTCAAAAAAGCTGACTGACTTGACTGCTCAAGCATTAACGGCACTAAACCGACAAATGTAGTAATCGAGGTAATTAATATTGGGCGGAAGCGTGAGCGCCCTGCGATGACAATCGAGTCGATAACGCTGAGACCTCGGCTAAGATTGATTTTAAACGAATCGACCAACACTAAATTGTCATTAATCACCACACCACAGGCCGCGATCACTCCGAAGTAACTGAATAAGGAAAACGAAACGTCGAATAATAAGTGGCCAATAACCGCGCCAACAAACGCAAACGGCAATGCCATAAGAATGACAACGGGTTGAAAATAACTCTTGAACGCCATCGCCAATAAAAAGTATATGGCACCAAATGCGATCAATAATAAGCCAAGTATTTCAGCACCAAATTCAGCTTCGGCTACCTGTTCGCCCACCGCTGCTCGGGTCAGGCCAGGGTACTTCTCTTCGAGCCCTGGAAAGAAATTATCATCTAAATCTTTCATTACCTCATCAAGCACAGGTTCTCTCAAATAGGCCTGCACTCGACCGGCTCTTAAACCGTCCCAATGGCGGATCTGCTTTAATCCTGGGCCGTAGGAAATATCAACCAATGAGGTAAGAGGGATTTCTCGTCCATCTGCGGTTCGCACGCGAAAATGCTTCAAGCTTTCAAGCGAATTGCGGCTCTCTCGTGGGTAGCGCACCATAACCTTGACGTCTTGCGCGGCGCGCGGCAAACGTTGAACTTCATCACCATAATAGGCTTGGCGAACCTGCTGCATTACTTGACCGAGTGTAATGCCTATTTGTTCAGCTCCAGGTTTCAAGTCAAATCGAAGCTCTTCACTGGCGCTATCTAGGTTATTCGACACATCATACAAAGAGTCATACTCGCGCAGCTTTTCAGTAATTTCATCAACCGCCAGCTGCAACTGCTCTAGGTTCGGGTGCCGAACAGATATGTCCATATCAGCACCGTTATTGTCCATGTTATAACCAACCGCAACGCTTTTCGCCTCTGGAATATCACCAATACGTTCACGCAAATCAAGACCAACTTCTTTAGCCGTAAGAGCGCGAGTTTCGGCCGGTGCTAAGCGCATAATTGCGATAACACTGTCTTTGCGTGAGCGTGTATACCAGTTTTCAATTACCGCACTATTTTCACCCTCTTCAGCATTGGCTTCAACATCAGCTACCAAGGCTTCTTGGGCGTTCTGTAGTTGCGCCAAAATCTCTAGTGCTCGCTCATAAGTAGTGCCTTCACGAAGCTGTATATCAACATTGACTTGAGACGCCTCAACTTCAGGGTTAAATGATTTTCTTACGTAATCACCACCCATAATGCCGAATGCAACAACGATAAAAAACCCGACAAAAAACATGAATGTGATGCCAGGGGCCTTCAATACTTTTTCCAAGAAGGCTCCATATTTAACGTTGCCGAACCATACGATACTTTCCGATATTCGACTCTGCATGCGGGCAATCTTACTGGTTGGGTTAACCGGCTTAATATTGGCCAAATGCGCTGGCAAAATAAGCAGTGATTCGATCAACGAAAACCCTAACGCTAGGATTACCACCCAGCTTATTTGGCGAGTAAATTCAGACGTTATACCACTGATGAACAGCCAAGGAAGAAACGCGATAATAGTGGTTAGCACGCCAAAAATAACTGGCTTAGATACTCTGTAAGCGCCGCCGGCAGCACCGTCTAACCCGGTGTTTCCCGATTCCACCTCGGTATGAATGCGCTCGCCGATAATAATTGCGTCATCAACCACGATGCCGAGCACTAGTAGAAACGCAAATGTTGACAGCATGTTCAGCGAAATGCCCAGCATCGGCATGAACACAAAGGTACCGGCATACGCCGTAGCTACACCAGCCGACACCCAAAACGCAACAATCGGGCGCAAGGTCAAGAACAGCACAATGAACACCAAGATCAAGCCTGAAAGGGCCGCTGAGCCAATACTCGACATACGTGATTCAAAGTCATCAGCCGCGTCTGTCCATAAGGTCAGGCTTATGCCTTCAGGCAGGTCATCTTTTCGTTTCTCCAACCATTCATTGACCGATTTGGACATTAACACCACGTCCATCACTTCGCTCGACATTACCTGAATTAAAACCGCCGGCTCGCCATTAAGCGTTGCCAAAATTTCGTCCTCTTCAAAACCATCGATAACCGTTGCAACATCGCCGACAGTAATCACGCCGCCCTCTGGTAGTTGCCGCACGACAATACTTGAAAAATCGACCTCAGTATCGGCTAAGTTATCCGTACGTAAGGTGTATATGCCACCTGAAGTTTGCACATTACCGGCCGATAAGTTGATCGAAGCGCCTCGAATTGCTCGTGTTATCTCATCAAACGAAACTCGGTAACGGCGCAGCGCGCTCTCGCTTACTTCAATTGAGATTTCTTCATTTCGAGTACCAAATGTTTCAACTATGGATACGCCTTTGAGCTGCGCAACTTCGCGCCTCATCTTTTCAGCCAACCGTTTCAGAGTGCGTTCGTCGGCATCGCCGTGGACTGCGACACGCATCATTTCGTTGCGTGTAACCCATTGAGTGATGCGAGGCTGTTCGATACCCGGCGGTAAGCTTGAAATACCTTGCACTCGACTAGTGACATCGTCCATTACCGAAGCAAAGTTTGAGCTGCTTTCAGCCATGATAAACACGCCACCCCAGCCTTCTCCTGATTCGGAACGCACCCAGTCAAGACTCTCTAAATCCTTCAGCGATTCTTCAATTCTCGAGACGACTTGTTGTTCTACGTCTTTCGGGCTAGCGCCAGGCCAGGTAACAATAACCTGCATTCCGGGAAACGGAATAGTTGGAAAAATCTCTTTCTCAAGCTTAAAAAAACCAACGATGCCGGCAATTAAAATTGCGATCATCAACAAATTCGCGGCTACGTGATTGTCAGCCCACCATCTGATCATGCCTTTCATGTCTAACTCCTGTTCTTATATTTTGTCTTAGATAATTATTTTGGTGGGGTTAGCCTTGCTCTGCAGCGGCCGCTTCAACGTCATTAGATCCGCCACCGGACGACTTAGGCGAGACAAGTTCTTCAGCCGCTTGGTGATCTTGACTGGCGTCTAAGGTGTCAACCTCAAGGGCGTCAAATTCTGGATCCTGCGGTTCTTCGGTCATTGAGTCCGATTGCTGTTCAGTCACTACTGCATCAATTGCTGGTTCAATCGCTATAGAGCCTTCAGCGTCGTTATTTGAAGAGCCCTCATCGTCAGCGTTTGCAACGCCCTCAGCCACATCGGCTACCGATTCTTCAGGCAATTTAATTGGCATGCCTTCATAGGCACCGGGCACCGGTGACGTAATAACAGCATCGCCCAACACCAGTTCAGAACTTGTATCTTCAGAGAGAATGACCATTTCGCGCGAGGTATAAACCGTCTTAACATTCTTGAAATGTAATTTATCATCGCGATAAACATAAACTTGATTGCCATTGCGTAGCGCTGTGCGCGGAACCTGCAAGCCCGAGAGCTTATTCGGTGACGATAATTGCACATCAACAAACAGACCGGGAACAAGTGGTACAGTCTGATCTCCATGCTGTTTAAACGGGTTATCTACCGCCACAGTAGCGAAAAATAAACGAGTTGTGCTATCGACACTGGCGTCAACACTCTTAACAAAACCCTGCCACAAACGTTGTTCAGAGCCGAACAACATGGTTACCGACGCTGGCAACCCTTCAGTTCCAGCAGCGCGGGCAGAATAACCTAGAGTCAAACCTAGCTCGCTGATTTGCACGTCGGTCATCGGAATGCGAACTTCCATTGTTTGGGTAGCGAACACGCGGCCAATACTTGAACCACGGGCCATAAATTTTCCAAGCTCTGCTGACTTAGACATAACTCGCCCGTCAAACGGGGCACTAATTTTAGTGCGATTGTAATTCAACATCGCTGCCGCCAACTCGGCTTTAGCGGCATCTAGGCGGGCATTGGCTCTATCAATCTGCGGCTTATTCAGGCGTAACGGGTTAGCATCTTCAATTGGTTTGCCCTGCAGATCCTGCCATTCTTTAGCATTGGTGGCGGCGGTTGCTCGTTCGATATCGATGTCAACCTGAGCCGAGGCGACAGACGCCTGCGCTGACTTTAGGGCAACTAAATAATCAGCATCATCTATTTGCAATAAGGTCTCGCCAGCCTTAAATTCTCCGCCTTCAATGAACTTATCAGACACCGACGTTACCTTGCCGGTAACTTGAGTCACTAGTTCGATGTCCGTTTTAGCTCGCACTTCACCTTGAAAAGTGGAAAACACCACCTGTTCCTTATGCGAAGCTATAACTGTGCGCACCATAAGCGGCGGCTTAGCGGTTTCTTCTTTGTCGGTCGTAGGCTTAAGAGCCTTCAAAGCGAATACCACTACGATAGCGCCCAATATGATACCTACGCCCAGAAAAAAAGGCTTAAATTTGGCAAGTTCCATAATTAATTCTCAATTGATATTAGCAAAAGTTCAATTCTAAATAAGTTTAAAAAACCCAAACTTGATTTACAACTGACTATTATATAGAGGCTGGAACGATAAAAAACCGTTCTAACCTATTTGACATTCTTTTAGATGCGGTTCGAACTGCTTTGGATTCAAATTAAGCTAATTAATTTTAGACGGTGTCACGAGAGCAACAACAAGGAAAGGCAAAATGAATCAAAGCTCTCAATAAATTACGATGACAACCTTCACTAGAATGCATCTACATCCCTTGTTTCTATGGCCTTTGTGCTGCAACTTCGATTTCTAAATCAATCTTTAAAACTCTAAAATTTTCCGGATCGCACCGACATTTCACTCAAGTCTGCGACTGCAATATTTCCCAGTTTACTTCGACTTCGCCATTATCGCCGGCAACGTAGGCAGATTGACCCGTAATAGTCACCGAAAGGTCCATTGTACGAGCAAGTAACTCAGTCAAAGCCTCTATTTCAGCCTGATTGAGGCGAAAAATATCAGCTTTCAACATGCCAAACTTTGACTTTCCTTGGTCCCACCAAACATCTGACTTTGAGTTAAAGCTATAGATCCTCACCTGTTTTGCCTGGCGCGAAGCCTTCTTAATCCGCTCGAACGAAGGCTCACCAACATCAATCCAGAGACTGGTCTGCTGATCCATGGTGCGAATCCAAATATCTGGCTCGTCGACATCGCTTAAACCTTTAGCAAAGCTCAGTCCTTCTTGAGCATTGATGCAGTAAGCGATAACTCGGGCCATCATGCGCTCAGGAGTCTCAGACGGGTGTAAGGCAATGGTTAAATTCAGCGTGTCATAGTAGTTGCGTTCGAGGTCAGAGAGTGCAATCCTCAGTTTATAAATAGTTGGTTTTGTGGCCACGAGCGATGTTCCTAAGCGAGGTAAGTTTGCGAGCAGGCTTTATAACGTGTATTTGCGCCTAGCGCGAGTTAAAACAGTCAACAGGTAGAATGCTACCGAGGAAATAGATATGACTATTGGTGTTGGTGGTAGCGATGCCCAATCCGAATTAGCCAGATTAAGCGATATGACGGCAGGCGTAGTGCCGATTGTTGAGGCCGAGTTTCAGGAGCGTATTAACAAAGCATGTGTGTTAATGAACTCCGCCGAAATCGATGCGATCTATTTGAACGCAGGCACTAACCTTTATTACTTTACCGGTACACGCTGGGGTGCAAGCGAGCGTATGGTTGGCGCAGTACTATCGGCCAACGGCCAGTTACAATACATAGCACCACACTTTGAGATTGCCACTATCGACGGCTATAAGTTATTAGAGGGCAAGGTCAACGGCTGGCAAGAGCATGAAAGCCCATATGAGCTTTTTGGCGATGTACTTGCCAATATGGGCATTGAATCAGGCATCGTCGGTTTGGATGAATCGTGCCCCTTTTTCATTAGTGATGGATTAACACAAGCGCAACAACAGATAAAGTTTGTCAACGCTCGAACCATCACCGCTGGCTGTCGCATGAGCAAATCGGCCCGCGAATTAGCATTATTACAGCGCGCCAAAGATATGACCCTTGAAGTACACAAAAGCGCGGCTAGGATCTTGCGCGACGGTATTTCAACTCAAGAGGTAACCGAGTTTATCAACCACGCCCATAAAGCCGTTGGTGCCGCAAAAGGTTCTTATTTCTGTATTGTCTTATTCGGTGAAGATACCGCCTACCCTCATGGCGTGAGCAACCCCAAAGACTTAGACCCTGGAGATATGGTGCTAATCGACACTGGTTGCCAAGTACAAGGCTATAATTCTGATATCACCCGTACCTATGTCTACGGGGAACCAACTGAGCGTGACCGACAGGTTTGGGATCAAGAAAAGGCCAGTCAAGCCGCAGGCTTCGAAGCCGCTAAGTTAGGACACGGCTGTGGCACTGTCGACGACGCGGCGAGGGGCTATCTTGTGAATCATGGCTACGGCCCGGGTTATGCAACGCCCGGATTACCACATCGGACTGGTCATGGAATTGGTTTGGATATTCATGAATGGCCCTATTTGGTGTCAAGCGACACTACTCCGCTTGAGGTTGGTATGTGTTTCAGTAATGAGCCAATGATATGCATCCCAGGCGAATTCGGTATTCGTCTCGAAGATCATTTTTATATGTCCGAATCAGGGCCTAAGTGGTTTACCAAACCGTCTCACTCGATCGATGACCCATTCGGTTACAACGCTTAACTAATGGAGGGCTGCACCGTTGATGAAAATTAGTTGGCAAACACATTCCTTTGATAATCTGAAAACAGCTGAGCTGTTTGAGCTACTAATGCTCAGACAAACTGTATTTATCGTCGAACAGCAATGCCCCTACCCCGACATCGACGAGCTAGACTTGGTCGCTATGCACTTTTGCGGTCGCAATGATGACGGTCAATTAATAGCCTACGCGCGGTTACTGAAACCTGGGCTGAGCTACCAACAAGCCTCAATAGGTCGAGTCGTCGTTTCGCCTAGCGCCCGTGGCCTAAAGCTAGGTCGAACGCTGATGCAGGCGGCCTTGCTTGAAATGGAAAAATTGTATCCCGAGCAAGCAATTAAAATTGGAGCTCAACAACACTTAGAAAGGTTTTATAATCAGCTAGGGTTCGAAACCATTTCCGCTATGTATTTAGAAGACGACATTCCGCACATTCATATGCTGCGCTCTTAATGCGCGCCAGAAAAACTCAACTAACGACAATATCTAACCTTACCCTTGATTCGACGGCCTAGTATAGATAGGAAACGGAATATCGCCATTTTCGACGCGCCGTATGTTGTCAGCAATAACTTGACTGGATAATGATGGGTAGGTTGCACCCGACATATGCGGTGTAATAAACACCTTATCGTGCTGCCAATAGGGCGACTCATCAGCTAATGGCTCGAGAGTAAATGTATCAAGCGCAGCAGCAGCAATGTGGCCTGAATCAAGCAGCCTTAGCAAAGCAGTATCATCGATGACCGCTCCGCGACTGATATTAATAATACTGCAGCCTTTGGGCAACATTGATAACTTATCAGCATCTAAAAAGTGATGCGTCGAGTCGAACAACGGCAAACAGTTAACCAAGGTATCGGTAGACGCCAACATAGTCTCTAGACCGTCGTCAGCATAAAAGCTCTGTACTTGGTCGATCACCTTTTTGCTTCGGCTCCAGTTTTGCGCGACAAACCCATTCAACGCTAAGCGCTCTGAAACATAGCGACCAATCTCACCCGCGCCGAGAACCGAGACTCGATATTCACGCGCTAGAGGAGTTTTAAAGCGCCGCCATTGCTTAGCATTTGCTTGTTGCCGGTAACGCTCGTAGCCTCGCTGAAAGTGCATCACCCAATACAATACATACTGAGACATTTCATCGCCTACGGCAGGATCAAGTAAACGCACAATCGGCACATCAGGCAGCTCTAATTCTTTATCTATGTGATCCATCCCTGCACCCAAAATCAAAATTGCTTTTAAATTTGGGTAGTTCATCAAGTCGCCATGCGGGTGATGCCAGACCACCGCGTACTCAATATCGGCATTACTCGGAATTGCAGGATAGCTATGCAATTCAAATTCAGGCAGGCAGGCGGCTAACGCGTCTACCCATGGCTTGGTCTCACCGCTGTGGTTATTTACTAGTATCGCCATGAAATTATTGGTTTTAAATACCGTCTTTGAAATCGAAATTTACTACCATGCTAATACTCGGCAGGTCGCTTGTACATTAAAATTATAACCACGGTGGTAGTCTCTGAACTAAGTTAGATTTATGCATTGAGTTTGGGGGGGAACGCTTATATTTTGATGCAAATAAGTAAGTCATAAAAGCCTTCTTGAGGCACTATATGGTTTCTCTTAGCAAAAATTGATTCGCTCATGACCAACAAATTATCCAAACTACTCGAACAAAAATCAGTGTTACTGCTCGATGGCGCCACGGGTACTAATCTATTTGCCATGGGCTTGCAGTCGGGCGATTCGCCTGAGTTTTGGAACGTCGATCATCCAGACAAAATTGCTAAACATTATCAAAGCTTTATAGAAGCGGGTTCAGACGTGGTACTGACCAACACCTTTGGCGGCACCTCATATCGTTTAAAACTTCACAATGGAGAGAATCGCGTTGCCGAATTAAATATTGCCGCTGCTCGTATTTTATCCGAAGAAGTTGAAAAATCTGGCCGCGAGATTGTCATTGCCGGCTCAATGGGCCCCACCGGTGAAATATTAGAGCCTGCGGGCAGCGTATCTATCGAGCAAGCCCAATCGGCTTTTAGCGAACAGGCACTAGCGCTTAAAGAGGGCGGTGTTGACGTGCTGTGGATCGAAACCATCTCATCAATTGAAGAATCACACGCCGCTATCCGAGGCGCTAGCGTCGCTGGGCTACCAATTGTGCTGACTCTAAGCATCGACACCAATGGTCGCACTATGATGGGCGTGACCGCTGCAGAGCTAGTATCACTGCAAAAAGAATTAGCGGTGCCATTAATCGCGTTTGGAACCAATTGCGGTGTCGGTGCCGCCGAGGTTGTCGCTGCCATTATGAACATGAGTAGAGCGGCTGAAGAACATGGCATACAGCCAATTCTAGTAGCGAAAGGTAATTGTGGCATTCCAGAGTGGGTAGATGGCGAAATCAGCTATAGCGGCACACCTGAGTTAATGGCAACTTA
>JAFMHC010000085.1 GCA_017854775.1 Gammaproteobacteria bacterium | reverse complement strand
TGGTCGATTCACTATGGCGAGTGTTGGATCATCTCAATATTCAAACGGCTACTATGGTGGGTAATTCACTCGGAGGAGGGATCGCTTGGGCATCGGCGCTTGATCGGCCGGAAAAGATAAAGGCTTTAATTTTGATTGCACCGTCAGGAGCTCCTCGGCTAATTGCCTCGGAGTCTAATATTGGTTTTAAGATTTTGCGAACTTCAATAGGCCGAGCGTTGATGAAGAAAATAACGCCTAGATCGATCATCAAGGCGTCGCTACAGCAAACAGTTGCGGTGCCGGAAATTGTCACCGAGCAAATGGTCGATCGATATTGGGAGTTGCTGCGCATGCAGGGCAATCGCCAAGCAATGATTGACTTAGCCAAAACGCCCAGAGACAACGATGCATGGACTAAACTTTCAAGCATCGAGGCTCCGACTTTAGTAATTTGGGGTGAACGAGATGGTGTATTGCCTGTGACAATGAATGTCACCTTTAGCAATGAAATAGAAGGTGCTAAGGTGGTGATGTTAGAAAATATTGGCCACTTACCGATGGAGGAAGCCGCAGACGATGTGTCGAAGCAAATCATCAGCTTTTGTAACACGGTTGATTGTTGACGCTATTAGTTTGATTGTTTGACTACTTAGAAGGGCTTTATCGCCGGAAAGTTCAAGCATTTAAAATGTCAATAAATGTTAAGCGCTCTAAAGTCGCAGCATTAGATACGGTCTAATTGCCGATAAACCGCAGATTTTAGCTAAGGTCTTGTATAAGACCAGATTTATAACTTTTTGACAGTTTTAGTCTTCAATTGCGGTCATTATGAACATATAAATACAAACCAAGTTGCTTAGAAGATCTTTTTAACTTGAAAATTGAACGTTTTGAATTGGAATATATTGATGAAAATTACACCTCGAATTACTGAACTACTTTTTGATCTAAGTGAGCTAGAAACGAGTGAAAATAACCAATACCTAACGGGTGATATTGAAGAGCTGCGTAATAATTTGCTACAGTTGTATAGAGCAACTGATAGTCATTCGAGCCGAGAGACAATTATAGCTATCATGACCGAGGCGGGCTACCCGTGGTTTGGTCGCTTGGCAAAAGCAAGTAACCGTACCGTGCGTGATATTCCGCTTAAGAAGGCTGCTAATGAAGGTCAGTTTATGTCCGATGAAGACTTTCTAGACTTATTGCCAGCCAATGGCCACTTTCATTGATTAACGCTACATTGATTAATTAAAAAGCATAAACCGAAGATCCATTGCGGTTTCGAATAAATACTGCCAGATCAAGCTCCCATCGACTAAGTTTAGGCAGGCTCACCAAAAATCGTCATATCGATTAGGGCGATGATCTCCAAATTTGCAGAAAGCAGGTAGATCTAAATACCTACTTATAAGCACCTATTTAAAGTTTCAACATACCCAGTCTCTAAAGCTGGATTAAAAGACACCTCTTTAAAGATGTTTTTGGCTTTAGTTCGGTGCTAGTTAGAACCTAGCAACTATCACTTTAAGACCTTTAACTTTAAGACCTTTAACTTTAAGAGCTATAACTTTAAGAACCAGTAAGCCTAGCAATTAGAAGTTAATTGAAAGGGAGCTTTCGATTTCAAGGTTGTTCGAGTTCAAGCTTCCGCTGTTTCTAGAAACGATCACTTCACCATCTTTACCACGCAATATGCCAGTGGAATCGCCGCGTTCACGCTGCCGATCGGTTTGCATTGTTCCTGCACGCAAGTGGTTATTGACCTCTATGAGAAGCTCTCGATGCAATTGCCGGATTTGTAGGTGGCCGGTGAGTTTATTCGTGTTATGGACGTGTTTAAACACATTCAATGAACTAATTTTTATAACCAACCCTGTGTGTTTGCGCATCGCCTGCGCGTACTTCGATAGCAGAACCAATACCTTCGCTGGTAAAACCGATGCGTTGACCTCGTCGAGGTTTATTAACTTACCCATTTGTAACTCCTAATCTTGGCAGTAGGGTGCCATCGCTTGTAAAACCCCATGCTTTACAATGCCGATTAACATCACAATGTTCTCATTACCTCTACAAAGACTATCGGTGTTTGCATAGTAAGACAATCCAACTGTCTTTACTAATCCAATAGGCTTTGCTAACCCATGTAACGTGAGAGACATTATGGGAGGAGAATTTATCAGACTAAGGTTGAATGGTTAAGCCTTTTCGAGAGAAAAAGCTAAATTTCGTCATTTATTTGGTGATATTAGCCTTTTTTGGGAATATACAAGTCCGTAATCGTGCCTTCATAGACTTCAGCCGCCATCGCGACAGTCTCAGATAGAGTAGGGTGTGGGTGGATGGTCAAGCCAATATCGCTAGCATCAGCGCCCATTTCTATCGCTAATGCGACTTCAGAAATCAAATCGCCAGCACTAGGACCAACGATTCCGCCGCCAAGAACTCTATGTGTTTTCGGGTCGAAAATAAGTTTTGTTTTGCCTTCGGTTCGATCGTTTCCAATGGCGCGGCCCGATGCCGCCCATGGAAAAACACCGGTTTCGTAGGTGATTTTCTGCGCTTTGGCTTCGGTTTCGGTTAGACCTACCCACGCTATTTCCGGGTCGGTATAAGCAACAGATGGTATTACGCTGGCTTCAAAGCCACTTTTCTCGCCTGCACAAACTTCGGCCGCGACTTTTGCTTCGTGAGTCGCTTTGTGGGCCAGCATCGGTTGACCGACAATGTCGCCGATAGCATGTATGTGGTCTACATTAGTGCGCATTTGTGAGTCGGTAGCGATGAAACCCCTATCGTCGACCCTAACTCCAGCTTTATCAGCGTCTATTAGGTCGCCGTTCGGGCGGCGTCCGGTGGCAACCAAAACGTAGTCAAAAACTTGCGGTTTTGGCGCGGAGCCTTTGCCGCTGGCACCGAAATGGACTTTAATACCTTTGTCTTGAGGTTCAATACTCTCAACTTTGGTATTTGTCATGATTTCTTTAAGCAATGACTTCATACGTTTTTGCAATGGCGCGACTAAGTCTTTGTCTGCCCCGGGTATGATCTGGGGCATGAATTCGACAATTGTAACGTCAGTACCAAGCTCGCTGTAGACGGTCGCCATTTCGAGACCGATAATGCCACCACCAACGATCAGCATTGACTTTGGAATTTCTTTCAACTCTAAAGCGCCAGTTGAATCGATAACTCGAGGGTCATCGCTTTCGAACATCGGCAATATAGTGACTCGAGAGCCTGCTGCAATGATGGCTTTATCAAAACTCAGGGTTGAGGTCTGACCGTCTTTTTCTATCGCTAAGGTATTGGCAGAGGTAAATTTCGCATAGCCATTAATAACCCTTACTTTGCGTGCTTTTGCCATACTGGCTAAGCCGCCGGTTAACTTTCCAATAACCGATTCTTTAAAACCGCGAAGTTTGTTGATATCAATCTTGGGTTTGCCAAAGGTGATTCCATGTTTCTCCATTTCTCGTGCTTCTGAGATAACCGCAGCCGAATGAAGAAGGGCTTTTGAGGGAATACAACCGACATTAAGGCATACTCCGCCTAATGCATCATATTTTTCAATCAGCGTAACATCAAGGCCTAGATCGGCGGCGCGGAAAGCCGCTGTATAGCCTCCGGGGCCAGAACCAATGACCACTAAGGCTGCGTGAGAGTCACTCTGGCCCTCGTTTTTAGCCGCTACGGGCGCTGATTGAGTAGTGCTAGAGGACTCGTGAATATCTGCCTCAGAGTCCGAATCAGCGTCAGCATCGGCAATCTCTTGCGCAGCATGCTTCGAGCCTTTGCTGCTATTCGATTCATCATCAGCATCGATACGAACAATCGTGTCGCCTTCGTTGAGTGAATCGCCATTAGAGACAGTAATATCGGTGATGACACCGGCCGACGATGCCGGTATGTCCATCGATGCTTTATCACTCTCGACGGTAACCAGTGGATCTTCGAGGTCGACGCTGTCGCCAACCTTGACCAACACTTCGATTACTTCGACATCGCTGGCGCCACCTAGGTCAGGTACTTTAATTTCAATAACGTTGCTCATAGTTGAATCTCCTAGACCGTCAGACGTCGAACGTCTTCAAGGACCGCAGCAATGTGGCGGGTAAACCTTGCAGCCTCTGCACCGTCGATTACCCTATGGTCGTAAGACAAGCTCAATGGCAACATCATGCCGGGCTCAAAATCAGAACCGTTCCAAACCGGCTGCATTTTGCTGCGTGAGACGCCGAGAATTGCAACTTCAGGCGCATTAACGATTGGCGTAAAGCCAGTGCCGCCGATTCCACCGAGACTTGAAATTGTGATACAGGCGCCGCTCATATCTTTCATCGTAAGCTTTTTGTCACGTGCTTTTTTAGCCAGCTCGCCCATTTCTTTAGCGATTTCAGCGATCGATTTTTTATCGGCGTCTTTGAGTACCGGAACAACCAAGCCATTAGGTGTTTCTACTGCGATGCCAATATTGACGTATTTCTTGTATATCAAGTTTTCGCCGCCAGGCTCAAGCGAGCTATTAAATTGCGGGTAGAGCTGCAGACCATGAACCACCGCCTTAACGATAAAGGCAAGTGGTGATAATTTGATATCGCGTTTTTGTTGTTGGTATTCAGAGTTCAACTGCTTACGAAACGACTCCAGGTCGCTAATGTTGGCTTCATCGTTGTGGGTGACGTGTGGGACATTCAACCATGAGCGATGCAGGTTCTCGGCCGTCAAGCGTTTGATCTTATTCAATGGCTGAATATCAATTTCGCCGAATTTGCTGAAGTCCTGAGCAGGAACCTCGGGAATACCTGCTCCGCTGGCAGTTGCCTGGGCTGGTTGAGCTGGTTTGTTCAACGCATCTTTTACAAAGCCTTTAACATCTTCATGCGTGATACGACCTTTTCGGCCAGAGCCTTCAATGTTGGCAAGTTCTACGCCGAGCTCGCGCGCGAAGCGTCTGATAGAAGGCGATGCGTGTGACTTAGCAGAGCCAGCGTCATGCTGTTTGTCGGCAACAGCGGATGAGTTATTACTTTCATCTGCTGGTGCTGATTTTGTTGGGCTTTTCTCTGCAGCGTTGGAATCAACTTTGGTTGTCGAGCTAGCTGTTGTACTAGCTGTTGTATTAGTTGCCTTGTTAGTCGCCTCTTCAGATGAAGTCGATGTAGCCGTTGCTGTCTCGGGTTCGGTGACTGCGACAGTAACAACCGTAGTGCCTTCGCTGACGTCTTGATCAACACTAACTTCAATGCTTTTAACAATACCCGCAACTGAACTCGGTACATCCATTGATGCTTTATCACTCTCAAGGGTAAGCAAAGAGTCTTCAACTTCGACTAGATCGCCAATCGCCACGAGCACTTCAATTACTTTAGCTGAGTCGCCGCCAATATCTGGGATGCGAACTTCAACTGTCTGCTCAGTAGGCTCTGAATTAACCTCTTTGGCGGCCACGTCAGCTTGCTTGTCCGCGGCTTTTTTATCGTTAGATTGCGATTTTTTAGGTTTGGGTTCAGGCTTTTTAGATTCTGGTTCAGACTGTTTAGATTCGGGTTCAGACTGCTCAGCTTCTAGCTCGAGTATCAGCGTGCCTTCGCTTATATCTTGGTCAAGAGATACCGAAATCGTCTTAACGACACCGTCGTGTGGTGACGGAACGTCCATACTGGCCTTGTCGCTCTCCAGTGTTATGAGCGGGTCTTCGATCGAGATAGCGTCTCCAACGTTAACAAGAATTTCGATAACTTTGGCGCTGTCAGCACCAATGTCGGGAACGGTAACTTCAATAATTGAACTCGATGGCATAGTTAGGCTCGGTTGACTATGGTTTTTTACCCCGGCGGCAGTAGGTACTGCAATTTGGGTTAACACCACTTCGTTATTGTCTGCGTTTAGTTGTTCGGTTGAATCCTTAGATTCAAATAAATCGCCAGCTTTAAGGTCTAGCAATTGTTGTTGATGCTTCTTAGTAGCCATTTGTTGCTGTTTTTTTTCTGCGGTTTCGGCATCTTTTGACGCTCTTTTGCTAGTGGCAAGTCGCTTGCTTAGTCGTTCTACGTCTCGCTGCACTTCTTGCTGGGCTAATATTTGTTGTTCCGTTGGGCGGCTCCGGTCGTCAGCGCTCTCGACCTCGGTGCTTTCTGTGTCTCTAGTGCCAATGTCTGCAACACTATTGTTACTTCTCGCTGCTTCTCCCGAGTCGTCGTCAGCATTAATCGGCATGCTAGCCGTGCTGCCGTCTACCTCAGTTTCGAGTAGTAATAAAGCGCTAGACAGCGTTATTCGCTCATGCAGGCCGACAATTAACTCTATCACTCGGCCAGCTTTAGTGGCAGGCAGGTTTATTTCATGCGCGCCACTTTGAACTCGAAAGAGGGTGTCGCCCTCTTTGATTTGACTACCTTCTTGGCATTCAATGGACAAAATTTTTGCCTGTCGAAAAGCGCTCGCCTCAGGTGGAGTGAGTTCAACATACTTGATCATTTTTGGCTTTCCCCGGGTAGATCGATCTTGCATTAGAGCGTATCTGGTGATGGTTTCTCCGGGTCAATATTAAACTGTTTAATCGCTTTATTCACTACTTCTGAATCAATGCTGCCGTCTTCAAACAATGCCGAGAGGGCGGCGATAATAATGTATTGATGATTTACTTCAAAGTGATTGCGCAATTGTTGGCGATCATCACTGCGGCCGAAGCCGTCTGTTCCCAGCACCACATAGCGAGAGGGCACAAATTCACGAATTGAGTCAGCGTATACTTTCATATAGTCGGTTGCCGCAACGACAGGGCCGTTTTGCTCTTGAAAGCACTGCTCAACATAGCTTAGGCGTGGTTTCTCCGTCGGGTGCAGCATATTCCAGCGTTGCGTGTCTAAGCCTTCTCTACGCAATTGATTGATACTGGTTGCGCTCCAGACATTGGCAGCAACGCCAAACTCGGCTTGCAAAATCTCAGCGGCAGCAACACACTCATTTAGGATCGTGCCACTGCCCATAATTTGTACCGTCGGCGTTTGACCATCATCTTTTTTACTCTTAGATAATTGATACAAACCCTTGAGAATACCTTCTGCCGAACCTTCAGGCATTGCCGGGTGTTTGTAGTTTTCATTCATCACCGTAAGGTAATAGAAAACGTTTTCTTCTTCGACATACATACGGCGCATACCATCTTGAACGATCACCGCCAGCTCGTAGCTGTACGTTGGGTCGTAGGATATGCAGTTTGGAATAGTCGACGCTTGAATGTGTGAATGCCCGTCTTGATGTTGCAAGCCTTCACCGGCTAACGTGGTTCGACCGGCTGTACCGCCAACTAAAAAGCCGCGCGCTTGCATGTCACCAGCGGCCCAAGCGAGATCCCCAATGCGTTGAAAACCAAACATCGAGTAGTAGATGTAGAACGGAATCATCGGTAGCTCATTGGTTGAGTAGGATGTTGCCGCCGCTATCCACGAGGACATTGCGCCAGCCTCATTGATGCCTTCTTCTAGTACTTGACCCTTTTTGTCCTCACGGTAGTACATTAATTGGTCGGAGTCTTCAGGTTCGTATTTTTGACCTTCATTGGCGTAGATTCCAAGCTGACGGAATAAGCCCTCCATGCCAAATGTTCTAGCCTCGTCTGGCACAATTGGAACTATGCGGTCTTTAATGTTTTTATCACGAACCAGCATAGACAGAATTCTTACAAATGCCATGGTCGAAGAGATCTCGCGATCACCGGACGACTCCAACATTTTCGAAAACGCCTCTAATGCGGGTATTTCGAGCTTATTTGATGGGTTAGGGCGGGCCGGTAGATAGCCCCCTAATGCTTGGCGACGTGCGTGTAAATACTTGATCTCGGCTGAGTCTGGGTCGGGTCGGATATATTCAACTTTCTCGACTTGCTCATCCGATACCGGAATTTTAAAGCGATTTCGGAACCCTTTGAGAGAGACTAGGTCCATCTTCTTTTGTTGGTGAGAGGTGTTCTGTCCTTGCCCAGCAGTACCCATACCTAAGCCTTTAACAGTTTTAGCGAGAACGACTGTCGGTTGGCCAGAATGCTTCACAGCAGCTCGGTAGGCCGCATAAACCTTATCGGTATCGTGACCGCCTCGTGACATAAGGTCGATATCTTCGTCGCTCATATGAGCAACCATGGCTTTTAGTTCAGGAGTATTCCAAAAATGCTCTCGAGTATAAGCGCCACCTTTAGCTTTGAATGCTTGGTACTCGCCATCAACACATTCTTGCATGCGCTTTTGCAGCAGGCCGTCGTGATCTTTCTCGAGTAAAATGTCCCATTGAGAACCCCAAATTACCTTAATCACATTCCAGCCAGCACCTCGAAACTCGGATTCGAGTTCTTGAATGATCTTACCATTGCCGCGAACCGGTCCGTCCAGACGTTGCAAATTGCAGTTAATCACAAACACTAGATTATCCAGCTTCTCACGGCCGGCTAAGCCTAGCGCGCCGCGGGACTCTGGTTCGTCCATTTCACCATCGCCTAAGAAAGCCCACACTTTACGATTCTCAGTCTTGATCAGTTCACGGTTTTGCAAATATTGTTGAAAGCGTGCTTGATAGATTGCCATGATCGGCCCTAATCCCATCGACACTGTTGGGAACTGCCAAAAATTTGGCATTAACCACGGGTGAGGGTAACTCGATAAACCGTTGCCTCCGACTTCTTGACGAAAGTTATCAAGTTGTTCTTCGCTTAGACGACCTTCTAAGAACGCTCTAGCGTACATACCTGGTGCGGAGTGACCTTGATAATAGATCATGTCGCCTCCGTGTTCTTCTGAACGCGCCCGCCAGAAATGATTGAAACCAATCTCATATAAAACGGCTGCAGAAGAAAAACTAGCGATATGGCCGCCAAACTCTGTGCTGACCTTGTTGGCGCGCAATACCATAGCAGCGGCATTCCAGCGGATCATAGAGCGAATTTTGAATTCAAGCTGACGATCAGCCGGAAGGGCAGGTTGCTTGTCTACAGGAATAGTATTTATATACGGTGTGTTTAAGCCGTAGGGCAGTCTTGCACCTGCTTCTCGAGCGACATCAGAAAGTTCACGCAGTAGAAATCTGGCTCGGTCAGACCCGTCGGCCTCGATCACACTCTGTAATGCATCTACCCATTCTTTGGTTTCTAAGGCGTCTATATCTTGGTGCTGCGTGCTAATTTCTGAGCTCATAAGTCGATACTTTCAGTTAAACCACGTTGGTTAAGTTTTTAGATAAGGCCTTAACGAGTCAGAGACGTAAGTAATGCGACCTTTATTTGTTGAGTGAATGATATCTATAAGTTTAGATGATGTAAACTTATCTGACGTTATTAATGTAATAAGATTACACAATTTAAATTAATTTAGGCTGCAATGTTCGATGTTGGTGCAACGTTAGTGCAAAAAAAGGGGCGCTCGAAGGCACCCCTTTTAAATAACGGCTTACGATATTAACCGAGCTGCCGGTCAACACTGGCACTGACTAAACTGGTTAAGTTAACAATACCCCGCGGTGATGTGGTCTTGGTAATTGCATGTATCGGCATTGGCGTTCCAAGAATAATCGGCCCCACAGACACCCCGTTGGCAAGAGACTTGAGTGTGGTGTAGGTTATGTTAGCCGCGTCGAGGTTCGGCATAATCAGAAGATTGGCGTTGCCGCTCAAGCTGCTTTTACCTGACTTCTTTCGAACCTCTGGGTTTAACGCCATGCCGGCTTTCATCTCGCCGTCTACTTCAAGTTCAGGCGCGATCTTAGCCAAGATTTCCTTGGTTTTAGCCATCTTTAACGCGGATTTGCTTTTATGACTACCGAAATTGGAGTGCGACAATAAGGCTGCACGTGGTGTCATACCAAAACGTTTGATCTCTTCAGCGGCCATCACCGTGATATGTGCTAATTGTTCTGGGCTAGGGTCTTCATGGATACTGGTGTCGGCAATAAAGTAAGAGCCGTTTTCAAGCAGCAATAGGTGCATTACCGCCATATGCTCGTCTTGATGAGTTGCGCCGGTATACTGCTCGATAGATTCGATTTGTTCATGCAACTTCATACTCGGACCAGTTAGAGCCGCATGCACGATGCCCTGCTCAATTAATTGGCATGCTTGTGAAATTCGCTCTTTGTCGGTTGTCCCACTGGGCGCGATAATTTCAAAGTCTTTGATCTCCACTAGGCGCAATCCAAGCTCGGCCACTTTTTTACGAATGATCTCGGCATCGCCGATCAGTACCGGGCGGGCGTAGCTTTGGTCAACAACATCTTGAATAGCGCGCAATACACGGTCATTTTCACCGTCCGTGTAGACCACTTTGTGAGTGGTGTTCTGTGCTCTTTCAAAGATTGGGCGCATCACGTTACCAGTTCGGTAAACCAATGGCTCTAGACTCTTTTGGTAAGCCTCAAAGCTTGCAAACGGGCGAGTTGCTACGCCGCTATCAATCGCGGCTTGGGCGACTGCCGGTGCAATTGTGGTAATCAAACGAGGGTCAAACGGCTTAGGCAAAATGTAACCGGCGCCGAATTGCATAGTTTCGTTTTGATAATAGCTAGCGACTTTTTCGTTACTCTCAGAGCGCGCCAGATCAGCCAGGGCATTAACACAGGCTACTTCCATTGCGCGAGTAATGGTAGTTGCACCAACGTCTAAGGCTCCTCTGAATAGGAATGGGAAGCATAGGACGTTATTTACTTGATTTGGGTAGTCTGAGCGGCCAGTGGCCATAATCGCATCTGGGCGGTGCTCGTAGACTAGTTCCGGTTTTACTTCTGGGTTGGGGTTAGACATCGCTAAGATAAGCGGTTTATCGGCCATGCTTTTAAGCATGGCGACGCTCACAAGGTTGGGTTGTGACACCCCAAGGAAAACGTCGCAGCCGACCATCGCGTCATCTAAGGTCCGAGCCTCGGTATCTTTGGCAAAACGTTGTTTTGTTGGGTCAAGGTTTTCACGACCGGAATGGATCACGCCTCGGCTATCGAGCATTAACACGTTGTCAATATCAACGCCGATCTCAATCAGTAAGTTGGTACATGCCATGGCCGCCGCGCCAGCACCAGAGACAACTAGCTTGACCTTGGTAATGTCTTTGTTCACTACATGAAGGCCATTCTTTACCGCGGCCGAGCAGACTATCGCGGTGCCGTGTTGGTCATCATGAAACACTGGAATATTCATTCGCTCACGAAGTTTTGCTTCGATCTCAAAGCATTGAGGAGCCTTAATGTCTTCAAGGTTGATGCCACCGAAGGTTGGCTCCAACGCGGCGACTATGTCGCAAAATGCATCTACGTCGGTTTCGTCTACTTCGATGTCATACGCGTCTACATCGGCGAAGTTCTTAAACAAGATCGCTTTACCTTCCATCACTGGCTTAGATGCCAGTGCGCCAATGTTTCCAAGGCCTAAAACCGCGGTGCCATTGGTTACCACGCCAACTAAATTACTGCGTGATGTATATATTGCGGCCGTAAGTGGGTCTTTTTCGATTTCCAAGCAAGGTTCTGCCACACCGGGAGAGTAGGCCAGCGCCAGATCTCGTTGGTTGGTTAAAGGCTTAGTTGCCTGAATTCGAATTTTCCCGGGCCGAGGGTTGCGGTGATAATGTAATGCGGCGTCACGTAGTGAATTGCTCATAATGTTTGCTTTTCGTGTATCAGTGGATTTGTTGAAAAATTTCTAAGTATTGTACGGACAATGTTGTATTTGCCGATCTCCTGTTTTAGGCGCTTTTTTCGGCTTCGAGTGTCTGTTCATCGGCGTGGTACGACGAGCGGAGCACCGGTCCAGAGGCAACATGCTTGAAGCCCAATTGTTCGCTAAATATCCGCAGGTGGTCGAACTCGTCGGGGTGAACGTAGCGTTCTACTGGCAAGTGATTCAGGCTTGGTTGCAAGTATTGGCCTAAGGTAATTATGTCGCAGTCATGTGCTTTTAGCTGATTAACCCTGTTGCCTGTTGGTAGGCGAATGCGAATCCAGTCGGGTTTACGTAACGGTGTCAGCGTTTTCTCAATTTTTACCGGTATGCGAGCCATTTTTTCGGCACCGCGTAGTTTTTCACCGGCGATAATTGGTTTAATTTTAAGTCGATTGCTTTTAACGGTAGTATCAGGCATATCCGAGGTGAGTTAAACTAGTTACGTATTCAAACGAGCAAGAAGTATAACAAGTTATGTTAGTAAAAGACGTATTACAACGGTCTGATATAGAAGATATCGTCACTCGTTTTTACGAGGTGATGCTAAAAGATCCGATTGTTGGCTTTATATTTACCAATGTGGCTAATATAAATCTTCAGCAGCACCTGCCGATCATCGTCGATTTTTGGGATGACAGTTTATTTAAGCAGAGTAATTACAGCGGCAATACTCTGCAAAAGCATCTCGATATTCATCAAAAGATGCCACTGCAGCCTGGGCACTTTACCCGATGGTTGTATTTATTCAGTAAAGCGGTTGATCAGAGCCATGCTGGCGAGAACGCTGAATTAATGAAATCACGAGCCGAATTAGTGGCAAAAAGTATTTCCGCCGCGATAGTGAAACGCAAGCGCAGTGATATGAAGTTGGTACTGTAGCCTCACAGCAGTTGTTCTATCTCTGTAGTGCTTTAGGGAGTTATTTAGGTCGCCTTGCGGAGGCCGACTCGTTCTTAAACGCTATTGCTTGCGTAAAAATACTGGGTTTAATGCATCAGAATCATTCTGGCTGTATTGATATCCGCTGCCATCAAATGTTAACAGCGACTCGAGGTCGGTCACTTGGTTTTGCAATACCCAAGCGGACATCACGCCACGTGCCTTTTTAGCGTAGAAGCTAATAATCTTGTACTGGCCGTTTTTCCAGTCTTTAAATATAGGTGTGACGATGTCGCCAGCAACATCCTGTGTCTTAACTGATTTGAAGTATTCATTCGACGCTAGATTTAACAGGGTTTTAGAACCAATTACTTTTAGCTGTTTATTGATATTGTCAGTGATGCTGCTGCCCCAGAAATCGTAGAGATTCTTACCTTCTGAATTTTCAAGTTTAGTGCCCATTTCAAGCCGGTAAGCTTGCATCAAGTCGAGCGGACGTAAAACACCATAGAGACCCGATAAAATGCGCAAATGACTTTGCGCATACTCGAAATCAGCATCGCTGAAGTTCTGTGCTTCTAAACCAGTGTAAACATCACCTTTGAACGCCAAGAGCGCTTGTTTAGCATTTTTCTTGGTAAATGGCCTGCTCCATGTGTGGTATCGCTCAACGTTCAACTCAGCCAGTTTAGGGCTGATCTTCATCATCTTTTCTATGTCAGTTGGTGATTTAGTGCTTAGAATATCGATCAGCTGCTCACTTTGTTGGAGCATGCTTGGTTGAGTATGTTTTAACTCAGCTGGGGCGGCGTCAAAATCTAATGTTTTGGCTGGGGAAATAACAATTAGCATGAGAGTTTTTTAAGCGTTAGTGGTTCAGGATATAGGCATCAAATAATAGCCTTAGTTAGGTGAGAATCCAATCAGTTACATCAAGCCTCGGTTCAGGGTGATTCACTTGTTGCTTCACACCCTTCTTCAATGGTGGTTTTTCGCTGATTACTGTTTTATATCAAGTTTACGATAAAGGGTGCGTAAACTAATGCCGGCGGCACTGGCTGTAAGTGCTTTATCGCCGTTGTGTTTTTTTAATAGGTCGGCGAAGTAATTCGACTCAAGTTGGCTCAGCGGCGGCGTTATGTTCTGCATTCCCTGATTGCTATTTATCAAGTTGCCGCCGTCTAAGTCGATCTCAAAACATTCTCGGATTAGGCGTTCATCGATTACATTGGATTGGGCTAATATTATCGCCCGATTCAAGATGTTGAATAGCTCTCGGATATTGCCGCGAAATTCTTGTTGCTCAAGTAAGGTAATGGCTGATTGAGTAATGTGAAGATCCGACTCTGTCTCGACCGTCTTTATAAAGTGATTCGCAAGTAAGGCTATATCGCCGCGACGTTCTCGTAGCGAGGGTGTGTGAATAGGGAATACGTTTATTCGGTAGTATAGGTCATGGCGAAATTCGCCGCTGTCGACCAGTTTGCGCAAGTCTTTATTTGTAGCACATATTAACCTGAAGTTAGAGGTTCTGACTTCGGTGCTGCCCACTCTACGAAAGGTTTTGGACTCGATCAACCGGAGTAGTTTTACCTGCGTTTCAATTGGCACATCGCCTATCTCATCGAGAAAAAGAGTGCCACCATCGGCCTGTTCAACCAGCCCAATTTTGTTGGCGTTAGCACCGGTAAATGAGCCCTTAATATGCCCGAATAACTCACTTTCGATTAACGCGTCGCTTAAGCCAGCACACTCCAGTGCGACCATCAGCTTATCACTTCGTTTACTGGCTAGGTGAATCGACTGACTTACCAGCTCTTTACCCGTACCTGACTCTCCCAATAATAAAACATTTGCGTCGGTTTTAGCCACTAAGCTGGCTTTGCGAAGCATTTCTTCGAATGCTGGGCTAGCGCCAATCATTTTCTGCATCGCACTTATTCCGCTGGCCAGTGGCACTGGTCGCAGCAATTCAACGAAATAACTAAGATTGTTATCGGCATCAAAAATCGGAATCATCTCAACATCGACATGTTCACGCCCATTCGGAGTTTGGTGGATATGAAGCACCTTTTCCTTGCGGTGTGAAATTTTAGCCGCCAACAGCGGGCAGTCTTCGCCCGATTGATCGCAGGGTTTGTTGTAGCCGTGAGATACGGCAAAGCACTTAGGACGGTTAGCGAATTCAACTTCGCCAAATTTTTCAGCGTAGACTCTATTGCTAGCCAATATCTCGTAATCAGAGCTGACAAGAATGGCGGGCACCTCATAGGCTTGAAGCATTTGTGTGAGTCTGTCTATTTCGTTCATTTTGTCAAATCTGTCATTGGGCTTGTCAATTATGGCATGTTGTATCGAAGAGATACACTAAATCGCGAGACAGGTGACTGTTTAGATAGTTGGCATGTGTTTTGCTTACGTTTTGGTTAATGCTTTACTTTGAGTTGGTAAATACACTTTGCTAAGGGATTGCTGAAGAATTGCTCATCAGGTGAGGCTATGGATCATCTTATTACAAAGTACTAGCTGTCTTTATGCTGAGGTCTGGTATTGCTGCATTACTAGCCTTCCTTTATGTCACCGGAACCAAACAATATGTTATTCAAACAGAACGCTATGTTAATCAAACAGACAAATAAGGCCAAAGTAGACCAGGCTAATCCGCAAGTAGTGGCATTTTTTGAACCTAACAGCAGCACCTTTTCGTATGTGGTAAGGGATCCTAGTTCGAATCATTGCGCGATAGTTGATTCAGTTCTCGACTTTGACTATTCATCGGGTCAGGTTTCATACCAATGCGCCGACGAAATCGTTGCCTATGTCGAGGAGATGCAGCTGGAGGTAAACCTGCTGCTCGAAACCCATGTTCATGCTGACCATTTGTCGGCCGCGCCTTACTTACAGCAGTGTTTGGGTGGTGACATCGCGATTAGTAAAAACATTAAGCAAGTACAGCACGAGTTCGGAACTCTATTTAATGAGGGCGCTGATTTTTGTCGCGATGGCAGTCAATTCGACATTCTTCTTGATCACCAAGAGCGATTTGAAATTGGTGGTTTGCGCGGTACAGCGATTGCAACTCCTGGCCACACTCCCGCATGTATGTCGTTTTTAATTGGTGATGCACTGTTTGTCGGTGACACACTTTTTATGCCCGATTCTGGAACGGCAAGGGCTGATTTCCCAGGCGGCGATGCACGTACTTTATATCGATCAATAATGAGTTTGCTAAGTTTAGCAGACGATACTCGTATGTTTATCTGTCACGATTACCAGCCCGATGGCAGGGCGCTTGAATACGCCACGACCGTGGCCGAGCAACGCCAACAGAATATTCATGTGAACCCATCTCTTGACGAGGATGGCTTTGTGGCGCTGCGTGAAGCTCGCGACAAGCAACTGTCGATGCCCAAGCTAATATTGCCGTCATTACAAGTAAATATGCGGGCCGGTTTTTTCCCGCCAGCTGAAGACAATCAAGTATGTTATTTGAAGGTGCCCATCAGTGGTTTGAGGGCGAACAATCAAAAAGCACCGACGTCATTGATCTGAGCAGTAACGATCGAGCAGTAGCAATCGAGAATTAGAAAATGCAGCAGCAACAATGCAGCAGTCATAGGTAAATTTAAAGGAGTATTACAATGAGCATTAAAATAGAAAAAATTTCTTCGCAGGTATCTATTTCATCGCAAGTCACTATTGATGATATAGGCGCCTTGGCGGAGCTTGGAGTTGAGGTGGTGGTTTGTAACCGGCCCGCAACAGAGCACGTATATGACGATATTAAGACGCAGGCCGAGGCACAAGGTTTAGAGTTTATTGTAATATCGTTTAAGCCTGAAGAGCTGACTCAAGCTAAGGTCGATGAGTTTAGGCAGCTACTCGAAAGCTCCAAGCGAGTGCACGCGTATTGCCGTACTGGCAAGCGCTCAAAGACGTTATGGCAGCGAGCAACTGATCAATCGGAGAATGCTAGCGCAGCGGCTATCGAAAAGCCTAGCTCAGAGCCAAAGGAAAAGGCTAACGGCGCATACGATATTGTTATTATCGGCGCTGGTTCAGCCGGTATTGCTACCGCCAGTAGTATCGCCAAACGCGATAGTCAATTGAGTATCGCCATTATAGATCCGTCTGAAGATCACTACTATCAACCTGG
>JAFMHC010000084.1 GCA_017854775.1 Gammaproteobacteria bacterium | reverse complement strand
GCGATGAGTATAGATTTCTAGCTCTCTTGGAAGATGGTAGTTAAACACCAGCGCCAAAGTATCTATGTCGAGACCTCGCGCGGCAACATCTGTGGCTACTAATATATTAATACTGCTATTTGAAAAACGAATAAGCGTTTGATCACGGTCTTTTTGCTCCATATCACCGTGTAATGCGGAGGCACTAAAACCGGCACTTTTCAAGCCACCCGCTACCGTTTGGGTGTCCTGACGAGTATTACAAAACACCACACATTGCTTACCACTATTATCCAATAGCAACAATTTTAATGCCTGTAAGCGATCTTTCTCGTTGTCGACCAAGAAAAAAGCTTGATCAACTCGAACTGTATCTTGAGTTGGGGCAACTTCTGCAATACTGGGGTTTTGCATGATAGTTTCTGCAATAGCCTTGATACCTTTCGGGTAAGTTGCACTGAATAATAATGTCTGTCGTTGCGACGGAACGGCATCAATGATGGCTTCTATGGTTTTCTGAAAACCCATATCGAGCATACGGTCAGCCTCGTCTAGCACTAAGGTCTCCATACTGGATAAATCCAATGTACCCTTATTCAGGTGATCTTCAATTCGCCCAGGAGTGCCGACAACAATATGAACTCCTTTCTGAAGAGACGAGGCTTGCGCCTTAATCGGTGTGCCGCCGTAAAGAGTGGCCACTTTAACATTGGGAATACCCCGCGCTAATCGACGAATCTCGCCAGAGACCTGCTCGGCTAGCTCGCGTGTTGGGCAGAGCACCAATGACTGAACTTTAAATAGTTTTGCATCTAACTTATTAAGTATTCCTAAGCCGAAGGCAGCAGTCTTACCTGAGCCAGTCTGGCCTTGGGCGATAACATCTTTGCCAGCCAGAATCATCGGCAAACTTTGTGCCTGGATCGCGGTCATTGAATTAAAACCAAGCGAGCCTAAGTTATCTTGCAATTGAGGGTTTAACTTGAGCGATGAAAATTGGTAATCAGACATAATTGCCACGACCTAAATAGTTTGCAGTTTGCATTGCACGGGATATTAACGCGCCTTGGACAGAAACGCATTTATTCATTTACAAAAAGGTCTTACACTTAGCCTTTGTTTACCAATTTATGGCAAATGGAGCTATATCGGCCTCAAACTATTGCCGTTCAAGCCTTCCTCGATAGAAAAACCCAAATTGAATAAAAAAGCGCCACTGTTCTTCATTATCGTAACGGTCATGCTCGATGCCATGGGCATTGGCTTGATCATGCCGGTGATGCCAGAGTTAATTCAACAAGTTAGTCATGCATCAATGGCCGATGCAGCACTTTGGGGTGGGCTGTTGACCACCTCATATGCCGCAATGCAATTTCTTTTTGGCCCCTTACTTGGCAATCTCTCAGACCGATTTGGGCGTCGGCCAGTGTTGATTATATCACTGGTTTTTATGGGCCTAGACTATTTTTTGATGGCTATAGCACCTAGCCTATTGTTATTGTTTATTGCGCGTATTATCTCCGGCATCACCGGCGCAACGTATTCAACCGCCGCCGCGTATCTATCAGATAGCTCGGCTAAAGGACAACGTTCAGCTAACTTTGGTTATATCGGCGGCGCTTTCGGTATTGGTTTTGTATTGGGACCGGCGATCGGTGGATTTTTGGCGGAATTCGGAGTTCGAATGCCGTTCATTATTGCCGGCGTTCTAGCACTTATGAATGCGGCCTTTGGCCTGCTGGTCTTGCCCGAAACCTTAGCGCGGCATAACAGACGAACATTTGAATGGGCTAGAACGAACCCGTTTACTGCGTTACTGCGAATACGCAATCTGCCAATGGTTGGTAACCTTATGTTTGTCGTGCTAATTTACTCGACGGCAAACTATGTGTACCCATCTGTGTGGAGCTTCTTCACGATAGAGAAATTTGCATGGGAGCCAAAGATGATCGGTATAAGCTTAGCGGTCTATGGTATTTGTGCCGCCTTTATTCAAGTAGTGGTCTTGGGCGTTATGATTCGAAAATTCGGCGTTGAACGTACTGCCATTATTGGCATGTTTATATCGGTTGTCGCTTTCGCTTTTTTAATCATGATTGACAATAGCTTTCTGATATTTATAGGTATGCCAATCACAGCCTTGGGAGCAGTAGTAAGCCCCGCCCTGCAGGGCATGATGGCCGACCAAGTTAGTGATGACGAACAAGGCGAACTTCAAGGTGTATTCGCCTCGGTTATGGCGCTATCGGCGATTATCAGCCCGCTGATAATGACCTACACATTTCAACAGTTCACCAAGGCAGATACGATCTACTACTTGCCTGGCGCTCCTTTTGCTGCCGCCGCACTGCTCACGATAGCAGCCATGGTAGCTTTCTATTTGAGCCGAGCGGAGCGCCATGCCTACGCCAATTAGCGTTTTCTCACTCGAACAAGAATATGCCTCTCACCACCTCAAGTTAAATTGCGATCCCGACTGAATGGCTATTTGGACAGATGAACGCTTGTGTCTTCAGTCTTTAGCCCAAGCCTTTGTTCCTGATTGGTTAGCAAAGCACGAAACCATTTAGCACTGTCTTTAGGGGTTCGGACACCCGTTTCGAAATCAACATGGTGCAGCCCAAAGCGCTTCTCATAGCCAGAGGCCCACTCAAAATTATCCATAAACGACCAAGCAAAGTAGCCTTTGAGGTTTACGCCATTATCGATCGCATTGGCACATTCATCTAAATAGCTAGCGTAAAACTCGATTCTATTCTGGTCATTGACGTCACCATCAATCAGTTCGGTGTCATAAGCACAGCCATTTTCGGTAATATAGATATCTGGGTTGTCATAACGCTGAGAAATCCACTCAAGTAACTTACGACAGCCCCAAGGAACGACGGCCCATTGCATGTCGGTAAGGCTCCAATCTTGATCTATCGACAGATCGAGACCTTGGTCCTCGCTCAGACCACCATTTCCATAAACCGCTTGCTCAGCAATATCGCCGTTGCTCTCCGAGGCCAACATAGTGGTGTAATGATTTAGGCCAAAAAAGTCACTCGAGCCTTTAATTAACGCTCGTTGTTGATCGGTGATTTTCGGCAATCGATCGCCGACGCGTTGCTTCATACTCTCAGGGTAGTCACCCAAATAGATAGGATCTGCAAACCAACCAACAAAAAACTCCAGCGAACGTTGCGCCGCAGCGCGATCTTCTAGTCTGTCACTTAGCGGTTCTCGCCAGTCACAGTTATTAGTAATGCCAATCTGACCCTTCTGTTGCTGTTGAAAGCGTTTACGATATATATCAACCGCCTTAGCATGCGCTACAAGCAGATTATGCCCAACTGTATAGGGTTCCACATTCGAAGTATGACCTGGTGCAAAGACACCTTGGCCATAGCCTAAAATTGAAACAACCCAAGCTTCGTTAATTGTGATCCAATTCTTAACCCGATCGCCAAAGGAGGAAAAACACACAGCGGCATAATCAGCAAAACGGTCGACAATACTGTCACCAAGCCAGCCATCTTCCGTTTCATGTAGGTGTTGTGGTAAATCCCAATGATAAAGAGTCGCCCATGGTTGAATTCCATGCTTAAGGCAGCTGTCGATAACCTTATTGTAAAACGCCACTCCATCTTGATTTATCGAGTCGCAGGTGCCATCGGGCAGGATGCGTGACCACGCAATTGAAAACCGATAGGCTTTGACCCCCATCTCCGCCATCAGCCGAATATCTTCTTCGACGTGGTGATAATGATCACAAGCCACTTCGCCAGTATCCCCGTTGGAAATATTACCTGGCACAGCACAAAAAGTATCCCAAATGGAAGGACCTCGGCCGCCCTCTTCGACCGCACCCTCAATCTGATAAGAGGAGGTTGCAGTACCCCAAACAAAATCCTTCGGAAAGCGAGAAAATAACGTCATTCTTTTCTCCTAACTATTCTGAGGTAGTTTGTCGTACCAAGTCTTCTTTAATATTGCTGTACAAACTAACGCTATGATAGCCGTAATCAGAATCGGTAACGCTTGCTGCAACACCAAATAAATAGGCAAAATCACTAACGATGTTTGCCAAATAACACCAACCATTACATTCATAGCGTCAGTTTTAAAATTTTGATTCGCGACAAAACTAGGGTCTTCGGCCATGACCTTATCTTTTATTGGCCCCCAGAAACCCCACGGTCGAACATTTCGATAGAAGTTCTTCAGAACCTCTTCATCGACAGGTTTGGTCATCAATGTGCCTGCTATGCAACCGATGAGGGATATCAACAGCATTAATGGAAAAGTGTAGAGATCAAGTACACCGTCAAAAATTGATCTAAACGAAAGCGCCGGTATCAGGCCTCCGACCATGCCCCAGAAAAAACCTGCGCCGTTAAAACGCCACCAATACCATTTGAGCACATTGGCAGCCACGTAACTTCCATAGAGTCCTCCAACAATCCACTGCAAAATATCATTAACATCCTTGGCAAAGAAACCCAACACAATACTGACGGCGACCATGCCTAGGCCTGCCAGACGGTTGACGGTCATAATACGTTTATTTGTAGCCGCGGGATTAACGTGCTTTAGATAAATATCGTTTACTAAATACGCTTGGGTTGCGTTTAGCGTGCCAGCAAACGTTGACATAAACGCAGCCAATAGACCCGCCAATAGCAAGCCTAGTAAACCGGTCGGTGCAAACTCACTAATCGCCGATGGTAGAATTTGCTCAAAGTCGATTTGCCCGTTGACTAATAAATCTAACTTATCAAAGTTCAACAACGCCAATACGCCAAAGCCAGCAATCATGAAGTATCGCAGCGGCATTAAGATTAAGCTAACCGAGCCACTCATCAAGGCGGCTTCGCGCGGAGACTTGGTTGATAGTATCTTCTGCATGTCATAGGTCGGTGCCGGTCCAGCGAGGCTGCCCAATACCCCCTTGAAAATCATCATCATGAAGAAAACAGTAAATAAACCGAAACCATCACTCGCTATTTTTTCATTTACTTGCGGAATAATCGACGTCCAGTCAAGATCTAAACGAGCGCCAAAAAACGGTGTTAGCCAGCCATCTGGCACCGCCAGAGGCGCGTCGTTAACTGCGATCATTGCGATTACACCAATCGCAATCGCGGCAATCGCCATCAGTACAAATTGAATCACGTCGGCCCAGACAATACTCATCATGCCGCCGAGCAAGGAGTAGAACACCGCGAAGCAGGTCAATAATATGCCGTAGAAATGTGGCACATATTGAGGTGCTACATTGAATGGCACAAACTGAGAAGCGTATTCCCATGGCACGAATATCTCGACAAATTTGCCAACTCCGATAAAGCCATAAGCTAAATAACCGAGCCCCATAATAATCGCAAATATAACGATGATTGTGTGCGACGCATTAGCCGATGGGCCATAGCCGAAGCGCGTGCCAATCCACTCGGCTCCAGTAGATACGTTTGACCGACGCAACCACATCGATAAAAACACCATCAAGAAAATCTGGTTGAATACTGGCCATAGCCATGGAATCCATGCGCTCTTTAAACCGTATACAAATAGTAGCGTGACTAGCCACATTGTTCCGGAGATATCAAACATTCCAGAGGCGTTTGACAAACCCAACATGTACCAAGGCAACTTATTACCGCCGAGCATATAATCGTTTTTAGAGCGCTCGGCTCGCTTCTTAAGTAATAAACCAATCACCACTGTGGCCAGCAGGTAGGTCAATATTATTGAAACATCGAGTATTGATAGTTTCATTGGGGTTCTCCTTTGTGTCTTACTTTATTTATTTGGCCATCGGTCTTTGCCGCTAACTTTTTCTTTCAAATCGCATGAAAAATAATAGCATAGAGCAAAGGTAAACGTTTACCTTATTGATTATAAAGAGCGTCTATTACGTAGTTCAGGCATCACGGTTTACATTCTCTTATTATTAGCCAAGCTTAGTCACTCTATTAGTAACTTTAAATAATGTTGATTGATCTATTTTGCGGCTTTGCAGTTGTCTAGAATAAATTTTTCATGGTCTGGCATCTCTGCTACGGCTTGAGCAAACGCGCCTCGCATATCTGCCAGGAGCTGCAACAAGCGCACGGATGATTTACCCTCCACGATCGGGTGGTAATATCGCGCTTGAATGCCCTGCCCCTGCATTACCGCGAGCCAACTTGCACTCTTGAAAAGATCGTACCGATCATCAAATAGTCGGGCACGATTCTCAAATAGCTGAATTTTATGTTTCAAGCTTTCAGTGATCTGCATTTCTCTACAGTGCTTCCACATCGGTTCTGGGCGTTGATTCGCATGGTAATGCAATATGATAAAATCACGGATGAAGTCTAACTCCTGATTTACCCCGTTGTTGTATTCAGCAATATCAGCCTGATCAAATTCTTGACCAGGAAAAAGCGTCAGCAACCGTGATACAGCGGTTTGTATTAGGTGAATAGATGTGGATTCCAGAGGCTCGAGAAAGCCTGAGGAAAGCCCAATTGCAATACAGTTTTTACTCCACGACTGACGCCGCTTGCCGGTTCTAAACTTAATCGATTTCGGCTCACTTATTATTTCGCCCGCTATATTTTCCATCAACTGAGCCTTAGCTTGCTCATCTGTCATATAGTTACTTGAATAGACAACCCCATTACCCGTTCTGTGCTGTAGGGGAATGCGCCATTGCCAGCCAGCGGCATGTGCGATAGATTTAGTGTACGGTAAAATTGATGCTTCAGTATTCTCGGTCTGCACTGCAAGAGCCCTATCACAAGGCAAATAATGCCCCCAGTCTTCAAATTCAACACCCAGCGTTTTATCTATTAATAGAGCCGAAAACCCGGTGCAGTCAATAAATAAATCACCTTCGACCACCTGCTTAGATTCTAATGTAACGCTCTCAATAAAACCCGAATCTGACTGTTGTTCGACAGAGCAAACCATTCCTTCTATGCGTCGCACACCTAGGGCTTGTGAATACTCGCTCAGCAATTGCGCGTAGAGTGACGCGTCAAAGTGGTAAGCGTAGCCAATGGCCGACAAGATGGAATTAGGGTCGTTACTATTAGGCGCAAACTTACCAGCCTTTGCAGCTACTGCGCAGAGCGAATATTGATCCAAATGGCCGACATTATTACCCGCGCCATGACCCGAATTATGGCCCGGTTCATTGTCGATCGATTTGCCTCTCATCCAATAGTGATGAAATGCCACGGAATCAAATTCCCGACCATACTCGCCAAACGGATGAAAATATGAACTGCCGTCGACACCCCAATTACTAAATTCAATCCCAAGTTTAAATGTTGCCTGCGTTCGACGCACAAAATCGGCTTCACTTAGACCCAACATACGATGAAAATCTCTAATCGGAGGAATCGTAGCTTCGCCGACTCCAATAGTGCTTATTTGATCAGACTCTATCAACGTAATCGAGACCTGCTCTTTACCCAACACTCGCGACAACGCGGATGCGGTAATCCAACCCGCTGTTCCGCCGCCGACGATAACGACTTTTTGAATTCTATTATTTGTCACATTGCGTCCTAATAATCATACAACTTACTTCTTTATGACCTTATCATTTTGGCGAAGCTCGATGAAATAAAAAAAGAGCCCAGCCAAATGGCCGGGCTCGAGATTGTACAAGCAAAGAAATAGGATACTTTATTCGCTGCGCTTAGTTAAAATCGTAGCTTATGCGTAAACCAACCTCTCGTGAAGGTGCCCAAGTGTATGCGCTTTGAACACCACCCAATTGGAGCTCTTGCTTAATCGCTTCATTGGTGATGTTATTAGCATACAATTCAGCCGTCCACCGTTGCTCTGGACTCGCATAAGACACACTGACATCAACCTTGGCGTACGACTCTTGAATATCAAAACCAGTCTCACCGGGATCAGTTGCACTGAATGTACCTGGGTCACGATCACCACGGTTTTCCTGTGTTAAGAAAGTATCATCCTGATAACTCACTCTTAAGCGAGGAATAACAACACCGCTATTGCGTAATTCGAAGCGATGTTTATAGCTTAGGCTAATTGAGAAATCTGGTGCGTTCGGCAAGGTATTTCCAGCGAAATCCCAGATACCGTCGATGCAACCGCCACCCGCCGCAGCGCCAATGCCACACGAATTCCAACGTAGACCATTCTGATTATTAAAAATCGTTTCTTGGCCTAAAAATTCGTCATATTTGGCATCTAGCACCGAACCAGTAACCGATAGGCTGCCATTCTCGCCAACCAAGTATTGCGACTCAAACTCGAAGCCCTTAACCGTCGCTGATCCAGCGTTAGTATTGGTAAGAGTTGATTGACCTGTTACCGGATTGATAACCGCAGCGGTCACTTGCATATCGGTATAGTCCATCAAGAAAAAGTTAGCGTTAAACGTCATTCGACCATCAAGTAGCTTGGACTTAATACCCAACTCGAAACTGTCGTTCTCTTCTGGCTGCTGAGGCAACAAGTTGTTCGACGCTATGTCAGGGTTCTCGTTAGAGTTTGTCGGGCTAGCATTATTGCCGTCCTGCAAAACGCCAGATTTCCAGCCAGTTGCATACGATGCGAACAATAAAACATCATCGCTCAAATCCCATTCAGCTCTGGCGAGATAGGTTGTGTTTGACCAGTCACCTTGCATATCGTTAATCTGGCGATAATAGCAGCCTTGTTCGCCCGATGCTTGAATCGCAGCTTGGTTTGGAGCGGTAATAGTAATCGGCCCAGGGCCTTGCGCGAAAGTACAATCAATACTACGCCCACCAATGTCTTCACGAGTATCATCGGTGTATCGAATACCTCCGGTCACTCGCATACTCTCATTGATATCATAAGTGCCTTGGAAATAAGCGCTCTTAGACTCTAAACCACGACTTGGCTGAACAAAGGTAGACAACACGGTGTTATTTGGCGTGCCGTCGGCATTAAACTGTCCGGCACCATCTTGCGCTGTAAAACCCCAACTGCCATGCAATATATCGAAACGAATATCGTTGTCTTCTTCAAAGTAGAATAAGCCAGTGGTCCAACGAAATCGAGCGTCATCAGAGTTTTTTAGCTGCAGTTCGTGCTGAGTTGCCGAGTGACCTGATGAGGTTGTATTACGTGTATCACCTTGAAACTGATTACCGTAGATCTGGCTTTGGCTCATATCGGTATAGCCACCGATGTAGCTTGCCGTTAGACCATTTTCAAAGTCATAGTCAAAACGTGTCCGCACGGTATCCGTCGATAGGTCAACATTGCCTGCAGCAGTCGCATTATTGAAGCGATTATCTGAGTCAAATGAAGGGAGGTCGGCAGTACCTTTATTGGCGAAATGTTCATAAGATAGGAGCCATGATGCCCTATCCGACGGTTGATATAATGAACTCAACCGAATCGATGATAAGTCTTTGGTTCCATAGTTGCGCGAGGAAGCAAATTGATTGCCGGACGGAAAGCGTGTTTCGCCCTCTTGCTCGTCAGTGACACCGGCGACTCGGATAGCCCAATTTTTAGTAATTGGTGCATTCACTACAGCCCTGACTTCCTGTCGGTCACGACTACCAACGGTTAGACTGGCATTACCGGAAAACTCATCCAACTGCGGGCGATTTGTAATAAGAGAGACCGCGCCCGCAGTTGAGTTACGTCCGAATAGGGTGCCTTGGGGGCCACGTAAAATTTCGACACGCTGCATGTCGTACATTAGCGCAGTAGAGCCCTGTGACCGCGCGGAAAATATTCCGTCAGTATAAAAAGCTACTGCTTGGTCTCCGGCCTCGGTTTGGTTTATCGCGCCTTGTCCGCGAATAAAGACCAAAGGAACACCGTGATCACCGTTGTATCGAATTTGCAAACTTGGCGCCATGCCGCGCAAGTCATAAATATTGGTTACATGATTTTCTTCTAAAGCGTCGCCATCTAAAGCGGTAATCGCCAATGGAGTGCTTTGTATGCTAGTTACCCGTTTAGTTGCGGTGACCACAATCTCCTCAATTTCGAACGCTGAAACGGTTGCACTCGGAACCAAAAGACTGGTCGCGACCCCTAGGGCTACCGCGTTCATCTTAGGCTTAAACATAATTCTATCCTCTTTTGATTAGTAAGCTCTTTTTATACTTACAGAGCTTTGTTTAGCATTGCATTATGGCAAACGATTACCATATGAAAATGGTATGATTTAAACTTACGGTTGTCAACCGTATTACTCCAAAACTTCAAAAACAACTAATCAATAATTAATTACTATATTTAACAAATAGTTATACTATAACTTGGTAAGTAAACTCCAAAACAAGTCTTCTGACATCATAAAAATTATCGAGTTTTACGAGACCGAACAATGTAAACGTATTCCAATGTATAATAACTTACCCCTTAACCATTATCGATACGGATAAAGCGAATGTCTGACATTGGAATTAAACAGCTGGCTAAAAATCTAGGTATTTCGACAGCATCAGTATCTCGGGCGCTTAGCAACCCCGACCGAGTATCGACCGCAATGCGTAAAAAAGTTCAAGCCGCAGCTAAACTTGCAGGCTACCGACCAAATAAGATGGGCGCTAGCTTGCGAACATCAAAGACTAGAAATATTATTGTAATCATTCCTGATATTAGTGATACCTTTAATTCAGGGGTGATCAGGTCGTTAGAGAGAACAGCTGCCAACCGAGGATATGCGGTGTTATTTGGTGACACGCAAGGCATAAGGGAGCTAGAAATAACCTATGGCGATATGGTTCAAACACGGCAAGCCGACGGCATTATCTGCTTTTCACACCGCCTACCCTTCACTGACGAAGATATGGCCTCAGAATCATTTAAGATGCCACCGTTGGTGAACTCTTGTGAATACATTGATGCTGATCAAGCCGGCGGTCACGTTGTGCCATTAGTTACCATAGACAATGTTAAAGCGAGTCGAGAGCTTACCCAGCACTTGATCGACCTAGGACACGTTGATATAGCGGTGATTACCGGAGATATTAGCTCGCCAAGTACCACACAGCGACTGCAGGGATATCAAGAGGCAATGCTTTCGTCCGGGTTAGCGGTGCAACAGCAGCTTATCTATGAAGGGACTTACACACTAGAGGCAGGGTCGACGATAACCAAAGAAATTTTACTAGCAAAGAAAAGGCCTACAGCAATATTTTGCATGTGCGACGAGACCGCACTAGGCTGCCTTTACGCATTGAAAGAACATAATTTCAGTATTCCACATGACATTTCCGTGGTTGGTTTTGACGACATAAAATTCGCACAATATTTTTCACCTGCGCTCACCACAATCGCTCAACCTGTGGCCGAAATTGGCCAGCAATGTGTTGAAGTCTTGCTCGATATCATTGACGGTAAAGAAGTCAAGAAACCGATGGTAGTGCTGCCTCATCAGCTAGTGATTCGAGACAGCACTGGGCCTGTACCCGACCGTTAGATCAGCCGTTAGGTGCCGCTGAACCGAAAACCTGAAAACTGCTGCCGAAGGCCTACTTTGTGAATTTTACCAGTCGCTGTTTTCGGTAACTCATCGACGAAGGATACCTCGTCTGGCATCCACCATTTGGCTATTTTACCTTCCATAAAGCTGAGTATCTCCTCAGCACTAACGTCATCAACTCCAGGCTGACGTACAATCACTAACAATGGACGCTCGTCCCACTTCGGGTGAGCGATGCCAATGACCCCGGCTTCGGCAACGCTAGGATGACCGACTGCACAGTTCTCTAGGTCGATCGAAGATATCCATTCGCCACCCGATTTGATCACATCTTTAGTACGATCAGTAATAGTCATATTTCCATCGGGATTAATGCTCGCGACATCACCGGTATCAAACCAGCCATTTTCATCTAAGGCTGACTTATCATGCTTAAAGTACCGCTCAATTACCCATGGGCCGCGCACTTTCAAAGCACCAAATGCCACGCCGTCCCAAGCTACTTCTTGGTCATCTTGATCAACAATTTTCATAGCCACGCCAAACACCGCTCGGCCAGCTCTGACGCGCAGCTTGTCATATTCATCATTACTGTAATGATCTCGAGGGTACTTTGGAATATTGAAGGTGCCCAACGGTGCCATTTCTGTCATTCCCCAACCAGCTATGGTGGTCACTCCGTATAATTCTTCAAACTCTTTCATAGTGCTCAGTGGGCAAGCTGAACCGCCCACACCTATCCTATTTAGGCTGGGAATTTTTTTCCCAGATTTCTTCAGATAGGTAAGCAGTGCTAACCAGACCGTTGGAACCCCAACCGCGTAGTTCACACCCTCGGATTCAATTAGGCTTTGTAACGCCGCGCCATCACCCATCTTGGATCCTGGAAAGACTAACTTGAACCCAGCTAAAGCGGCCGAGTAAGGCATATTCCAAGCGTTTACGTGAAACATCGGCACCACCGGTAAGGCTACATCTTGTGCACTTAGGCCCATTCCGTCGCCCAAGCAACAAGCATAGGTTTGTAATACTAAAGCCCGATGCGAGTAAAGCACTCCTTTAGGGTTGCCTGTGGTGCCTGATGTGTAACACAATGAACACGCTGTTTGTTCATCAAGTTCGGGCCAGTCAAAGTCTTTATTCTCGGCTGCCAACAGTGTTTCGTAGCAATATACATTTGCCAAAGAGATCTCAGGCATGCCGCTCTCTGCAGCCATAACAACAATACCCTCGATACTTATTTGATCACTAATAGCCTCTATAAGAGGAACAAACATAGGGTCTACTAGTAGAAATCTGTCTTCTGCGTGATTAATGATATAAACCAGTTGCTCGGGAAATAAGCGGGGATTAATGGTGTGGCAAACCGCGCCGCTGCAGGCAATAGCGTAATACGCTTCCATATGACGATAATCATTCCAAGCCAAAGTTCCCACTGTTTGACCCTGTTGTAAACCGAGGGTTTTTAACGCGCCGGCTAATTTCCCCGCTCTGTCGTAACACTCTGCTTGGGTATAAACATGATGCGGGTTATCGTGCACAACCGAGACAATTTCACTGCCTCCATTAATTACACGCCCGTGACGCATAAGCGATGTGATCGTCAACTGATCATTCATCATTAGTCCTAACATAGGGGGCTCCTCATATTGGTAGATATTACGCTTTGCGAGATTCAAAGCGACATTAGTTAGAGCTTGTACCTTTCGATCAACAGATCAGGCCAAGCTCGTGATTATTATTTTCTTCAACTTATCTAATTCATGACTGGCCGTATAGCAATAAAACTAACCGCCCGAAAAACTAAATAGCTTAAGCACCAATACTCTAACCGAACAGACTGAACAAAATGTAAAAAGGCCTCGGAACTAAGTTAGTTCTGAGGCCTTTTTAAGATGATAAGCCGAGCTTTATCGAAATCTGGGCAATAAATACGTTGCTAAATAAATAGCGCCACTGAAATTCATTTAAAGAAATCAGTTTAAAGAGAGTCGTTTAGAGAGAGTTGTCCTCAACCATCCACCAAGCAACAACACTAGAAAGCCCGATAACACCAATTGCGCTGATAAATAATAATGGTGATATGACTATGCTCTCCGGTATCAAACCAACAAATGAACTAACTAACGACGTTCGATCAATAAACAGGTAGGCCATCAACAAGCCGATAATGGCACCGATCAAATCAAAAGAAAGCCCTTTTTTGACGGTTTCTTTTTGCGCTGCAAGACTAGTCTTCGGCAAGCTATTCACTAATAATTTAGTGAAACTATCATCCATAAGGTTCGGCTGTCCCTGCCTAGCGCTCGCAAATAGAGCATCTAAGGGATTTGGGTCAGATTTGTAAGTAGTTTCATTGTTCATAATATTAACCTCGCCATTCTTGTAAACCATCTTGCAAGACCACTCGGCCTCGATTGATGTGGGTTTTTACCGTACCCAATGGGACACCCATTATATCGGATATTTCTTGATGTGTATTTTGACGATGTAAAAACAAGTGTAGCACAGAGCGCCGCTCTGGTTCCAAGGTTGCCAATAATTTAGCTACCTTCTGATGAACCTCTGATTCTTCGTCATGGTCAGGGCCCTGCTCTATTTGATTGCTTAGCAATGGGTTTTCGTCTAGCGATTGAGTATCGAGTGCTTTCTTACGCACATGCTGCAAAAAGACATTGTAACCAATTCGATAAAGCCAACTGGAGAACTTGGCTTGTTGTCGAAACTTAGCTAACTCTTTAAATGCTTGGATGAAGGTATCTTGCGCTAAGTCATCAGCTAACGCCTCGTTCCAGTCGGTTAACTGGCGCAGCGAATAACGTAGATTTGATTGGTGCCTATTAACCAGCTCAGCAAATGCCAGTTGGTCGTTTTTGCTAACAGCAAGCTCGACTAACTGGGCTTCTTCCAATGTAGTAAGGTCTTGTCTTTTCACGGTATTTATCTGCTTGTTAGTAGTAAATACGCCTATTAATGTGATTCGTCAGTTGGGTCTATTTCTACTTTTCGTTCCACTATGAACCAGAATATAAGTCTGGCTATACCCAGAAACATCGGGATTAGTCCAAACCCGCCGACTTCTTCTGAGCCAACAACATTGAACGCTGCGACAATTCCGATTCCAACTGCGGTTAATGTTAGGCCGCTCTTGAGCGAGCTTGCCGATCCACCATTATCGAGTGCGGTGATAACATGCTCAGGGATATCTCTATCACTTTTCAAGTAGAGATCTACTATCTCCATCTTCTGCTTACGCTTACGATTACCGGCAGCTAACAACGCCATTAACAAGAACAAAGGCATACCAAATAACAGAATTACCGCGGGCAACGCTATAAAAAGAACAGCGATTGGGAATTCATCAAAATCCTCACCACTAAATTTAAAACCATCGTTGAGTGCATGGCTTAACTCAACTTTTTCTTCATCGCTTAGCCCTTTAAGATCGGACTCAAGTTCTTTGCCGGCTTGTTCATCGAATTTACTCACTAAGCTAACAATTGATTCGATTTTATCGTCTACATCAACCTCATCGTCTAATTCGAGGTCTAGTTTAACATTGATGCCTTGCTCAATACTCTCTTCGAATTGAGCAACTGAGTCTTGCAACTCTGTATCTCCCTCTTGGGCAAAAGTTGGCATCGTCAGCGCGGCAAAGCTTAGTGCGCAAATAAATAATAAATGTTTCATAGTATTTCTCCAGTGTTAATAAAACGTTCTTAATAACGTTCTCATAAGCTTAGATGCAGACTTTCAATATTCGGATTCAAATTAAACAAAAAAAAGAATAAACAAGCAATACCTTCAAGACTTGCTAGATAAGCTCGTATTTTCAGTAATATAGGCGACCATTTCTATACGCATTATTAGGGATCTCTATCGGCCCTATCAAGATGATGCAGAGCGACTGTCACTACCCCAGTTAGTGTCACAATATTTACAGCCATCAAAGTTTCGACAAACAATATTAGAACATAGTTCCAATCAGAATGAAGCCTTAAATACGACGAGGTAGTTAGCAAAGCGTGAGGTAGCTAGGGGCACCGCTGCCCTGCACTTTCAGCCTCAACGATTTATATTTTCAATCATCATTATCCATTTATTCAATCGGTTTTTACACGTCAATAATCAAAATATATTCTATGCTTTTTATAGAAAGGTGTTTGTTTGCTTGGACTTTTAAAAAAGCGGCTAACGATCTTTAGATAAAAAAGGCAGCAGCCTTTAAATGAAACCAACCTGAGGAAAAACTTATGAACCTTACAACATTCTTGAATACTGCGGTATTTGCAGCTGTGTGTTCGGTCTCAGTTAGCTCAACGATGGCCGCTGAAAACAGCAAACCCATGAGCGCGACTGGCAACCAACAAGCAAAGTTTGGCACCCCAAAAGAAAATAGTTTTTGGTGGCCGGATCAATTGGATCTTTCGGCGTTGCGCGACCACGATTCACGCTCGAACCCATTGGGCGAGGATTTCAATTATGCCCAAGCGTTTCAAAGTCTTGACCTAGACACGGCAAAAAAGGACATTGATAAATTGCTTACTACATCACAAGATTGGTGGCCGGCTGATTTCGGCAACTACGGTCCATTCTTCATTCGCATGTCTTGGCATAGTGCTGGCACGTATCGAACACTAGACGGCCGTGGCGGTGGAGAAGGTGGTCAACAACGTTTCGATCCACTAAATAGTTGGCCTGATAACGGTAACCTAGACAAAGCACGCCGTCTACTTTGGCCAATAAAGCAAAAATATGGCGAAGCATTATCTTGGGGAGACTTGATGATATTGGCCGGCAATGTGGCTTTAGAAAATATGGGCTTTGAGACCTACGGCTTCGCCGGTGGACGTACCGATGATTGGGAACCTGATTTAGTCTATTGGGGTCCAGAAGTCGAAATGCTTGCCAGTGATCGGCAGCAAAAAGATGGTCAGCTACAACGCCCTCTTGGCGCTACGCACATGGGTTTGATCTACGTAAATCCAGAAGGGCCGCGTGGAGTTCCAGACCCACTGGGTTCAGCTAAAAACATTCGTGTGGCATTTAAGCGTATGGCTATGAACGACGAAGAGGTTGTTGCATTAGTCGCAGGCGGACATACATTTGGAAAAATGCACGGAGCCCATAAGGCCGGCGAGTGCCTTGCTGCCGAACCCGCTGCTGCACCGCTCGAAGAACAAGGCCTTGGTTGGAAAAACAAGTGTGGCAAAGGCCACTCTGAAGACACGGTAACCAGTGGCTTAGAGGGCGCATGGACTCAAGCGCCAACTCGCTGGACGACTCTGTATTTGTCGAATTTGCTCAATAATGAATGGCAGCAAATCCGAAGCCCAG
>JAFMHC010000083.1 GCA_017854775.1 Gammaproteobacteria bacterium | reverse complement strand
GCTTGGACGTGAGACTTTTTGTAAGTCTTCTCCGTGAGCGACTATTGGAACAGAGAGAGTCAAGATATTAGCGACACCTATGGCGACTAAGCTCTTCCTCAGATTAAGTTTTAACATGGTGGTAGGTACTCCTTATTAAGTTTATTGTAAAAATAAAGTGCAATCCGATTGACTGAAAAAACCACTCAGAAAGCCATTATTAAATACATTGAAGCATTAAACGGGAAGTCGTAGGGCCGCCCGCTTATCGAATCGTGAGGATGAACAAACTATGCTGGATAAATAATTATGTAAGATACACAATAAACCAGCGGTCTAAAGGTCGAGGGGAATGTATCGTGATAACTTTAAGATGCACCTAAGCTGCCCGGCGAGCTTATGAAGAAGCAAACCATGCTCTAATGCTGAGCGGGCAGGCAGAAGTTCATCCAACGAACCCAACAGAGTTCGCCTACTTCATCACCATTCCCCTACCCAGTAAATGCTTTCTAATGCGAAGGAAAACCGCATAAGAAAACCTGTCCTTATTTAAAAAAAACTCACCTGAGCAATCTTATATCAAACATTGTTGCTTTCACAACTATATTATGGACAAATAACGGTTAAAATCTGCTGCTGCTTTCAGCCATGCGAAAAGCAATATAGTGCTGGCAACCTTATTGGATAAAATCGCAGAATTTCTGAAAGAGCCTCCCTGTACTACCCTTCAGCACCATCAACCCGCCGAGTTACAAGAGCTCGGATATATAATGCTATAAAAAGTAGAAAGCCAAGGCTCCAAAACACACCACTGAGCTTAAGTGATAATAAATACAGCTTAGGGCCAACTAATGGCAGAAATACTCTGGTCAGCGCGGCAACGGCGACAAGGATAAAAACAAGCGATATCGACTTATTTGGTTGATGAATGTCTCGCCCAGTATGTCCAAGAGTTACTCTCGCCATCATGCCTAGTGTAATTAAACCTAACCCACCGGCTAACATAGCATGCAAGCCTGGAACACGAGCCTCGGGGTAGTAAGCCGATAGCCCGGTCAACAATACGCCGACGATTAGAAAATAATAGCCTGCATGCAATACCCAAATTAATGGCTTAGTCCATATTCGCCAATGAAACCAACCAGCCACTCGTCGCGAATGTAGCGTAACTACCAATACAGCAAGGAATAGCAAAATAAAAGGCGCGAGTTTTTGACCCGATTGGTCAATAATATTGGCGACCCCGAATATCAAAAAGCTAAGCACACAAGCAATCTCTAACCATTGATATTTTTTTGCTGAGTAAATTCCTCCTAACCCGTTAGTGCTGAACATCGGAAAAACTCGCCCGGCAATAATAATGATCAGAAGTAGCAGTAAATAGAATGCGATGGCTATCGCAGTATTTGCAATCACAGGGCTGTTAGAACTAGCGCTATTAAAGAGCCCCAAAAGAGCCGCATGCAAGGTGGCGTTCGATATTGCTAGAACCAGCATGATCAACACCACGAATAAATTGCGATTATTACCCGATTTTATAATGGGTATGGCAATTGCTAGCCCTAAGTAAATAAAGAATAGAGGATTAAGCAGCGCTACTAACCATACAAAGTCAGTGCCGAGGAATGGCAGGCAACGTGCGCCTAACCAGATGGTAAACAATATAGCCAACGGCCAACCACGTAGCGTATCAAGGCCAGTCCAAGCTTTGACTGCGGTCAGTAAGAAACCGGCTATTACCGCACCCGCATATCCATACACCATTTCGTGCATATGCCAAGTCAGTGGTGGGTAATAGTTCAGATCGGTTGCTGGCACTATGCCTAAAAATAACAATAGCCAATACGATATTGCCAAACTTGATAGGCTCGCCGCAGCAATAAAAAATGGCCTAAATCCCGATGCAAAAAGAGTCCAATAACCGGCTTGGCGAGTTGTATTCATTGATCTACCTTTAAAGCTGCTTTCGAAACAACGTTAGAAACCACTTTAGAAACTATGGGATGTCTTGTGTACAACTTAGCGTCCGGTAACCTTGGCTTTCGTTAGGCCGTATGCGTCGGTATTTATGAACTTCATTGCTGGTAAGAAACTTATCAGCAATACCGCCTTTAAGCAGTCACAAAAAATATAGTAAAGATGCGCGTATGATTTTGACTGCATAGCGATTCCAGTAAAAAGCTTTTCGGAGTTCGCTAACAACCGTGGTTGAACGAAAAAAGTTTGCACAGCAAGCACCAACCCCAAGATACCGAAATACAGCCACACCGTTTTGCTCACCCGAAACGCACAAAGGGCAAAAAAGACTAGGCATACAGCGGCAATTTCGAAGTAATGGTAAACCTCGAAAGTCGCGCGCCCGACCTTAATGGCGGTAACAATATCGAGCTCGGCGACCAAAAATTTAGCTGGAGTTGCGATAAAAGAGACACCCAGCAAAACCCCGCACCATAAAAGACACATTGCATAAATGATGTAATTAGCATTTTCACGTTTCATATTCTATCCACTTACTAACGATTTCAGTCCAGTCCGCCTACGTCTTGGTTAGCATCACTATATACTAGAATAATGGTAGATAACGCTCGGCATTTCATTGACTAAAATCAAGGTCTCGATCTAAACATCATTAAATGGCATTTCTCAAGCTTATGCCTAGTCACACCAGAACCAAGCCTCAGGGTCAATTAATCAGAGCTTCTTGACCTTCATCAAGAATAAAACTGGCTGCTTAGATTAGTATTGTTGGTGTGTGAATAGAGCATGGCTGTACTGCCTGCGCTTTAGACATTTGGTACATCCGAAAATTTTCCAATTTTTCAGATAGGGACCCACCATGCCAACAAAATATAATAATTTGTTTACCATCAAACGACTATGGCTAGTGCTTGTAGCTTCTATGATAGTGATGTTTTCTATTCTTTTGTATTTCGGTGGTGAGATCTATCATCAAGCACCGCCAATACCGAAGACGGTGCAGTCAGAGGATGGCACCCTTATCTACACCCAGGAAGATATTTTACAAGGCCAGAAGGTTTGGCTGTCGATTGGGGGAATGCAGCGCGGCTCGATCTGGGGACACGGTAGCTACCTGGCTCCGGATTGGAGCGCTGATTGGTTGCACCGTGAGGCCGTAGCCTTGTTAGATATTCTAGCGCTACAACAGTATCAATCGAATAGCGAGCAACTAAGCCAACTACAACAGGATGTAGTCGCCGTTTCGTTAAAATATGAGTTAAAGAAAAATACCTATGCGCCGGATACAGGTGTAATAACTATTTCAAATGAGCGCAAAAATGCCATCGATACGGTTAAAGGGCACTACGCGTCTATTTTTCAGACGGCTAAAACAGCCGAAGCGAGCGCCTTAAAGGAGCAGTATGCATTCACAAAATCACTTGCGCTGTCTGACGACAACCTTCATGCTTTTACCAGTTTTGTATTTTGGACCTCTTGGAGCTCAGTAACATTACGACCACAAGAAACCGTGTCGTATACCAGCAATTTCCCACATGACCCTATTTTGTGGCGCGGAGCGGCATCCTCTGTTGACCCCTCGGATTACGCGGCCTTCATGCGTTATGCGCTACGCAGTAGCTATTCCGCCAATTATACCTTGAACTCCTTGGGCTTTAGGTGTGCTAAAGACCTATAACACTTCAGGAATTTGACCCTATGAAAATACTTACTTTATGAAAAAACAGCCTTATTAGCGCTCTTTTATATGTTTCTGATACTGCCCAATATGGCAAACGCAGACAGTGAGGGTGGGAAGCAAACATTGCCAGACGCATCCGTCTACCATATTGAATCATCGTGGCAAGACCAGCATGGTGACTCCTTCAACATCACCGAACTAGAAGGTGAGGTTAGGCTGCTAGCTTTTGTTTACACATACTGTGAACATACTTGCCCAGTTATCATCACGCGTATTAAGTCTATTGTAAACGCGCTGCCCGAAGAGGTTAAGAAAAAGACTATCGTTATACTTGTGACTCTCGACCCCGAACGAGACACGGTTGAGCGAGTTAAGGAGTATATGCTCAACCAAGATTTGGATGATCAAAACTGGCAAATCTTAGTCGGTTCAGCAGATGATATTTTAACGCTGTCGGCTCTATTTGATGTGCGCTACAAGCCCATGGGAGAAGGTGATATCTCGCATTCAAATGTCATTACTCTGGTCGACAAGCAAGGCGTGATAAGGATGCAATTAAGAAGCCTGGGCGAGAGCACAGAAGAGATAATCAAACTAATCGAAGAACTAAATTAATCTTCGCTTTACTTTCAATTCAAGCCTGAAGGGGCAGCACAACAAGGCCGATGATTTAATTGTTGCCTTACTCTTAGTTAGTGCCCTCTGACAGCGACTGCTTTCTTCGGCTGCCACTGGCTCACAAGCAAGCCGCCCAAAATCAATGCATAGGCCAAAAGTTTCATTGGTGAGACACCCTCATGGTAAAAAATGACACTGCCGATTAGGCCAAAAATGGGTGTTAATAGGGTGAACGGCGCCATCGTTGACAACGGATACTTAACGGTCAGCCTGTTCCAGATCCAATAGCCCAGTAACGTCGTTGGGTACGCTTGAAATAAAATTGAAAACCAGACTTGTGAATTAAGCTGCGCAGGTAAATCGACGAAGGGTTGAATTCCGTTAAAAGCATAAGCAAACAGAACTAGCGGCAACGGTGCAAATAACATTCCCCACACGCTAAATGCGAAAACGTGCTTAGTTTTCGATTTTTTAACCACCACAGACATCAAACTCCAACTACATGCGGCAATCAGGGTAAGCGGCAATGCTCGTAACGGAACAGAACCATCGGTTAATGCCAGACTAGCAAGCAGGCCACTTACAGCGAGCACCGCGCCAAGAATTTTGTTCAGCGTTATAGCTTCTTTGAACAACATATAGCCTAAGACTAAACTCGATATGATGCTCATGTCCATCAACAAGCCCGCCATGCCTGCTGACACGCCAAGGTTGATCGACCAGACCATCATGCCCCAAACGCCCAAACCAAATATAAGCCCATAGGCGATCAAGAAGCCTATCGCTTCAGGCGGTCTGCGAACAAAGAAAATTGCTGGAATAACGGCAAAGGTAAAGCGTAATGCGGTAAGCAATATTGGGTCCACTTGCATCGCACCCAGTTTGATTACAGAGAAATTAAAACCCCATAGGGCCATCAAAGCCAAGCTGATGAAAATATCTTTTGTGGTCATGAAATAGTTTTTCGCTGCAAATAGAATGTGGTTGAGTTTGCTTATTATCAATTGATTGGAAATAAATAACAGATACAATAAAAATAAAAAAATAGGGTACAGAATTTAAACTCTGCTGATTGTTATTTATGAAATACAAAGCCATTGCTGAACAGATCATCACTGACATACAAAGCCAAAAGCTAAGCATTGGTGAGCGCCTGCCATCGCTGAGGCAGTTAACAAAACAATTGGATATCAGCATGACCACGGCGTTGAACAGCTACCGCAGTCTCGAACAAATGGGCTGGGTTGTGACTCATCCTAAGTCAGGTTTTTTTGTTTCCACGCCATTGAGCCACCGCGACACTCCGGAACTACCACAATTTCGCAGTAGCTCAAGACTCATATCAACGAAATTTAAATCCGGCGACTATTCCAGCTACTATGAGAATGGAGAGTTTGCATCTGACCCTTTCGGGATCAGCCAACTATGCCCCACCAATATTCCACTTAAATCACTGAAACAAAGCATCAAACGAACCGCGCAGTTCGGCGATCAATTTTTACATGCTTATTCAGACCCGCAAGGTATCTATGAACTAAGAGGGGCAATCGCAACACACTTTACTGGCATTGGGTTTCCTTTGACCGTCCAGGATCTCTTCATCAGCGGCGGCTGTATGGATGCCATACGAACAGCGTTATTGGTCACCACCAAACCAGGAGATGCGGTTGCCATTAGCTCGCCATGCTTTAACGGCTTGCTCAAGCTACTTTCAAGTTTGTCTCGCAGGGTAGTTGAAATACCGTGCACTTCTGACGGAATAGATTTACAGCAGCTTGAACAAAAACTCAAAAACAAAGAAATTAAAGCAGTGCTACTTAGTAGTTCTCACATGAACCCGCATGGCATTAGCCTGTCCATCGCGCAGAAACAGAGGCTTGCTGCGCTGGCAAATACGTATCGAGTGCCCATCATCGAAGACGAAATTTACAGCGAATTGGGATTCGACAATATCTTCCCATTACCTATAAAGCATTGGGACACCGAGGGCTATGTACTTTGGTGCTCGTCGGTCTCAAAATCCTTAGCCAGTGGTCTACGAATAGGCTGGTGCTCGGCAGGTCGATACCTACAAGCCTGTGTCGATATCTGTGCCACTGAGCGGCTCGGTCAAAATAGCCTGATGCAGGCCAGTTTGGCGGACTTTATCAACTCTGGGCAGTACCGAAAACACCTGCAAACTATCCGCAAAACAATATTTGCCAATGCTTGCGCATACAGACATTTACTACTGCAAAATTTACCGCAAAGCTCGACGGTTAGTGCACCCAATGGAGGCTTGGTCCTTTGGGTTCAGGTTCCCGGTTTAAACCATGTCAAATTACAAACAGTCGCAGATGCGGTTCAGGTTGATATTCGTTTTGGCGCTCAATTCACCACACGAAAATTATATTCTGATTGTTTTAGACTGAATATTGGCTGGGGACTCTCTGAGATGCATGATCCCGAGCGTACGATTGAGCAAGCCTTGCTGCAACTGACGGCAGGGATTCGCCATTGCACAGATGAAAAATCAAGCGATCACTGATTAACAGCGGCAGCGACTAAAAGCAGCCGTCATGGCCGAGGCATAGCGCCTTAAGGAAAGACTATAATTTCTATCATGGGAATTTCTGGCATAGGAATTGCTGAAAGCATCTTTACTCAATCAAACACGACGTGTTTAAAACAATATTTAGATTAAAGATCATGTGCTTACAATCAGAACTTTTAGGACCGCTAACGTCGGCGGTATTAAAGCGCTCTTTACCAATTAATTATGTTGGAGGAGTCGTTGGCTCTGTTTGCTCGGCAGTAGTGACTAAAAAAGTGACTGGGCAAGTGGCTGGGCGACTGTGGCCTGATTATTCAACATCACAAAGCAAAGACTACCTTGCCATTGGCAAGAGCACATCATTAGGGCTCCTGACTACAGGTGCTGAATCTAAATTCTCCGAGCCAGTGGAAATTTACTCTCTCAATGATTTTCAGCAAGCACACCAACGGCGCAAAGGATGCTCTAAAATGGTGCAACCATTGTCGGCACTGTGCCGCCTATTAGGTGCCAATGATATTGAGCTGGCAGAAACTCCTCGTTTTATTTCCAATTTAATTTTCAGTGGTCGTGCGATATGGAAATCATAAATGTGCCGCCACCGTCAGCAAGCAAAGACGATACTCGCGAAACCCGACAATCTCTGAGCTCGGCTGAAGATGCCGCTCTGGCCATGAGTAATGGGCGTTGGCAAGCGCAGCTAAATCTCATAGTCGCCAACCGCGAGGCTGGCGCTAGACTTGTCTCATGCCACCGACGAGGGCCGTTACACATTCAAAAATCGTTCTATCCCGAAGGCAATGAGATTGCTCACTTATATATTTTGCACCCTCCTGGCGGGCTGGTTTCTGGTGACTCGCTCACCATTACGGCGATAGTCGAGGCGAATAGCAAGGCGCTTATCACCACTCCGGGCGCTGGCCGTTTATATGGCGCACGCAAAAATGCAAAGCCACAATTTCAATCCAACCAACTGACGATAAAGGCTGGCGCAAGTTTAGAATGGTTGCCAATGGAAACATTATTCTATTCGCGCTCTTTTGGCCGCAGCGATACTAAAGTCGAGATTGAGGAGGGTGGGAAATTTATCGGCTGGGATATTTGCAGCCTAGGTTTGCCCGCCAGCAATGAGCTTTTCACCGAAGGGGAACTGCGCCAAACCTTCGAGATTGTCTATAAAGGGCAAGTCGATTGGCTTGAACGCTGGAAATTCAATGCTGAAGATAAAAACTTTCTCGCTAGTTCAGCCGGTTTAAATGGACAAAGTTGTAATGGGTTGTTTGTCGCAGGCCCATTTGATGATGGGCTAGAGCCTGCGGTTATTGCTGAGCTTCAAGCTATTTGTCAGACCACTCGAGAGAGCAAGCAAGGAATGGCCGGAGTCAGTTTAGTCAAGCATTGGCTGGTGCTTCGATATATCGGGCCAAGCACAACTCACGCACGAGCGGTATTCAGCAAAGCCTGGTTTGTGCTGCGCCCATTGCTGTTAGATAGAGCAGCATGTTCGCCACGTATTTGGGCCTGTTGAGCCAAGCGTAAAGAATTTAACAAGATAGTTAACCCTGAGCACTAATTAAATCTAAGCATTAAGAGAGCATTGACCTTATGGACCTATTGCCAAGAGAGAAAGACAAACTACTCCTATTCACCGCTGCACTTTTAGCTGAACGACGCTTACTCAGAGGAGTGAAGCTTAACTACCCTGAGACCGTGGCCTATCTAAGTATGATTATTATCGAGGGCGCTCGAGATGGCAAAACAGTTGCCGAGTTAATGAGCGAAGGCCGAGAGGTTTTAAGGTGCGATCAGGTAATGCCTGGGGTCGCCGAGTTGGTTGATGAAGTTCAGGTGGAAGCAACCTTCCCCGACGGCACAAAATTAGTAACCGTACACCAGCCCATAAATTAAGGAGTTAGAGTATGAAGCCAGGCGAAATAATTGTTGGCGACGATCCCATTGTTATAAATAAAGGCCGAGTGACCTTTAAAATATGGGTTGAGAATAGTGGTGATCGCCCGATTCAAATTGGATCTCACTACCATTTTTATGAAACTAACCCAGCACTTAAGTTTGATCGAAAGTCGTGTCAAGGCTATCGATTAAACATCGTTGCTGGTACCGCCGTACGTTTCGAACCTGGCCAAGGTCGTGAAGTAGAGCTTGTTCAATACGCAGGCAAGCAAGAAATCTATGGTTTTCGTGGCGAGGTGATGGGTAAGGCTGATATGCAGCAACATCTGCCAACTGAACAATACAGTCAAAGCGAGGTCACGGTAGATCGTGAGGCTTATGCACAAATGTTTGGCCCAACCACGGGTGATAGGGTACGTCTGGCTGATACCAGTCTATGGATTAAGGTTGAAAAAGACTACACCAATTATGGTGACGAAGTTAAGTTTGGTGGCGGTAAAGTAATTAGGGACGGTATGGGCCAGAGTCAAGCGAGTTGCGCTGAATCGGTCGATACGGTGATAACTAACGCTTTAATTCTTGATCACTGGGGCATAGTCAAAGCCGATGTGGGGATTAAAAATGGTCGTATTTCGGCGATTGGTAAGGCCGGCAACCCAGACGTACAAGATGACGTAAACGTATTAATTGGTCCGGGCACTGAAGTTATCGCTGGCGAAGGTTCAATCTTAACCGCCGGCGCTATAGACGCTCACATCCATTTTATTTGTCCACAGCAAATTGACGAAGCGATGATGTCCGGTGTTACCACCATGATCGGCGGCGGAACAGGCCCGGCGACCGGCACTAAGGCAACTACCTGTTCACCAGGGCCATGGAATATTCATAAAATGCTCAGCGCGACCGATCATATGCCAATGAATTTCGGTTTTCTGGGCAAGGGAAATGCAAGCCAACCCGAGGCTCTGCGAGAGCAGTTAGAAGCTGGCGCTTGTGGCCTAAAGCTGCATGAGGATTGGGGCACTACGCCCGCCTCAATTGATTGCTGCCTGTCGGTGGCCGACCAATATGACGTGCAGGTTGCGATCCACACCGACACCTTGAATGAGTCGGGCTTTGTCGATGACACCTTAAACGCATTTAAGGGCCGCACAATTCACACTTACCATACCGAAGGTGCTGGTGGCGGCCATGCGCCAGACATTATTAAGGCGGCAGGGCTAGCCAACGTGCTGCCGTCATCAACCAACCCGACTCGGCCTTATACCGTGAATACTGTCGACGAGCATCTCGACATGCTAATGGTTTGCCACCATCTCGATAGCAGTATTGCCGAAGACGTGGCATTCGCCGATTCAAGAATCCGCAAGGAAACAATCGCCGCCGAAGATATTCTTCATGATCTTGGTGCCTTCAGCATGATTGCCTCTGACTCTCAAGCGATGGGGCGAGTCGGTGAGGTGATAACTCGAACCTGGCAAACCGCACATAAGATGCGTGAGCAGCGTGGTGCATTGCCAGAAGACGATGATGATCACGATAACTTTCGCGCTCGCCGATACATCGCTAAATACACCATAAATCCGGCTATCGCGCATGGTATTAGCAGCCAAGTGGGTAGTATTGAAATCGGCAAACTTGCTGACTTGGTGCTTTGGAAGCCCGCGCTATTTGGCATTAAGCCAAGCCTTATTATCAAAGGCGGCTTCATCGCAGCAGCACCGATGGGCGATGCCAACGCATCGATACCAACACCCCAACCGGTTCACTATCGCGAGATGTTTGGTGCCCAGCCCGGCGCGGCAGTAACAACCAGTGTGACCTTTGTAAGTAATGCCGCAATTGAAAATGACTTAGCCAGTACACTGGGCTTAAAACGACCCTTGGTCGCTTGCTCGCATACCCGCGATATTGGCAAAAAAGACATGATCTTAAACGATGCTTTACCTGATATCTCGGTCGACCCGCAGACCTATGAGGTATTGGCTGATGGCGAATTACTCAGCTGTGAGCCCTCAACCGTGTTGCCATTAGCGCAACTTTACTGTTTATTTTGAGTACTGAAATGTTAGAAATATATCAACGACTTGATGATCACCAAGGCTCGCTAGAACCCGAGATCAAGCTTTTACTCACCTTTGATCAACGCAGCAAAGCGCGGTTGAAAACCGTGTCAACCGACGGCCATGACGTAGGCTTGTTTCTAGAGCACGGCCATCAATTGCGTGTCGGTGAGTATTTACAAACCAGCTGTGGAAAAACCGTGCGCATTGATGGCGCTATTGAAACGGTGTTGCTAGCAACCTGTGATGACTGGGTGTTGTTCGCTCGCGCCTGCTATCACCTTGGCAACCGGCATGTAAAAATCCAAGTAGTCGAGCGAACCCTGCGCATAACGCCAGACCATGTATTGGGCGATATGCTGGTCGGCCTTGGGCTTAGCGTGAGCCAAGAGCAATGTATTTTTATTCCTGAAAATGGCGCCTATCATAGCAATGGCGAAAAACCTAAGCATAGCGCCACTCATGAACACTAATCACCCAACTAACACTAGTCACCGAGCTTCTAAATAATGAGCTTAGCTACGCTACGCTTATTGCAACTCTGTAGCGCCAATCTTCCGACTGGGGCTTACGCTTTTTCGCAAGGGCTTGAGACAGCCACTGAAGAGGGCTGGCTAAACAATATGGATGACGTAGCACAATGGCTGGAAATTCAATTACAGCACGTCCTTGCTGCGAGTGATTTGCCGCTACTAATACGCTTGATGTCGGCATTTTCAGAGGCGGATCACGCGGCTCAACAGCACTGGAATTCGTTCGCCTTGGCATTGCGAGAAACACATGAATTGCGCCTCACCGACGTGGCCACGGGTCAGGCGTTAATGCGCGTGTTACGCGGCTTAGACGCGGGCAGCATTGACCATGTGCTGGCCACTCAGACCGAGGTTAGTTTTGTCTCCGCGTTTGCCCTAGCCGCTGCTCAGTGGAATATTGGCGAAAACGATGCCGGCTTAGGCTACGCATGGTCTTGGTTAGAAAACCAAGTTGCCGCAGCCACCAAACTAGTGCCGCTGGGGCAAACCCAATCACAACAACTACTCGAACTTTTGCAGCCCAAAGTTCTGTTAGCAATAGACCATGCAGTTAACTGTAACGACGATGATATTGGCGCCAGCTTACCTGCATTGGCGATTGCCAGTTGTTGGCACGAACATCAATACAGTCGGTTATTCCGATCATAAATAACAGTCGCTTAATCCGACCAAAGATAACCGTCGGTTAGTCCGACCAAAGATAAACAGGAGTTACACACGCCATGTTACAAAGTCAGCAAAAATCAGCCTTAAGAATAGGCGTCGGCGGCCCGGTCGGGTCCGGTAAAACGGCACTGCTAAAATCGCTATGTTCATCGCTCAGAGACAGCTACAACATTGCGGTGGTCACTAATGACATCTATACGCAGGAGGATGCCACGTTTCTAACCCAACATAACGCCTTAGAGGCCGACCGTATTATTGGTGTCGAAACCGGCGGCTGCCCACACACGGCGATTCGCGAAGATGCCTCAATGAACCTAGCGGCAATCGATGAGCTTAATGCTCGGCACTCAGGGCTAGATCTCATCTTTGTAGAAAGCGGCGGCGATAATTTGTCGGCGACCTTTAGCCCAGAACTGTCAGACTTAACACTCTATGTAATCGATGTGTCAGCCGGCGATAAAATACCTCGAAAAGGAGGCCCCGGCATTACCAAATCTGACCTACTGATTATTAATAAAACAGATTTAGCACCCTTGGTCGGCGCATCGTTAGACGTGATGGACAGCGATACCAAGCGCATGCGTGGAGACAAGCCGTTTGTATTTTCGAACCTAAAAAAGGCCGACGGACTGGCTGATATTATCGATTTCATCATCAGCGAAGGGATGCTACCAAAAAAACCAATCCAACAAATTAATGGAGTATAACTATGCAAGGCATTATTAAATTCACCCTCTTTTACAGCGCACTCAGCACATCAACAATAGCGCTAGCGCATTCAGGCCATGCAGCCGGTGACCACACTCATAGCGGTGAGCTTATCGCGGCTGCGCTAGCAATACTTGTTGTCTTCGCCCTAGCGGCACGAAAGCGGTTATTGCCAAAGCGTAAGTCGCTTAAATCAGACAACGGCTAAAGCACTTATACAATAAGGGCTTTAGCCGTTAGCCCCCCAATTTACCACCCTTCAGCAATGCGAGTATGTATTAGGTTTTATTGGTGGGCATGAACTGCTCGAGCCTTACTTTTTCACTGTTCAGGGATATAGAGAGCTGATTAAGGAGACTCTGATTAAGTCTTCTGTTAGGCAAGCTGAAGAAACCATTGGGCGAGTATCAGCACTGCATTGGTCTACTAAATATTGTTGAAATCCGCCCCAAAAAATAATGAACGTCCTTCCTTGATGCGTTCTTGAAGTCGCCTGGCTTTCATAGCCACTCGCAGCCGTTCAGTCATATTTGAATTCTGTCGCTTACCATGAATGTCGCATCCGATTTATAAGCGTGGATAAAAAAAACAGAACTAAGCGAGCCCACCATCATCAAGGCTTAACGCATCAAGGGCTATCGTGCCCGTATTTAAATCTTTGCGGTCTAGAACGCTTAGTGGCAAATATAGTGGTGATTAAATAACCTTTAATACTCTCAAGTATATGTTATATATATGTAATACAGAATATATTTAGTGGCAAAAACAAAGGTGTTGTAATGGCAGAAACAGTAAGCTTAATGGAACCTCTTTTACCGGGAGCAGGAACTGAAAAATTAAATGACCTTTCTTTTGATCTTGTCTCAAAAGCAAACAAGTTTGCCGGGATGCTTAATCCTGTAGTGAGCAAATCAGTTGGCAATCTTGTACGGTCGATGAATTGCTACTATTCAAATTTGATTGAAGGCCATGACACAACCCCCAGAGATATAGACAAAGCCCTGTCCGAAGAATATTCATCGGAGCCGAAAAAACGAGCGCTTCAAAAAGAGGCCGTTGCGCATATCGCTGTTCAAAAAATAATTGACCATGGCTTAGCCCCAGAAATCTATCCGCTCTCTAGCAAATACGGTCAATGGATACACCAAGAATTTTGTAGCCGTTTGCCGGAAGAATTGCTCTGGGTTGAAAATCCTGACACACAAGAAAAAATGCAGGTTATCCCCGGCAAACTTCGAGATGGAGTAGTCACGGTCGGGCGACATATACCGCCGCGCCCAGAGAATCTAGATCGGTTTTTAAATCGTTTTGATGAAGCTTATGACCCAAAAAAACTCTCAACGTCCAATCGAATTATCTCTGTTGCCGCATCACATCATCGTTACGCATGGATACACCCTTTCTTTGATGGCAATGGTCGGGTAGTACGTTTGATGTCTTATGCTGCGCTTAAAGAGATGGATATCGGTAGTGAGTTGTGGTCAGTAGCCAGAGGGCTTGCACGTAGAAGCGATGATTATAAAAAATTGCTGCAAGCCGCCGACGAGCCACGCCGTGGCGATCTTGATGGGCGCGGTAATTTGTCTCAGGCGGCCTTGATCGATTTTTGCGAATTTTTCTTGAGCGTTTGCATAGACCAAATTGAATTCATGCATAAGCTATTGGATTTTAAAACGTTATCAGAACGCATGAAAACCCATGTAGAAGAAATGATTAAACTGAAAGAATTACCAAAAGGAAGTTACGCACTTTTACGCGAAGCCCTTCTTGTGGGGGAGTTCGACCGCGGTCAGGTCATAGAAATTACAGGGTTGAAAGATCGCGCCGCCAGAGATGTTTTATACGCCCTAACAAAAAAAGGACTACTGGTCTCAGACACTCCACGAGGAGCCGTCCGGTTGGGCTTTCCTATTGATATTGTAGAGCGGTGGTTCCCGCTGCTATATCCATCCACACAATAAAGTAACGTGTAGGTGTCGCTAACAGTCTAAATATTCATTCTCTAAATTGGCTTCAGTACTGACAAAAAATCATCGTCCGCGCTATTAAACCGATCCCGGTTTGCCTTTTATGACTAAATATCGCAACCGATTTTTACGCGTGAAGAGTAAGGCTAAGCGAGCCGAATAATACGAGATTCAAAATTCAAGACGTGACACCTTTTTTGTGATCAAGGGTTATCGTGGCTGTCCGAGTAGCCCGTTGGCTGTCCGAGTAGCCCGTTGCCCGGCACCTCTTAGATGAATAGTTATTTGAAACCTCATTTTGGCACATCGCTGCCGCGAACCGAGGTATCCATCTCATCAGCCACCCCAAGAGTTTTCAAAAATAAGAATCTATATCCTTGCGAAATGACGACCAAGTAATTGATATAAAAGGATAATGATAATCTTCTTAGCATGGGTGTTCCGCTAAAAATGCGTGGGTTTCGCTAGTCCCACTAGGCTACCAAGGAGTTTCACTAAGGTTTTAAAATTTGGACGCGATTACTCTGTTGCCATGCATCTAGTTTGGAATGCAGCTGGCTTTTCGAGAATTCATTTTTACTATAAGCGAGAGAAAAAAGATCGAAAACACATGATGAATTCAGAAGAGAATGGGAACTGGATCTAAGTCCTTTTTTGCAAATTATATAAACTAATTCGACTATGTCATGCCCATTAACAATTTCGCCCTCTGGATGACCTATTTGAATTATACCTTGAAGCTTGGTCAAAATTGTTTGATAGTTAGCTAAGCTCGGTGTGCGACTTCTTGAGTAATTCATCAAGGTATTTATTAGTGTTTCTTCACCCTGAAATGAAAAATTTTTTTGGCAAATTATTTTGTTGTATCTAAATTTTGGACCATCAGTATTTCGTGGTTTGAAACATAAGCCAAGGTTATGTAATTTATTTGCCAGCCTTAAGCATCCAATTGGATAAGCGAGCTTGTAGATCAAGTCTTTTACTTCACCATGATCACTTTCGAAATTGTCTAGCCTGTTTCCAGTATCGACAATATCTAAAAAATCATAAAAACTTTCTGAGTCAAAAACCATTCCCTCAATGTCATGTAAGTCTGTAGGATAAATATCATCGTTGTACGCAGAGTCATAACTATCGTTTCCTTTGATTCTTAAAAAATCCGCATCTCTAATGCCAACTTTAACAATATTGCTTCGATCAGACAGAATTTGATATACCTCCCGCATATTGTGCTTTCCATGCGTTTGCGTGATTTTGCAATTTTTCTTGTCAACCAATTTGCTAAAAAGTTGGATATCCTTTCGACCTTCTAGAAGTAAATGGGCTCCTGAAAAGGAGTTGTCTTGTTGAATCGAATTGGCGATTCTGTTCGGGGTAATATGTAGCTCCATCACTCTATTCCTTTCAACTCTATTTTGAGATCCCAATTGTCATTTATTATATCCGGTGAATGAGTGGCGATGACGATGGAAACATCATTTATAGATGTAATTCCTTTCAAGTCATCAATGAATTTATTTTGCCATGAGATGTGTAAAGAAAGCTCAGGTTCATCAATGAAAATCATGTCATTCGGCTTTGAATCGAATATTAGCTTAAAGAATAAAATTAGCTCGTTTTGTTCACCTGACGATAATTTAGTCCTTGGTATTGTTTCGTAAGTACCGCTTTTACCTTTAACAACAGTCGACCTGAATACAAGCCCATCGTCAATTTCAATCTCTAACTTTTTGTGCTTAAAACGTTTATTAATGATGTTTTTGAATAGCTGGATCTTTTCTGAAAGTTCTTCAAGATGGCTAAGCTTCTGATGGCTATCTTCGATATAAAGTTCTAGTAATGGGATCAAATTTTGCTGAGCATCTGTTATTTGCAACAGATCAGAATCACGTATATCAACGGTTAAGCCAACTGAAGATATTGCTTTTCGTCTGTCACCCAATTTAACTAATTCCTGATTAAACTTGGTGAACGAAGATTTTTGGGTGCCTTTCTTGTAGTTTTGGATCAGTCGTTTGGGGTAGGTGCTATCGAGTCTCGACGCAATGATGGATGACTTTCGAGTGGCTTGCATCATCATTTTTTTCAAATCATCGGAACATTTTTTTACATTACTTTGATAAGTATCCTTGTCGCTTTTATTGTTAGTAATTAG
>JAFMHC010000329.1 GCA_017854775.1 Gammaproteobacteria bacterium | reverse complement strand
TCGGCTGACTGTTTACCCTGCACACGCTTAGCTCAAGGCTGTTTACCCGGCACGCGCTTAAACGCTCTGGAGCTCAAGGCTGTTTACACGGTACGCGCTTAAACGCGCTAGAGCTCAAGGCTGTCTCGTTAGCAACGCTGCCGTCCTAAGCTACAATCACTCACTCTTGATCTACCAGCATCTTGATAACTTCGTTACGAGAGAGTCGAAGAACTAGGTGAACCCTGAAGAAATAGGCTTTAAAAACAATAAAACCACCTTGGCCACTCTGACTATGGCTGTATGGGTGAACCTTTATTACATACGATTTCCAAAAAAAATCACTAAATATCCCAGTACATAGCTTTTTCAAGCTGACTATCGGCTTCTTCTAATCCCTTGCTAGTGCGGCTCATAATGATCAAATTACCACCTCTAACTGGTTTAATTCGACTTACATAACCTTCGTAACCGGCATCAAGCAAGTGACTAACCGAGTTACCTTTAATGTAGGCAAAAGTAACTTGGCCATCAGTCGTCTCGAGCGTAGCGTGTAAACCCCTATACTGCCCCATTGGGCAAATACGACTAAACTGTAGGCTATCCAAAAACTTTAATTTTATCTCTGGGTCATAACTTGCTAGCAACGCAGCCGCACTTGAGTTGGCGCGCTCGGGATTCCAAACAGGGGTAATTGCCTGCTCGTTCATGTGCTCCACGACCCCTGACAACAAAGCCTGATAATCTTGGCCAATGCTAGTATTGCCAGAAAATTGGTTGCTTGCCATAAAGCCTGCTACAAATACGACTAATGCAAAACTCGCAGCAATCGCATAACGGCGTATCGATAATGACGATTTATTAGCGCCATATTCGACTTCCTCACTCAGTTCTTGGTTGAGTTGCAAGCGCGCCATTAGGTCACTCGGTATAACAACATCAACACTGCTCGCAAGGTCAGCATCCATCTGGCGCACCCCGCCAACATACTTCAAGCACTGAGGACAGTTTGCACTGTGCTCAACAAAATTATGCTCACTAGAATTCGGGTCCGACAAGGCAAGACGTTTAAACTCTAAACATTTCATTTTTTTATAAACTAAATTCATTTCTTTATAAGCTACTTAGGTCTACTTGATTTGACTTCTACTGCATTTAGACGTTTGCCAAAAATCAGACTAGTCTCCAACCACTCCCAAATGAGGCGCTGTTTCTTGGCCTAATATCACACGCATTTTTTTGCGCGCTCTAAATAATCTCGTCATCACGGCACTTGAACTAATACTCAAGATCTGAGCAATTTCATCGCATGAAAAGCCACCCAATACTTGCATTTCTAAGGGCTCACGATAATCCTGCGGCAAGCGCTTTAAGGCATTTCTCAGCGCAAAAGCCTCCGGCCGGTCGTCGTAACCCATGTGCCTATCGTCTTCAATGGTATCCATTGATTCAACGTCGGAGTACTTAAACTGTTTTCTCTCAAACTGGCGCGCATGCTCTCGGCGAAAAATGGTAAATAACCAGCCTTTTGCCGCTTTCGCTTCGCGTAGACTATCTAGTGATTTCCACGCTCGCAAGAAGGCCTCCTGCATCACGTCTTCGGCCATATGCTTGTCTTTACACAGCCACAGGGCGTACTTATATAAATCGGTAGAGTGCGCCTCAATTAAAAGCGCATATTTTCGTTTTTTATCCATTACGCTGTAATTGACCTGTTGCTGGTCAGTTTCCTTACTTAAATCAGTCATTATTCTTACCAACTTGCAAAAAGTTCAATACGCTATCTAGCACAGCTTGAGGCTGTTCAGCATGCAACCAATGCCCCGCCTTAGGAATAGCTTTAAAGTGAGCTGCAGGGAAAAACTTAACTATTTGGTCATGATGTGAATCTAGCAAATAGTCAGATTTCTCACCTGAGACAAATAGGGTCTCACCGGTATTGCTAAGACCGGCAAGTTGTGAAAATGGGAAGCTGAGAATTTTCGGCATATCCCTTAACAAAACGGGCAAATTTAGTCGCCAATGAAATTTACCCGCTGTACCCGCCAAGCTTTGCAGTAAAAATAGGCGGGTCGAGGTGTCCGGAATTGCGTGCTTTAGCAATTGATCAGCCGCATTGCGCGATTGCAAAAGATCTAGATCAAGCTCAATCAATTTTTCTAGATACGGTGCATGAGTATGGCTATATTCGACCGGTGCAATATCTAGCACCGCTAAACGGTTAACTCGCTCAGGGTGCATCAAGGCAAATGCCATAGCAACCTTGCCACCCATGCTGTGACCACACAGGTTGATTTTTCCCAACCCGAGGTTATCGATGAACTCTAGTAAATCGCCAACCATGTCTGAATAGCTATGTGAATCAACATGCGGCGAGCGACCGTGATTACGCTGATCGATCACGATTACAGGGCAATATTCGCCGAGCTGTTTAGCAAAACTTCGCCAATTAGCGGTCGAACCAAAGAGGCCAGGAATGATCAGCACGGGCATCGAAGAGTCACTTGAAGGTGAATAGGATTGCGGATAAGTTTGACTAAACAATTGCATAGAGTGATTTCAGCCTATCTCTAGAACGAAAGAGACATAGGTTGAGAGCTTTCTAAGCGAGAATTGGAGTGTCTGCTCCATCTTTGTTTGCTGGTCGAATTGTTTTGAAGTCTCATAATACGAAGTTTAACAAATTATTTGTCACTTAGGGGTCACTTATAGCATTGCTTTGGTTACAATTGCGCGATGCTCGAATTGATCCTACTTGTAATCACCGGTGTCGCCACCGGCTTTCTAAATGTAATGGCAGGTGGTGGATCAATGCTATCAGTGCCAATTATGATTTTTCTTGGTGTGCCCGGAACAGTGGCCAATGGCACTAATCGAATTGCTATTCTTCCACAAAACATTTCAGCCGTATGGGCGTTTTACCGAAAGGGCTTTTCAAATTTCAAGCTGAGTCTCAGCCTTGGAGCCTGCACTATACCGGGCACCTTAATCGGCGCGACCCTAGCCGCACGAGTGCCCAATGACCAATTCAACAATCTACTTGCCATTATTATGGTGGTGGTACTGATTGTGATGTCTCTGCCTCAAGCAAAGACCATAGAGCCGAATCAATCGCCTTCAAAAAACCGCTTGATTGCCGGCCATGCACTCATGGTATTGATCGGCTTCTGGGGTGGCTTTATTCATATCGGCGTCGGTTTTCTTCTCATGCCAGTGCTCAATAGAGTTATGCAGCTCGATCTAATCACGACCAACGCGCACAAAGTATTCATTGTTCTTTGCTACACATCAGTAGCCCTTACGGTGTTCGCGTCGCAGATTGAATTGGTTTGGAAGTATGGTATAGCGCTTGGTATCGGCACCTGGATTGGCGCTTGGATCGCGGCAAACGTGCAAATTGAACGCGGTATTGGAGCGATTAAGATGACGCTCAACATTGTCATCGTTGCCTTCATTATCAAGTTACTGTTTTTCTAAACATCCGCCTCTACCAACATAACTGGTACCCAAGATGAATTACCCCGACGATAAGGCGGTGCTAGCCTTTGACGCCAAGCACGTCTGGCATCCCTACACCTCAGCAACGCAACCGCTTCCAACTCAGTTAGTCGAGAGCGCAGACGGTGTGCGCTTAACGCTAGCCGACGGGCGTACGCTAATCGATGGTATGGCCTCTTGGTGGTGTGCCATTCACGGCTACAACCACCCACGCTTAAACCAAGCCGCTAAAGACCAGATTGATAAAATGGCACACGTCATGTTTGGCGGTATTACGCATCGGCCCGCGGTGCAGCTTTGTCAGTCATTGATTGAAATTACCCCGGATAACCTGCAACACGTATTTTTAGCCGACTCAGGGTCAATCAGTGTTGAAGTCGCTATGAAAATGGCGATTCAATACTGGCAAGCCAAAGGCAAACCGCAGAAAAACAAAAT
>JAFMHC010000082.1 GCA_017854775.1 Gammaproteobacteria bacterium | reverse complement strand
TTGCGATAGGGTAACAGGCGACGATTGCTATATCGCGAAAATGATATTGAGATCTATCGATGAGTTAGACGGCCTGCTTGAGCCGTTTCACGACTGCGCCGAAACTAACACATCAATCGTTAAGTCCTCATTAATTAAAACAAGAGAACCTTTTTCCAGCTAACTGCTTTTTCAAACTAACTAATGCACGCTGATTTCGGAACCAAGAAGTAGGCACAATTTATCAACGACTTTGCCTCGGTTTGGCATAGCGCTGCTGTATTCATGGCTATGCTGTCTGGCATTTAATGCCAAGTTTCTATTACCTTTTTATATTCTTATACCTGCGCTCATTAGAGAGCGAGCAAAATGACTTAGGCTATATTTTTTTGTATTGAGGACGACTATACTTGTGACATAAAACGTAACAAATTCAAATTACATAGGATAGTAAAATGAACCTAAAAAATATCATTGCGCCCGCGCTAATACTTTCAATAACTGGCATTTCACCCGTATTGGCACAGAACAACGATCGCGATAAACCAACAGTGTTTGAAGAGATCATCGTCACCGCAGCCAAACGCGAGCAAAACATTTATGAGGTGCCCGTCGCGATTACTGCGTTTACTGCGGATACCATTGAAAGAGCTGGCATCGTTGACATCAATGACGTTGGCAAGTTTGTACCTAATTTAACCATGACTAACTTTTCGGCAGGCCAAACGTCTTCGGCCAACCCTTTTATTCGTGGCATCGGTTTACAAGACCACCTCATCACCACTGACCCTGGGGTTGGCATCTATGTTGACGGTGTTTACCTAGGTCGCCAAGTCGGGCAAAACTGGAACCTAGCTGATGCAGAGCGAGTGGAAGTGCTGCGCGGCCCACAAGGCACCTTATATGGCCGTAACTCAATTGGTGGGGCGATTAATATTATCACCCGCAAACCCGGAGAAGAAACAAGCTCTAAAATTTCGCTACAAGCTGGCAGTCGCGGCCGTATTAACGGCCAATACTTCGGTAGCTATCGACTTAGCGACACGGTTGGCGTTTCGCTGTCCGCGGGCTATAACAAGCGCGATGGCCTTGGTAATTTCACTAGTTTAAGTACCAGCACTGAAGTCGGTGAAACTGAAGATTTGGCGGGTCGTCTGAGTCTTGCATGGACACCGAACGAAAGATTTTCACTACTCCTAACCGCGGATGCAAATGATGCAGACAATGGCTTAAATCCGTACACCACATTAATTGACGAAATTCCCAATGGTGCGGTCGCTCAGTCTGGTTTATCTAATGCTAATCTAGCCGCTGACCGTTTTGACAATGCCACTGGGCAAGCTGATCTAGTTAACGTTTCAAACTCGGCGTCAGGTTTTTCCGCAACCGCTGATTATGCGTTCTCCGACACAGTAAGCCTGAAGTTGGTTGCCAGCACTCGCACCTCCGACTATACCGCCGGTTTGGACGACGACAGTACGGCTACCAATTTCCTAGCATTTGGCGAAAACGGAGAAGCCGACCAAAGTTCTTATGAACTGCAGCTAAACGCCACCTACGATCGCTTTGATGTTGTTACTGGCATCTACTATTTCGAGGAAGATGGCTTTAACGATCAGCCTGACTTTACCTTTAATGGCGGCGGCGGTAGTGAAACTCTGTCGCAGGAAGTCACCAGTTTTGCGGTTTATGGAAACGTAGGCTTTGACGTAACTGATCGCTTAAGACTGTCTGGTGGCCTACGCTATACAGAAGACGAGAAAGACGCCGGTGTTAATCTCATTTTTGGCTTGATCGACACAGTCGCCTCTGAAAAATTTGATGAGGTTAGTTGGGACCTCTCTACAACCTATGCGCTGGATAACGGCATGTCGGTTTACGGGTCGGTTGCCAGCGGCTTTCAATCTGGCCAGTTTAACCCGCGCCCATTCTGTCTATTTGATTCACTTGACTTCACTCAGCCAGGAAACGTAAGCAGACCCAATTGCTTTGATCAAAACTTAGAAAATATTACTGCGATTAATTACGAAGCTGGCATCAAAGGTCAGTTGACCGACAATTTCAAGATGAGCCTTGCGGTATTTAATACCGAATACGAAGACCTTCCCTACCAAGTGAGTAACACTACAGCTGAAGGTTTTAATACGGTCAACATCATCGTGGATCAAACCTCGAGGGGCATTGAATGGGAGAGTTCGTGGAGCCCAAGTAGTGGCTTCTTTATAAATACATCGTTTGGCTATATTGACGTCGATGTCGATAACCCCAACCCATTTGTGGTGGCACCGCTTACCCCTGAATTCACAGCATCTATCAGCCCGGAATACACATTCCCTTGGGCCAGCACTGGGGGTTCAGTGACCATGCGCGCTGACTACTCATATCGTGATGACTTATTTGGAGAGCCGAGTTCAGACCCCGGTCGCTTAACTCAAATCGATAGCCGCTCATTACTCAACTTCGATATAAGCTATCAGTCACCCGATGAGAACTGGGCGATGGGCTTTTATGGTCGAAATGTTACCGATGAGCGCTACGAGTCAGGCCGACTCAACACCGGTGACTATGTCCTGGTAATCCTAGCGAATGATGCGAGTGAATTTGGAGTCCGGTTTACTCAACGATTTTAAAGGCATACTGTCAGTAAACACAAAAGCCCCTATGCGGTATCGCATGGGGGCTTTTGCTTTTGCGCTATCAGCAAGCTCTGGCCAAGTCTAAACGCCTCCCCTGTTTAGTAGCGCCTCGCTAGTCACCCTTGGTGCATACCGATCCAAGGCCGCCAACACAAACACACTTTTGGCATATCATTCTCACCACCGGCGAAGATCTTCTGCTGCTAGTTGAGGTCAGTAATGAGGGAGCTAATTGGGGGAGCTAGGGGGAGTATCCATATACGTCGCGTTGGGAACGCTTTCGACTAGAAATTGACTAGAAATTGACTAGAAATTCGAATAGACGCTATAGAGTAATATTTAAGTGGGATCTAGTGAAATGGGGGAGTAAATGGATATGGTGTGCATCAGTCAGCGCCCTTTTATTCTTTATATCTTTCTTTTTTAGAGGTCTCTTTTAGTAAAACGGCTAGCTATGCCCGAATGTGAACATAGCTAGCCGAGTTTTAACAAAGGGCCGAGACCACCACCTATGAAAGCAGCGTCAGCCCGATGGTGCCCATTTTATCTTAGTTTGGGCAAATCTTAACGGAATCAAGCCCGCCCTCGATCAGGTCTCCTGGTCCAGATCCGTCACTTGCTCTGACTCGAATTAGAACGTTAGATCCAGCGGGTATCGCTGCACTAGCATTCTGCCATTGAGCTTGAGTTTGGGTGTCGCCAATCGATACAAGGCAATTAAAACTAGAACCACCATTTACCGAATACTCAATACCGAAGAAATCACCAGATGGATCGTCGCCAGTATCACGTTGACCATGGAACCAAGCCAAAGAGAGTGTAGAGCTTTCGCTAACATTAACGTTTGGCGATTGTGCAATACATTCACCGCCATCAACATCATTTGCTCCAGCTGATGTATTGACCGCTGTAAATAGAGCAAATCCGTCTCCGCCTGCATCACCACCAACTTGTGTTATTACACCGCCATTGGTGACTTGCGTCGGATTAGTGCGAACGTAAGTTCCCGTAGAGCAAGTAGAGCTCGATAGGTTCTGCCATCCTGTTGAAGAAGTGAAATTATCGTCGTATGCGCAGATCGGATCAGGACCAGGGCCGCCACCGCCACCACCTAGCAGAGATTGTACAAGTAGATTAGGTGAACCAGAGCCTATGCCACTGAGTCGGCCGGTAACGGCTGCACTTTCCAGAGCAACTTCAACCTGTGCGGGTGTTGCCGAAGGCGTTTCATCCAAATACAAAGCCGCGACACCAGCAACGTGTGGAGCTGCCATAGATGTGCCACTGATGGTATTTGTTGCACTATTGCTAGTGTACCAAGCCGAAGTGATTGAAGATCCTGGTGCAAACATATCAACGCAAGAACCGAAGTTAGAAAAGCTCGAACGCGCATCAGAAGAAGTCGTAGATCCGATAGTCAGTGCTGGTCCGACACGATTAGGTGAACCAGAACAAGCATTGGCATTAGAATTACCAGCGGCTACAACAAAGGTTACGCCTTGATTGATCGCTCCGATAACAGCATTATCCAGCGCTGTCGAGTTACCACCGCCAAGACTCATATTCGCTACTGAAGGCCCTGACGCATTCTGTGCAACGAAGTTAACACCGTTGATTACACCGGCATTACTACCGCTGCCGCTACAGCTAAGAACACGTACTGGAATCAAATTCACATTTTTTGCTACACCATAAGTTGATGATCCGACCGTTCCGGCAACGTGAGTACCGTGGCCATTACAATCGTTAGTGCCTTGACCGTCGCCAATAGCATCGAAACCACCGCTTACGCGCCCACCAAACTGGCTATGTGAAGCACGAATACCTGTATCGACAATGTAGGCATCGACTCCGGTACCGTCAAAATTGTATTCATAGAAACCGTCTAACGGAAGGTCTGGCTGATCTATACGATCCAATCCCCACGTTGCGTTACTTTGTATAGCTGTTGCATACATAAGCTGATCTTGCTCAATGTAGTCTACGCTAGGGTCGTTGATAAAGGCCGCGAGCGTTTTATCGCTCATTTGTGCTGCAAATCCGCCAAGAGCATGACCGAAGGTGTGAGTCACTTTCATATCATGGTTTGCAGCCAAGCTAGTCGTCAGGTCAGTCACCGCTTGAGCCTTAAAATTCTTAACCATATTAGTGCTTAGAATTCCGAGGCTTCCTCCGGCCATTGTCCTTGCCATTTTATTTACATAGTCGTCTTTGTAAACCACGATGTAACGGTTGGGAATCGCTCGAGCCGCATCTACGGATCGGTATTTTCCGTAATTGCTACCGAGAAGCCCACGCTTATCGACAGCGACAGCGACGGCAATATTATTACCTGAGATTGAATTGGGGGTTGAGAGCACTATTGATGAATCGCTATTATTCACACCCGCCGAGGCGACAGACATGGTAATTAGGGAAAGCGACGCACAATAGAGCATGCCTTTCAAAGCATTCTTTTGAGCATTCATTTTTAGTTCCTATGTGAGGGGTTGTAGAGTTTAGATATTTACCTGACAAGTTGCAGGTTAATGTCTAGCTAAATTGTCTAAATAATAGACATACGTACTATATCCAATAAAATGATAAATGACACACAGGTGACAAGGAAGCCTAATTCTCGATAGCGAATTTGGCCTAAACACTCAGGATTCATACTGTTTTGATCAAAAAAGGTCGCTCCCGGCAATATACTTTAAGCCTTTCCCTGAGTGTTTTAGTACAAATAAAAATCCGCTATCCAAAACTTTTTTCAGCATCATCCATCATAAAGCGCTAAAAAATAGACGATTTATTCTGAAATAAATAGATTAAACATAGAAAATATTGCTTATTCCTAGACGCACCATTAAACCAATTGCTTTGTTGCAATACTCGAAAGCCACTTTAAGGTTAAATGGCCCCGTCAATAATTTGGATTTTATGTTCATTTAAAAATTGAACGCGTAAAAAATAGCTGAGCCAAATAGGGTAAATAAACGATAATGCACCCAGCTACAGAGCGCTTGTGAAATCTGATCAAAATAGAATTGAGCAGAGTGCCGAGCATAGTCGGCGCTTTTCGTTAACAGCTTAGCTACTCCACCAGTAGGCAGTAGAAAAAGTGAATATATTTATGTTACTCATTCACAACATCGTCGGAATATGTGCTGGTGATAGGGTCGCTTTTCCTGAGCTAGAAACCCTTTCAGAACAAGAAAATAAAGAAATTGCCACGGCAAACCGACTCTTTGGTTTATTACCAGAAAAGTAATTTTAAATATGCAGAGATCTCATTTAATCAATCACCTTGAGTGTATCGGCCCATTGCGCCTGAAATACGACGTAACAACCATTTTGGAGTGGCTCTGCCGATGATAGTCGCGGCCAGATTCACGGCACCGGGAATGCAAATTACATCGCCGTTCAAGCAGGCCTTGTAGCCCTGAGCAGCTACATGTTCAACCTCTCCAACAACGAACGCAGGAAAATTGAATCCACCACTTTTCTTCTGCGCTTGGGCAACCATATTGGTCGCAGTGACGCCTGGACACAATGCGGTGACCGAAACACCGCTGCCAGATAATTCTTCTGCAAGTGATTCTGATAGCGAGAGCACGTATGCCTTAGTCGCCGCATAGGTGGCTAGGCCTGGTATTGGCTGAAACCCCGCGATGGAGGCCACGTTAAGTACTCGCCCCTTACCTCGCTTGACCATCGGCGGCAGAAAATGAATCAGCATATTAGTAAGCCCAGAAACATTTAGATCAATCAATCCCTGCTGCGAGCCACTAGGTAAATCAACAAAACGACCGTTCTCTAGCACCCCGGCACAGTTGACCAAGATGCTCACCTCTAACCCTTGCCGCTTTAAACTTGTGGCTAATTTTTTAGCCGCGCCTTGGCGCGATAGATCAGCAAACTCAACCCATACTGTTGCATCAGTATCCCGCTTAAGTTCACGCGCCAGAGCTTTTAGTTTGTCCTCACTGCGCGCAACCAGCACAAGATCATATCCGCCCTTAGCAAAGTTTTTTGCCAGCTCTTCACCAATCCCCGATGAAGCACCGGTTACCAAGACAATTTCTGATTGCATCACTCTCACCTCTAGTTTTTAGTCACCAGCAAGGTAACTTTAGGCGTTAGATAATGACACCATAATATTTGCATGTATAGATTCGCATTGTTGAGTTTGAAGAGTCAGGTCTAAATGACGGCCACATGCCTATCTCGTGTGTTGGAGGTGATAAGGTTCCTCTAAGCTCTGAAATAGGCGCATTTTTTCAATTCCAAGATTTCTCGCGCAGTGGATTGCGACCGATTTCGTTGTAAGCAAAATCGTCAACATGGATAAATTCCATTCGCGCGGCGTCAAGTTCTCGCACCTTGTCGGCCTCCTCTTTGCTAAGCACACCTGCGGCTTCGGCTTGATTGATTTGCTCGAAACCTATGATGTCTGAAATTTTGCCCTCTTTAACAGCCTCGCGAATCTTTTTCCCGAGGTGATTCAAGTCATACACCATTTGCATCACATCACCCATCTTGCCAGCAGGGTTTTCATCGGTGGCGTAGATACCACTGATAGCACGCTCGCGAGTTTCACTCGGCCTGCTTATTAGCTTGGCTACTGATCTGATAGTTTCGTCAGAGGGTGGTTTACGGTAAGAACCAATCGGAAACGCGACCAATTTTAATAGTGGCCCAACCGCGGGCACACCCATGTTGTTGGCAAAGCGCTTGTACTGTTGCTCAAACTCGAAGAGTAAATGGTCTAAGGCGTACTCGACGAAGGGTTGGTCGTCTGCCGGTGAACCTTCATTTTCAAAACGCTTCAGCACCATAGAACCCAAATACAAACAGCTCAGCAGATCGCCCAATCTGGCAGACGTCATTTCTCTGAATTTTAGGCTACCACCCATGGTAAGCATGGCCACATCAGAGGCAACTGCAAAGCTGGCACTATAACGTTCGAGCGCGTCGTAATAAGGCTTAGTAAAGCTCGGGCTTCTGTTGGATAACACTGTGCCGAAGACGGCCAAGGCTTTAGACCGCACAATATTACTGATGGCAAACCCAATGTGGCCGAACAAAGCGCTGTCAAACTTTTTCAGATCGTCTTCACCGGCAGCTTCCATTTCTGTTAGTACATAGGGGTGGCAACGTATCGCCCCTTGGCCAAAAATAATAAGACTTCGAGTTAAGATATTGGCTCCCTCCACTGTGATCGCCACTGGGAAGCTAGCATACAAGTTAGCGATGTAATTTTTTGGCCCTTGTATCACCGCCTTACCGGCATTGATATCCATGCCGTCGTTCAAAATAGTGCGAGCCATTTCAGTGCAGTGGTATTTTAAGATGGCCGATGGAACCGATGGATTTTCTCCTGCGTCAATCGCCGTAGCGGTTACACTCACCGCCGATTCAATAATGTAACTAAAGCCTGCAATCCGTGCCAGTGCCTCTTGAATACCTTCGAAGTTAGCAATGGCAGAATTGAATTGACGCCGTATCGCTGTGTAAGCGCCGGTTGTTGCCATCACGTTTTTACCAATCGAGTTGGATACCGACGGCAAGGTAATGCAGCGCCCCACTGACAAACACTCGACCAACATACGCCAGCCTTGACCCACCATCTCTTGCCCACCGATGATGTAACTCATGGGTATAAATACATCGCGCCCGCGAATTGGCCCATTGTGAAATGGCGTGCCAACCGGAAAATGCCGACGCCCGATTTCTATGCCTTTAATGTTGCGTGGGATTAGTGCACATGTAATTCCTCGGTCTTCCTCACTACCGATTAGGTTATCTGGGTCGAATAATTTAAAGGCTAGGCCAATTACCGTGGCGATCGGAGCTAAGGTAATATAGCGTTTGTCGAAATTGAGTTTGATACCAAGTACTTTTTTGCCTTCGAACTCACCTTCACAGACCACGCCAGTGTCAGGAATAGCGCCGGCATCCGAGCCAGCTCTTGGGGAAGTTAAGCCGAAGCAAGGTAAATCACGACCATCTGCTAAGCGCGGTAAATAATGTTTACGCTGCTCATCCGTACCGTATTTCATTAACAATTCACCCGGCCCCAGCGAGTTGGGAACCGCGATGTAAAAAGCCGCTATGCCATTTACCGCGCTGATTTTTGTCAATATCCGAGTTTGTGCGTAGGCTGAGAAATGCAGGCCGCCATATTCCTCGGGAATGATGAGCCCAAGAAACTTATGCTGATGAATAAAGTCTATGACCTCTTGAGGTAAATCGCCGTACTCTTTACAAAATGTCCAATCGTCGAGCATGCCGCAAAGCTCTTCTACTGGCCCATCTATAAACGCTTTTTCGCTCTCAGATAAAACCGGCTTAGGATGATTGGATAATTTGCTCCAATCGGGTTTACCGGAAAACAGTTCCCCCTCCCACCAAGTGGTGCCGGCGGCAAGTGCATCCTTTTCAGTGGTAGACATTTTCGGTAACACGCTTTTGAAAATACCAAATGCAGGGCCACTCAAAAATTGTTGGCGAAAAGGAACTAAGTTAAGCAAGATGCCAATGCCGGTTAAAATGAACATCAGCAAGCCAAGTAAAAATGAGCCACCTCCTAATAGCAAATAGGCGATAAATATTGCCCCGTTGATGACGGCGAAACTTTTCAAGTTCATGCGATTAAACGCCAAGTAAGCGTTTGCAATCACAACAATTAGAAGAAACAAGAGTGTCGACATACTTCCACCTTTTTAAGTTTTACAATTGTCTAGACAATATCACCTTCGAAAACATTGATGTCTAGGGCTTTTTTGCAGTTCAACCGCTAAACTGAGATTCTATTTAGATTCAAGGATGAATTGAGAGACTAGGATGCCTCAAGCTAGAAACCACAATCATCAGGTAAGATAAAACGCCTTATTGTGATTGCCATACGCGCTATGTTCCTTGCGTATTCAATCGGGTGTTGATCACTATTCTATCGACGACGCCTAAACCCCATTTCATCAATCTAAACAATCAATTAGGGGAGCCTAATTAGCTGATTTCTAACATGCCAGTCTAGTTTAAATGCCCTTATTTACCATCGAAGTTTCGCTGCGCGAGTACCACTTACTAGACAAGTGACTGTTATTAATTAAACATTTGTAATTTAAATACATTTTTATAGACACAATGTAGTTTATTTTCATATTCTTTACTCGCCTACTTTCAACCACAGAGTTTGGTAGGCAACACGAATGGTGTATTTGGTTCAGGATAGAGGAGCCTTGAGGAGGCTTAAATCAATCTACCCCATTGGTTAGTGCGTAATGTTCCAATGTTTCGCATTGAGCTTGAAAAAGCCTATGGGGTTCTGCCCCACAGCCAAATTTTATTAACTATAAATACTGAGCCAATGCTTACTTAGTTTGTTTTTAATCGACTTTTTAATCCCCTTTTTAATCGACTAAGCAAAGCAACCTCACAACACCATAGATCGAGGATTAAATCATGAAGAAATTCAGAAGGTCGAATACGACCCTGCACAAAGCTGTACTTGCCGCGCTTGCGGTTTCAGCACAAAGCGCTACTGCCGGTGAATGTAGCTATACCATAGCGAATGACTGGGCATCAGGTTTTGTTGCTAACATCAACATCACAAACAATGGCGCTTCTCCAATTAATGGCTGGAATATTAATTGGGCATACTCAGGTACTAATCGCGTTAGCAACCTTTGGAATGCGAACCTGACAGGCAACAACCCTTACAACGCCACCAACCTGAGTTGGAATAACGCCATCCAGCCTGGACAAACTGTTACATTTGGTTTTCAAGGTAGCAAGAATGGTGGCGCTATTGAGGTACCCGTGGTGACGGGTGATGCATGCACTCCGACCCCGACTCCGACTCCGACTCCAACTCCAACTCCGACTCCAACACCCGGTGGTGAATTCCGTGTTGATGCCGGAGGCAATATCACTAAAGACGGAACCATCGTTCCTGTGCGCTGCGGTAACTGGTTCGGTTTAGAAGGCCAACATGAGCCTAAAGACGCCGCGAATAACCCTAACGGTGCCCCAATGGAGTTATATCTCGGCAACATGTGGTGGGCGGATACAGGCAGAACTGTTGAGCAAACCATGACTGAAATTACGGCGATGGGCATCAACGTCGTCAGGCTACCTATTGCACCACAAACATTGGACGCTAGCGATCCTCAAGGCATCGGCGACATTCGAACTGGCGGAGTTCTCAAAAACCATGAGTCCGTGCGTCAGACTACAGCACGCCAAGCAATGGAAGACTTTATCGTATTAGCTGAGCAAAACAATATTGATATCATTATTGATATTCATTCTTGCTCTAACTACGTCGGCTGGCGTGCAGGTCGCCTAGACGCTACCCCGCCTTGGGTCGATGTCGATCGAGAAGGTTATGACTTTACTCGAGAAGAATACTCGTGTGGATCAGCCGGAGCAGGTGTCACTGTGCATGAGTACAACGAGACAATCTGGTTAGATAATCTCAGAGAAATTGCTGGGCTGTCTGAGCAATTAGGAGTTAACAATATTGTTGGCGTCGATATTTTTAACGAGCCTTGGAATTACACCTGGCAAGAGTGGAAAGGCCTAGCTGAAAAAGCGTATCAGGCAATTAACTCAGTCAACTCCGATATGTTGGTGATTGTTGAAGGTATTTCTGGTGAGCTTGGCGATGGCACACAAGTGGCCCATGGCAATCCTGCCTCTAAACCTAACTGGGGTGAGAACTTCGTAGGCCAAGCAACAGAGCCCTTAAACATCCCGAAAGATCGTTTAGTTATTTCTCCGCATACCTATGGTCCTTCAGTATTTGTTAAAAGCGAATTCATGGACCCTGCACAACCTGAGTGTAGTGGCCTAGATGGCGACAATGCTGGTCGAGCAGATTGTAATATCGTGTTTGACGTTCCGGGATTAACAGCTGGATGGGATGAGCATTTTGGTTACTTGAAGGATCAAAACTTTGCGATGATCATTGGTGAGTTCGGCGGAAATATGGACTGGCCAAGCGGTGCTAGGCTCGCCGAGCAGCAAATGTGGAGTCATATCACACCAGGTATTGATCGCGTTTGGCAGAACCACTTAGTTGATTACATGGTCGATAAAGGCATCGATGGCTGCTATTGGTCAATCAACCCAGAGTCTGGAGACACAGGAGGCTGGTATGAGCACTTATATGATCCGGTTTCTAATACAGCTGGCTGGGGCACTTGGTTAGACTTTGACGCCAGGAAAACAACATTGCTCAAGCGACTTTGGGGCTTATAGAATTTTCTATTACCACAAAAAAGCATAGACACTGCCGTTAAGGCAGTGCCTATCAATGCTGTGAAGCCAAGCACCTATAAACCGCTCAATAAGTTGTACATTGGTAAGTTGCTTCTTAGTTGTTTGTAGTGGCTTGTAGTTGTTTGGCTTTTTCTATCCTATGTAATTTCATTATTCGAAAAAAGGATTAGGTTTTGCTTACTCAGAAGAAAACAGTTTTCAGTGCCGACTGGAAAAACTGGATAAAAACCAATATAGACAGCGGCCAGAATATAGATGGAATTTTCAAAATTCTGTTAGATGAAGGCTATAGCTATGACGCTATTGTGGCCGAACTAAACTACACCCCCTCGGTGCCACTCAACCGACTTATCAATCCATTTGCACAAGAAAAGAAGCAAAACCAGAAAGATCAAACCCAGTACGGAACCGCCATACCCGAAGGCAAGCTCTTTATTCCCAATGGCGAACAATTCGAAAGTGACAAAATTGAGCTCTATACTTTAGAAGAATTCTTAACAGAGCCCGAGTGCACTAGAATTGTTAGCGCAATTAAAAGCAAGCTTCGTCCATCGGAACTTTCAAGCCATGAAAATGATAAGAGTTATCGTACCAGTCGAACTTGCGACCTAGAATTCCTCAATGATAGCTTTAGCAATGAGCTTGATATACGAATTTGCAAACTATTGGGGATTGACCCTTCATATTCAGAGCCAATCCAAGGTCAGTATTATCAAACCGGGCAACAATTTAAGCAGCATACCGATTATTTTGAAGCCCATGAAATCGAAGCACATGGGCGCCATATGGGGCAGCGGACATACACCTGCATGATTTACTTAAATGACGTTGAGCAAGGCGGGGAAACCCATTTTACTCGCGCCGGAGCAGAGTTCAAACCCAAGCGCGGCATGGCCGTTATATGGAATAGCCTCAACTCTGATGGCTCAACCAATATCGACAGTATGCATCAAGCACTTCCAATCTTAAAAGGCTATAAAGCAGTCATCACCAAATGGTTCAGAAGCCATAGTGCATTGCCGCAAAGCCCACCAATGTTTATTAAGGAAGCTAACGAGTACATTCCGGCCTACACAAAACTAGGCTTTGAGAAACTCTCTTTACCGCAAGACTTGTTCTGCAAAATTAAGTCTTTCTATGAGGAAAATAAAGCGACAACTGAAGCCGAACTGGTTGCTGGAGATTTTATCGTTTCCCATAAACAGAATAAAAGCAGTTCACTGATTGACTTAAGTAGTCAGCTAAGGAGTGATATCCATGATGTTATGAAACCATTAATGGAAAAATGGTGCGAAAAAAAACTAGAACCAACTTACGTCTACGGGATTCGCATTTACCATAATGGTGCTAGATTAAAAACGCATAGAGACCGGCTGGAAACACACATTATTAGCGCTATTTTAAACGTTGATCAAGAGGTCACCGAAGACTGGCCCTTACTTATCGAAGACAATTACTATCGCCAACATGAAGTACTGCTAAAGCCAGGTGAGATGATATTTTATGAAGGAGCTCGCTTAACTCACGGACGTCCCAAAGCTTTTAACGGAACCTCATTCGCCAATATATTTTGTCACTTTCGCCCGATAGACTACCTACCTCGATTGGTTATATAGGTGAGGCTTGAAGGTCACTATTTCTTTAAAATCAAATTAGTTCTTAGTTGCTTCTTCTTTACTTCAACATTAGATTTGAAGAAGCACTGAGCTAAATCGCGTTATCATGCAATAGAGTTAGCTAATACCACGTTTTAAATTATGGCCTGTATCGATCTAGTATCAAGGAAGTTTTTGATCTTCGCCTTATTGCTATTTAACCAGTTAGCAAATGGCTCGGGAGCGTCGACCGACGCAGATACCGTTCACATCCAGTTAACGCAAATCAACGCTAAGAAATTTGAAGTTGTATACTCCTTAGATAAAGCTGTAAGTAGCCTTCATCTGCACGCTACACCAGATCAATCTAGAGCGGAGTTTTGGAAAGCCAAATCAGATGAATTCGAACTAACCCAACTTGCCGGAAATGACGTTATTCGACGCACCGATGGCAAGCTCTTCCAAACAGTTGTGTTCGTTGTAGAGGTTGTTGATATTAGTTTGCCAAACTACTATCGACCTTTTTCGCCTCTATATAAAAGCAAGAATGGATTAGTCGTACATACGGGCCAGTACTTTGTATGCACCGATACATGTGCCATCACCCCCACAGCTTGGCAGGTGAAAGTTACCGCAATAAATAGGAATATAGTTCATTACCAAGGAGCAAGTGTTTCTAGTGCGTCATGGAAAGATAGAGATGATGGGAGATCGTTTTATCTCGGCCCCATAGCTCCAATTGAAAGTGAAAATCTAATTGCGATAATCGACCCTGGATTACCAACCAAGCTAAAAGCGATGTTGGATACACAGTTGCCGATGTTGATTGACCGGCTTGGTAATAAATTTGAAGCACTCAAGACCAAGCCGCTAGTATTCGCCACCTATAATAGAGGCGCCCCAGAACTAAGTGGCTTTCAAGGAGGCGTACTAAATAAAACAGTATTCATCCATTGGTGGGGGCTGGATTTGGGGCAAAGAATTAATGAGAGTGATGAATTGTGGTTTATCGCCCATGAAATTGCACATTTTTATCAAAGTCAGGAATCAGCGGTAGACGTTGACGAGGCGGCTTGGATTCATGAAGGTTTTGCAGAACTAATGGCCGCAGAGTTGTTAGCGCAAACCAATGAAGAGCTAAAGAGCTATGTTCAACATCGTTATAAAGAAGCCAGCGAGGATTGCGCAACTGGACTAAAGGTTACTCCTATCGGCAAAGCTACCGACTTAAAGCAGTTTGATTTGCATTATAAATGCGGTTTACTGCTGCACCAATTTATAAGCCAGAATGCAAAGCAAAAATTAACTGTGTTTGAACTATGGGATCTTTATCGCACTGCAATTAACCTAGGAATGAAACCTTCGAAGCAAACTTATTTAGATGTGGTAAAGGAAATTTTGCGCGAGGATTATTTCTTAGTTTTACAAGCCATTACTGGATCAGAACTTGCGCCCGATGAGGTTATAAGACAGTTTTTGAAAGGCTCGAGTTTCACAGGTAAAACAGAATCAAACACTGCAGGCGTAGGCTTTCGGTAAGATCTAAGTAAGTAATAAAATTGTATGGCCTCATCATACAGTCATGGAATAGCTGAGGGCGCGTCGGTTCAGAGAATATCGTCAAACAAACCTATTCTGATAAGCACTATCAACGCATTCCTTCGACCGCTAACTACAGAAACCTATTGGGCCTTAATTAGCATTGTTAGCGATTAGCAAGGCCTTAATTCGCCTAGAAATTGACGATTGAACAAAAGCAGGTTCGGCTTGGTCAATAAGCGCCGCTATCGTAACCCTATCAACACCTATCGTAGTAGTAATTTTTAACTTTTCTAATACAGCTGTTATAGCGCCTCTATCGGAAAAATAGCTAGCCATTTCATTCCAACTTCTATTAAAGTTTCTATCAATAGACAGCTCAATCTGTCTTAGCAATAAGTGCAGACCAAGTAAAAAATTTGTGTCAAAAGCATATTTTTTCATATTTCACCTACTCCCAAAACTTCCACCACGAGGGGTTTCTAAAAGTCGCATCAGTTCCCTGCAATGGTAAAGAACTATTTGTTGGTATCACACCAGTATTTCTAGGACCAACCTGGATTCGCAATATACTTGAACTTGGAACTAGAAATTCAACAAAAGACCCTCGTCCAAAAGCTCCAGTCTGTGCTGATGCAGAACTAACTTGGCCAAATGGAGCAACTTCAACGTGTACGCCCACTGGACTGCCTCTTCCAACGTTTAAAGAGTAGCCCCTTCGTTTCCTAACCCGCTAAGCCTCACGTAAAAATAATTTTACTGGATACGAAAAAAACCAACTCAACTTTTATAATCGAATTTGCTTTTTCTGTTAGCGGGAAAGCAGTAACCGTTTACTCAAAAAAACTCAATAGAGAAAAATAGAACTTTTCATATTGACTCCCTCCGGCTATGCCTCCACACCGTTCAGCAGCTTCATCAATTCTCCCTCTCCAGTCAAGTTTATGCTTTCTTATATCAATAAATTCAGCTAGAGCATCAAAGAAACATGACGAATCAACAGCGCAGTTTTGCGTAATTCTATTTGGTTCGGCATGGTCGTAAATACTTACGGAACCGTCATCATTAACAATTAGAAGGTCTGCTTCGCTATATGCACACATAACACCATTCTTAAGCTGTTTACTATCCTTTATAAAACGAATTAAGCCAAGCTCAATTTTAGAACAATCATATTCTGAGATCATTCTTTCCAGCTCACTAACCGATTTCTTTAAATTAGTATCCTGAATCTTTCTTGTAAACTTAAACGTAGATTGAATATCTATAATTTCTCGATCCTCGAGACCATACTCTTTAAGCTCTTCATAGTCTGGCATAGCTGACTGAATTACTTTTAAAAAATCTTCTGCATTCATTGTTTATTTTAGTGTAGCGCTGATGTCCACTTTTGATGAACTGTTTGAGGTAGCGGCACAGCGCTAGCCCCTCGATTAATGTGATGATGATGCAATACATCACTCATGAACTTTTTGTGCGTAGGATTAAATTTCGCCCATATGGAATCAACTTTTGGAGATAGCCCTAGTTGATTAATTCTGTATAAATTACCTTTACTAAACATTTCGGGTGAACGTGAAACTAACTCTTTCCAAAAATAACCAGCATTGCGAATTTCTCCAAGAGCGTTTTTCGTAGAACTGGCCAAACCTCTCGCACTCTCCATGTTTACGACATGTCGTAAGTTCATATATGACTCAGGAACTAGAGATGCTGCGCCATTTGCAGCAACTAAATTTAGTTTAACCAACCGGAAAACTTTAACTGCAGTACCTACTGGAACAAAAGATACCACATCTTCAAAAAGAGCACTGCCGAAACCATCACCTTCACCATTATAACCGTCAACAAGGGCACCATAAACGCTCGCGCCATCAAAGCCCCGGCCATTTACTAAGTTATAGCTTTCCTGTAATACACCACCAAACGCAATTAACGCATTCCGCCCATCTGGATCCACATACTTCAACGGGTTCTTCAGCGCAAAATCATAAGTATTATGTCCGCC
>JAFMHC010000081.1 GCA_017854775.1 Gammaproteobacteria bacterium | reverse complement strand
GAACCCCTAGCTGCGGGGACTGCGGCGCGCATTTTTACCGGAGGTGTGATGCCGCTTGGCGCAGATACAGTGGTTATTCAGGAGAATTGTGACTACGACCATCAGAGTGTCACCGTGTTAAAGGCCGTTTTGTGTGGAGCTAATGTACGGCCGAAGGGACAGGACATTAGCGATGGAGCAAAGGTTATCAGTGCAGGACAAAAGTTGAGCGCGATTGATATTAGTTTGCTGGCATCGATCGGGCAGGCCACGGTCAAGGTTTATAAACCTCTTAAAGTTGCCTTATTTTCGACCGGAGATGAGTTAGTCGAACCAGGCCAAGAGCTAAAAGCCGGCCAAATTTACAATTCTAACCGCCCGTTATTGATTGCTCTATGTGAGCAAATGGGTTTTCTGCCCTACGATTGTGGTATTGTCGAAGACACGTTAGAAGCAACTAAGTTAGCACTCAAGGATGCGGCAAAAAATGCCAATGTTATTGTCTCTAGCGGCGGCGTTTCAGTTGGTGAGGAAGACCATGTTCGACCGGCGGTTGAGGCATTGGGCGAGTTAGAGATGTGGAAAGTTCAGATGAAGCCAGGCAAACCGGTAGCATTTGGAAATGTTTCTGGAGTTCCGTTTCTGGGCTTGCCCGGTAACCCGGTGTCGTCGTTTACGGTGTTTCAATTGCTTGGTGTGCCGCTACTGACTAGCTTGCAGGGGCAGAGAGAGACCGAGCAAATCGTTTACCCGGTCGCTGCTGCTTTTAGTAAACCGATTAGCTCTCGCGAAGAGTATATTCGAGTAAAGATCGAGCGCGACGCCAACGGTGAGTTGCACGCAAATCGTTTTCCGAACCTCAGCAGTGGTGTTATGTCTTCACTGTCATGGGCTGATGGATTAGTGCGTCAAGAAATAGATAGTGCGATTGAGGTCGGGCAAAAGCTCGCCTTCTTACCTTTAAGGAATGCCATGTTATGAGCTTAGATAAACCGAATCAAGGTGGTGGCCCAGTGCCATCACAGCCACACGCTCCTACAGTACCCTCCGTCGAATCAAAACTAGTAGACTCGTTCGATCGTCATATTCGTTATCTACGTCTATCGGTAACCGATCGTTGCAATCTGCGCTGCACCTATTGCATGGCCGAAGACATGACTTTTTTGCCGAAGTCCAAGGTTCTAAGCCTAGAAGAAATGGCAATGGTTGCTAAAGCATTTGTCGACCTAGGGGTGGAGAAAATCCGCTTAACTGGTGGTGAACCACTGGTACGAAATGGGGTTGTCGAACTGGCCCAACAGTTGGGAAAGCTCGATGGCTTACGAGAGCTGGTGATGACCTCAAATGGTGTCTTATTAGACAAGTTTGCTCAGCCGTTACGTGATGCGGGTATGTCTCGCATCAATATTAGTATCGATAGTCTCAGAGAAGACCGCTTTAAAACGCTTACTCGCTTCGGTAATTTAGCTGACGTGCTAAGAGGCATCGATGCCGCTCGTAATGCTGGTTTTGATAAAATTAAGCTTAATGCCGTGGTTTTGAAAGGTACCAATGACGATGAGGTTATCGATCTAACACAATTTGCAGTTGATAAAGGTTTGGATATCTCGTTTATCGAAGAAATGCCGCTGGGTGAAATAGACGGTCATAGCCGCCTCGATACCGCTATTGACAATCGCTCGATTCGCCAGCAATTAGAAGATAAGTTCACCTTAGAGGCGTCAGATTTTAACGACATCGCTAGTGGCCCCTCTCGCTACCTTAAGATCGCTAATAGTGATTCTAAGGTTGGCTTTATTTCGCCGATGAGCGACAACTTTTGTAGTAGTTGTAATCGTGTCAGGGTAACTGCCGAAGGCTTGCTGCTATTGTGCCTTGGTAACGAGCATTCTTTAGATTTAAGAGAGATCGTTAGAGACGATCCAGATAAATTAAAAGACGCCATCGTCGGCTCAATGCAGAGAAAGCCTGAGCGACACTATTTTGACCCTAAAGACATCACAATTACTCGCCATATGAGTGCTACTGGCGGTTAAGGTGATACCGCTAGTCAATCAAAAATACAAATATATTCTATTGTACTCGGCTAAGGCCGGGTGCACTTCACTGCGCTCGCTGTATTTGTCGGTGCACCAAGATGAGATGGATGACTCCCAGCTTGCTACTCTTGATTGGTATCACAATTTAAATGAGGTGCAGCCATTCGACCCCTTGGCCGACTATTCTGATTATTACGTTTATTGCGTCACACGTAATCCCTATAGCCGAGTGGTCAGTGCATTTCTGGATCAATACGCTTATACCCGAAATTTCGGGGTTCAAGCGATGATGAAAAGCTGCCCACCAAGCGCGACTCCTCAGAGTTTTATTCAATTCTTAGAGTATTTAGCTGGCGTGCCAGATGCCAAACGAGACACTCATTTTCAGACGCAAAGCTACTTTCCGTATGCTGATATGGTCGTCACCGCAAAGATGAGCATACGTTATCGGTTGCTAGGGCAGAAGCCGGAGCATGCGTTTGCTATAAACTTGGTCGGTGATATAGCAAACTTCAAAGCAGTGACGCGAAAGGCATTTAGGCAAATTTTTAAAAGCGACAAAGCTAAGCATAAACAAGCCGTGCAACAGCTCAATAACATCAAGCGTAAAAACTCATCATTTTATGGCGAGAAAGATTTCCCGTCGGCGGCCAGCCTAACGCTGGAGCAGTTAGACAAACTGGTTTTCGCACCAAAACCTCAGGATTTTTATTGCCACCCGCGTGCGATCGAATTAGTTGATCAAATTTATCAGCAAGATTTCTTTTTGTTTGGTTACCAGCAAGGCACAGTGCCCCATAAAGCAGCCTCAAAAGAAATTCAGCAGATTCCCGATGATTTCGATTGGCAAATGTACCTTCGCTTAAATCCTGACTTACCGCTTGCTGGCATTACCAATCAACGCTCAGTAATTAGGCACTATTTAGAGTTTGGTCGGTTTGAAACAACACCTCGTGCTTACAAAATTGAGGCGCCTGAGGGCTTTGATTGGCGGCGCTATTTACAGGTGAATGCCGATCTTAAAGCTGAAGGTATTTCGACCGAAATGGCTGCGATTCAGCATTATATTAGTTATGGTATTCGTCAAGATCGACCAATTTCTTGACGCTCTGATGATTTATACTGTCATCAACCAACGAAAACGAGCTAACAATTTTGAATAATCATAAAGAAAAAATTCGCTATGTTGGCATCGATAGCCTTCGCGGCTGGCTAATCATATTAGTGATGCTCGGGCATTTAGTGCTCGGTTCAGTTGATGAAAATATCATTCGCTATAGCATTTATGCCTTTCACATGCCGCTGTTTATTGGTTTAACCGGCTACTTGATTAACGCCGATTCACTGCGAAACAATACTATCTTCGCGACGCTGATGCGCTATTGGTGGCGAGTGTTATTGCCGTTTGCCTTCGCATATTTCTTTTTCACCGCAATACTAGCGATTCATGCGTTTGAAGAGGGTCGAATTAGTGCCAAGTTATTATTGTCGTTCGTTGTCACGCCTTATTACCATTTGTGGTTTATACCGACACTGGTGCTCTGGGTTTTAGCTTTCGCGACACTGCTAAAATTACGTGTTCCAAGCTTCTATGCACTACTGTTTTTCCTAAGTCTCTCGCTGATCTGGGCCAGTTTGCCTAGCGCTGAGCAATGGCCACTTCTTGCCGCGCTGTTAAGCAAAAAAGTCATCTATTTCTTCAGCTTCTTTTTATTCGGTGCTTGGCTGAGAACCGCGGGCAGTAAAAAGTTAAGAACGCTGTTTAGTCAGTTCAAAATACTGCCTATGGTTGTCATAACCGCTTGTGCAGGCCTGTATTTAATTAATATCGGTGCCGATAAGTCGTTGTTCAAAGCCGGTGTCTGGCTAATTTTGAACCTAGCTTTGATTACCTTGTTAATTGACTCAGCAACTTCTAAGCCCTCTGCAACTTCTAAACCCTTGGCAGCAGCTAAACCTTCGGTAAAGAGCTCTATTATCACTGCAATTGGGCGTAATTCATTGCCAATTTATCTATGGCATGTGGTACCCATGTTTATCTTAAAAGGCTTCGATATCCATCAATCTTACCCGTTGGTCTATTATTTCGTCGCAAGCATCAGTATGGTGCTGATTGTCTTTGCAGTCCTGTGGCTAGAAGGAGGTAAAGAGGGTCGAAATAAACTGATTGATCGCTGCCTATTTGGCAAGGTTTGATCTTTTTACAGACATCGGCCTTGCCAAAAACCTTATATACTTACACCTCAACAATGCAGGAGGCACCCAGTGTCTATTTATGAATTTAGTGCCACTAACATCAAGGGCCAAGAAGTAAATCTCTCAGATTATCAAGACAAGGTACTGTTAATCGTCAATACCGCAAGCAAATGTGGTTTTACGCCTCAGTTCGAAGGCCTCGAGACTTTGCATAAAGAGCTCGAGTCGCAGGGCTTAGTTATTTTGGGTTTTCCGTGTAATCAATTTGGCAGCCAAGACCCCGGCGGCGACGGTCAAATAGAGGAATTTTGTCAACTTAATTACGGGGTATCTTTCCCGATGTTCTCTAAAATTGATGTAAATGGAACTGACGCGCATCCGTTGTACACCTATATGAAGAAACAGGCGAAGGGCTTACTCGGCTCGACCACTGTGAAATGGAACTTTACTAAATTCTTGGTCAATCGAGAAGGTCAAGTTGTTGAACGATACGCGCCAAATGATAAGCCTGAAAATATCAAAGCCGACATTTTGAAGCTACTGTAAATCTTAACAGACGAATAAATAATGACTAGCATCATCGATATTGCCGCAATTTTAATTAGTATTTCAGCACTGTTTGCCTATATTAATCATCGATTTATTGGATTGCCAACCACCATCGGCGTGATGATGATCGCCTTGCTGGTGTCATTACTGGCCTACATAGCCAGTCTGATGGGTTTTGGCGACTTGCACGGTGAGGCGACGCGACTACTAGAGGGCGTCGACTTTAATCAAACGCTATTACATGGCATGTTGAGCTTTTTGCTATTTGCCGGAGCGCTGCATGTGAACTTACATGATTTGCGCAAGCAGAAATTGATAATACTCAGCTTAGCGACGGTCGGGGTTTGCCTCTCAACCTTCTTGGTTGCCACTGCCGCATACTATTTGCTTGCCATACTCAGTTGCCATTTACCTTACATCTACTGCCTTTTGTTTGGGGCATTGATTTCGCCGACCGACCCTATCGCTGTTATGGCAACTGTTAAACGACTCGGGGTTAGTAAGGATCTGGAAACTACAATTGCCGGTGAGTCATTGTTTAATGACGGAGTCGGCGTGGTGGTTTTCATGGTGTTGCTAATATTACTGCAAAGCCCTGAAAAAATTAGTGTCGAGTATGTCGCGATACTATTTGCTGAAGAGGCGCTGGGCGGTATTTTGTTTGGTATGGTGTTGGGCGCGATTGGTTACTATCTACTAAATACCATCGACAACTACAAAGTAGAGGTACTAATAACATTGGCCTTAGTCATGGGCGGATATGGGCTGGCGATGTACTTACATGTCTCAGGGCCGATTGCTGTGGTAGTGGCTGGCTTAATCACCGGTAGCGTACTAAGAAAACATGCGATGTCAGATCGCACGCGTCAGAGCGTAGATGATTTTTGGGAGTTGATCGATGAAATCTTAAACGTGATTTTGTTTGCTCTGATCGGATTGGAAGTGTTAATTATTCCGTTTGAAAGTCAATGGTTTATGGCTGGGTTACTATTGATAGTCGTGGTTATCCTAGTTCGAGTAATTAGTGTTGGCATACCCATTCGCTTGATCGGCTTGAAGCAGCAAGTTGCTCCTCACTTGGTCAAAATTCTGACCTGGGGCGGGCTGCGCGGTGGCATTTCTGTGGCGCTTGCGTTGAGTTTGCCTGACGGAGAGCCACGTGATCTAGTGCTTTTTATCACCTACGTTATTGTGGTGTTTTCGATTATTGTTCAGGGTTTGACCCTAGGGCCATTGATCCGAAAGTTGACTTAATTCTTTTGTTTGACTATTTATTCGTCTATTCATTTAAAAGGACCTTGTAGCATCAACCAAAATTAAGCTAGGCCGCAGGCACGTCTAATACCAACACCTCGGCGGCTGAATGTGCGCTGATAACAACCATCGACTGATCAATGACCTCGGCACCGTCGCCTTTCTTTACTACGATATCGTCAAGCGTGATCTCACCATTAGACACTAGCACGTAAGCTTGGTGCTTTATTGGCTGCTCAATAGACTGCCCCTTATCGAGCGATCCGGCATACACGTAGGCATCTTGGTGAATCATTAAAGGGGCATTGCCATCTCCAGAAACTAACAAGGCGAGGCCTTGCTTATCACTTTTTTTAGGGAATTCATGACTATCCCATCGTGGAGCCACGTTCATCTGATTGGGTTCGATCCAAATTTGATAAAGAGTGGTGTCTTCAGATTCGAGGTTTTGTTCAGAATGGCTTATTCCCGAGCCAGCACTCATTACTTGAACATCACCCGCTTTGGTGCGGCCTTCATTACCCTTGCTGTCTTTGTGGGTAATCGCGCCACTGCGAACATAGGTGATAATCTCCATATTGTCGTGAGGATGTGTAGCAAAGCCTCGTCCAGCTTGAATTACATCATCATTGATTACTCGTAGCACGCCAAAGTTCATGCGTTGATTGTTATGGTAGCTAGCAAAGCTAAAGTGATGCCTAGCATCGAGCCAACCGTGATCGGCATGCCCTAATGATGAGTATGGGTAAACGTTTATCATAGTAATCTCCTGATGATAATCTGTAGAGTTTGTCTAAGCTTGTAAATATATTCGGTTAGCGTTTTAGCGCGTAGCTACCAGCGCCTTGCGTTGCAATAATGGCAGCTAAAATGACTAGCAAAGCGGGGAATTCCCAACCGCCACCTTGATTGCTAAACACCCAGCCATTGCTGAGGTGAACCCATGTCGCACCTGCTAGCACCGGAATGCTAGCCAGCGCAGTCAGTCGGGTATAAAAACCTAAAACTAGCGCCAACCCTCCGCCGACTTCGAGCGCTATCGTGAGGTACGCTAACACCTCGGGAAAGCCTAGGCTGGCAAAATAGGCGGCTGTACCGCTGGGCGTGAATACAATTAGCTTAAGTAAGCCATGTGCCAATAGAATTACGCCAAATACAAGCCTAAGGGTAAATGCTGCGTGATCTTGATATCGTGTAACTGTGTTCATGATTATCTCCAATGAGGTTAGTTTCTTCAGTAGAAGTACTTTATCAACTTATAAAAAAATGATAATACTGATTTATAGAATATGATTAGTTCCATTAGGTTATTAATATGAATAATTTGTCTCGAGCCCAGATGTTTGTAGAGGTGGCTAAACAAGAGAGTTTTGTCGCCGCGGCTCGCGTGCTCGGCGTGACCGGCCCAGCGGTGAGTAAGCAAGTATTGGCGCTTGAAAATAGTCTCGGTGTTAAGTTGCTTTACCGAACCACACGCAAAGTCTCGCTAACCGAAGAAGGCGCACTATATTTCGATCGAGCGCGTAAGGCTATCGATGATCTGGCTGAAGCAGAGCAACAAATTCAAGAGCTTAAGGAGTGTCCTACGGGTAAGCTCAAGATCAATGCGCCAATGTCATTTGGCGAGCAGTATTTAGCCAGGCCAATTGCTAAGTTCGCCAGTATGTATCCCGACGTCGAGCTAGACGTGAACTTTGATGATCGTTGGGTAGATGTGGTTGGTGAGGGCTTCGACGTAGTGATCCGAATTGGGGCGTTAGCCGATTCGAGTCTGATTGCGCGCAAGCTTGCACCGTGCCCAATTATCCTTTGCGCGTCACCCGATTGCATCGCCAACAATGGTCTGCCACTGACAGCAAATGATATCGCCAATTTCCCAGCGGTTGTCTATACTCGCCATGGTCAAACCGAAGATTGGCGGTACACTGTTAGTGATGGCGATAGTTCTGGAAAAAGTGGCAGCGTTAAACTGAACAAGAGGTTTTCTGGCAATAGTGCCGAAATGCAAGTTGCGGCCTGTGAGTCAGGTATTGGTTTGGCCCTACTGCCCAGCTTTGCTATATGGTCGCAATTGCAGTCCGGCAAGTTGGTTCAATTGTTGCCACAATATAAAACGGATCCAGAGCGTAATATTTATGCGATGTTTCCACAGAATAGGCATCTATCAACACGCGTTAGGCTGTTTGTTGATTTCTTGAGTGAGCTAAGCGAATCTTTCCCTTGGCGATGATGAGATCATCAGTGGTCTGGCCGAATCGCGAATGATAAAGCTTGTCCCATTTCATCGCCTAAACAAAACACTGAATGCCAGCAGCAAGTCTGTTCTGTCGCCTGCGGCAGTAGTAACACATCGCCGGGCTCTAACTTAGTGCTGTAACCGCGAGCAATTAAAAACTGTACGAATTCTTCAGTCTCGTTTATCAGATGAATCAGGCTAGTGTTGGCAAATGAATCCAATTGCTCAGCAAGATAACAGCGATCACCGACGAGATTGCTCATTTCTTTGCGCATTTCCAGTGTCAAGGAATTTGGCCACGAGCAAGATTTTGAGAAGCGTATGATTTCTTCGATAAGTGTTTGCTTTGGTAACGCTAGCCAAAATGTGTGTCCACTCAACTGAGCGAATACAACACCAGCATGCCCACGTTCTAAGTCATGATGCAGATATGCGCCGCCATTAGGGCCGTTGAAGTAGATGATGCGTTCAACAAAGCGAACCCCGTCGCTGGCCAGAATGTTTTTAAGCTTGTCTATCAGTTCACTATTTTCGGTAATGATACTTGATTCTGGAAATACCGCATCAGTAAGTTCGGCGGCAAGTTGTTGGCGGAACGGATCGGCGGCGACATCTTCTTCAAGATCAATACCAAACGAGAAGCGAAAGCGCAAAGATAGGTCGTCATCGTGGAAAGATAGCCAAGATGCTTTTAGCCACAGGTCTTCGGCAATAATTTTATCGCCATCCATTGCATCGAACATCACCATTTCGATCTCTTGTTGATCACCTTCGTTGAAGGTGCTGCCGAGCGATTGAAATTTTGGTTCGAGGCGAGTTACATAAGGCGCTTGGGCTAACACCGAATCACAATCCTTACCGTCGATAACCGCGGTAATTAACGACTCTGTTTGCTCAATATTAGTTCGATGCTTGGCACGCGACGCTAGGCATTGCGCAGGCAGAAACACTGGCAGGCCTTGAGCCCAGCGATCAAGATTGCACTGATTCTGGTTCTGACGCTCAGTATCGCTCGAAAGTGTATTTCCAAGTGAGAATCCGCGACGTACTAACTGCTGCATTCGATTACTCATTGTAAAATTATGTTTCTTTTATCATTAACTTATGTCTAGTTAGTGAACTTCAGTTTAAAGTGCCTACACGTAAGCATGTGTGAGTGGTTATGTTTTATAAATTGAGCTAAGTAGCTAGTGCTACAGTTCACAAGGGATATGAAATAGGGTGCTGGAAAGCACCCTATTTTTTTGCCTAAAGTTTCTCGAACATAGTTTTTCGGCTATAGTTTTCGACTTTAGTTTGTGCCGTGACGCTATAACATTTACATTTTTGAATAGCTTGGCCCGCCACCGCCCTCGGGCGATACCCAAACAATGTTTTGCGTCGGGTCCTTAATGTCGCAGGTTTTGCAATGGATGCAATTCTGGCTATTAATTTGCAGTTCTGGCTTACCGATATCTTCGCCGACTATTTCGTATACGCCAGCGGGGCAGTAACGGACTTCAGGAGACGCATAGTCTTTGTAGTTAACATCGATGGGGATGTTTTTATCCTTCAATGTCAGGTGAACAAAAATATTTTCTTCATGATAAGTGTTTGATAAGAACACTGATGAGGGCTTATCAAAACTCAATACACCATCCGGTTTGGGATAATCAAATTTCTCGCATTCAGATGCTTTTTTAAGTTGCTCATGATCCGGAGTATCATCATTTAGAGTTGGTAATATTCCGCCAAGAATTTGGTCGATATAGTTGTAGACACCGCCAAGATACATGCCGAATTTGTGCATCGCCGGCCCGAAAGAACGAGACTTTTTAAGTTCTTTACCAGCCCAAGAGTTACGGAAGGCGTCATCGTACTGGCTTAAGGTTTGGCTACCTTCGCCGCCCTTTGAGAGGTGATCGAACAGCGTTTCAGCGGCAACCATGCCTGATTTCATGGCGGTGTGTGTGCCTTTGATTTTAGCAAAATTTAATGTGCCGGCATCACAGCCCACAAGTAGCGCGCCCGGCATACTCATTTTGCCCAATGCATTCCAGCCACCTTTGGTCAGTGCACGTGCACCGTAGCCTAAGCGCTTGCCGCCCTCTAATACGCTAGCAAATTCTGAGTGATGCTTCATTCGTTGAAACTCATCGAACGGGCTCATATAAGGGTTGCTGTAGTTTAGGTCGATAATTAAACCGAGCGTTACCATATTGTCGTCTAGGTGGTATAAGAAGGAGCCCCCAGTAGTGCCTTTAGACAGAGGCCAGCCTGAGCCATGAACAACCTTACCAGCTTCGTGATTTTCAGGTTTTACTTCCCAAAGTTCTTTGAAACCAATGCCGTAGTGCTGTGCATCAACGCCATCATTAAGGCTGAATTTTTCTATCAACTCTTTGCCAAGTTGGCCGCGACTACCTTCGGCAAACACTGTGTACTTGGCGTGTAACTCCATACCCGGTTCGAAGCTCGGCTTAGGCTTGCCTTGCGCGTCCACACCGTTGTTTGGAGTTGCTACACCTTTGACGCTACCGTCGTCGTTATATAGAACTTCGGCGCCAGCAAAACCGGGGTAAATTTCGACGCCGGCAGCCTCCGCTTGCTCGCCTAACCAGCGCACTACGCTAGATAAGCTGACAATGAAGTTGCCTTTGTTGTGCATCGAAGGTGGAATCATGAAGCCAGGGAATTTGGTAGACCCCTTTTCTTTGAACATGTGCAGTTCATCGCGCTTAACGGCTGTGTTGAGCGGTGCACCAAGTTCTTTCCAGTTCGGGAGTAGCTCATCTAGTGCCTTTGGCTCGATCACCGCGCCCGACAAAATATGCGCACCAACTTCGGCACTTTTCTCGAGTAGGCAGATGCTTAGATTCTCATCTAATTGCTTTAACCGAATAGCCGTGGCCATGCCTGCAGGGCCGCCGCCAACAATGACAACGTCATACTCCATACTTTCGCGTTGAATGGGTTCGCTCATGATAGTTCTCCAGTAATGGATTAATTTGGTGTAGTTAATTTGCTGACATGCGGCGTTCAATGCGCTCACGCGCATGCACAATATGCCTTTTCATAGTGACCTCAGCCAAAATTGGGTCACGTTGTTCAATCGCGTAAACGATTTGTCGATGCTCTATCAAAGAATTGGTCGAACTTGTATTGGCAAATTCATTTTGATAACGAAACATTTTTATTAAGTTGTAGATCTCATGAATTAAGGCTCGCTCAATTACTTTATTTTTGCTGCCTCGGACCACCATTTCGTGAAAACGGTAGTCGCTCTCGGCGGGCACGAAAGCGCCTGAATTCTCACGCATTTGCTTACTTTGCGCGTCGATCTCGCGGTGTAATTCGTCAATCTCTTGCGAGGTCATGTTGACGGCCGCCAACGCCACAGCTTTGCTTTCTAATGCTTCTCGGGTGTCATAGAGCTGCAAGATTAACTCACGACTCAACGTTACCACTCGAGCGCCTTGCTGCGGAATGTGCATGATTAAGTTCATTCCTTCTAGACGACGAAGGGCTTCGCGCAACGGGCCTCGACTAACATCAAACTCTTTTGCCATCTTAGTTTCACTAAGCTTGGTGCCCTGTGCAATTTCGCCGGTAATAATAGCATCGCGCAAAGTATTGGTTAGCTCAGCACTAAGAGTGCTGCTGCTATGGGTAACACTTGAAAGGGTGGCAAAGTCGCTCATGTTGGGCAAAATAGGTTTTTTTGAGAAAAATGTCAACATTTATGGATTCAATGACGTGTTTCTGAGCCAAATAGTGTTAATAAGTCTGAAAAATGTCGACATTCGTTGAGTTCTGTTGTTTTTTAACCTAAACTGTCGATTCTTGGTCAGATGCGAATTATTTAGCTTACTTATCTAGCTTTAGTAACATCAATCAATAAATCAATTTGAGCGTTGGCTATTAGCGAACGCTTCAACTGAAAGAAGGTGAGGAAGAAGCGACACGCTTTTTTGAAATTAACGGCTTTTGGAGTAAGTAATGAAAGTTCTAGTTCCTGTTAAACGCGTTATCGATGCTTATGTGAGCATTCGCGTTAAGAGCGACGGCTCTGGTGTTGACACCGATAACGTAAAAATGAGTTTGAATCCGTTTTGCGAAATTGCTTTGGAAGAAGCGATTCGTCTTAGAGAAGCCGGCGTTGCAACTGAGGTTGTTATCGTTAGTGTTGGTTCCGCCGATATCGAAACCGTTATGCGCTCTGGCCTTGCAATGGGCGCCGACCGCGCGATTCGCGTTGATACGGATAATGATGTAGAGCCGCTAGCAATTGCCAAAATCTTGAAGTACGTTGCCGAAAAAGAAGAGGCAGGCTTGGTAATCACTGGTAAGCAATCCATCGACGGTGACAATAACCAAACAGGTCAAATGTTGTCTGCTCTTTTAGGTTGGTCGCAAGCGACCTTCGCTTCAAAAGTTGTTATAGACGGCGATACCGCTAAAGTAACTCGCGAGATCGATGGCGGTTTAGAGACCGTTTCAATCCCAATGCCAGCGGTTGTAACAACCGATCTGCGATTGAATGAGCCACGTTATCCAACGCTACCAAACATCATGAAAGCCAAGAAGAAGCCACTAGATGTGATCGCTCTGGCTGATACGGGTGTTGATGCGTCGAAACGCCAAACCGTATTAAACGTTAGCCCGCCTGAATCACGTTCAGCCGGTGTTATGGTTGGGTCTGTTGCCGAATTGGTAGACAAGCTTAAAAACGAAGCCAAAGTTATTTAGTGGGTGAATAGAATCATGACTACATTAGTAATTGCACATCACGACAATGCCGAGCTACACGCGTCGACATTAAACACAGTAACTGCAGCGAGCCAAATTGGTGGCGACGTCCACGTACTTGTGGCCGGAAGCGGCGCAGGTGCAGTAGCAGAGCAAGCGGCTCAAATCGCTGGCGTTACCAAAGTACTTCACGCAGACGCTGATCAATATAACGACGGTATTTCAATCGAAATAGCTAACCTTGTTGTTAGCTTAGCAGGCGACTACTCGCACATCATGGCCGGTTCCACCACGTCTGGTAAAGACATGTTGCCACGTGTTGCCGCGCTGATCGACTCCTCGCAAATCTCCGACATTATGGCGGTTGATTCGGCCGACACATTCAAGCGTCCGATCTATGCTGGTAATGCCATTGCAACGATTAAAAGCTCTGACTCAACCATTGTATTGACTGTTCGACCAACTGGTTTTGATGCCGCTGAAATGGGCGGTTCTGCCGAAGTTTCTAGCATCGAAGGCCCTGCGGTTGATGGTACTACATCAGTTGTTGGACGTGAGTTGACCGTTTCTGAACGCCCAGACCTTGGCGCCGCCGATATAGTTGTGTCAGGTGGTCGTGGTGTTGGTAGTGCCGAGAACTTCAAAATCATTGAAGGCCTAGCTGACAAGTTAGGTGCTGCTTTTGGCGCGTCTCGTGCCGCTGTTGATGCTGGCTACGTGCCGAACGACTACCAAGTTGGCCAAACTGGCAAAGTAGTTGCTCCAAACTTGTATATTGCGGTTGGTATTTCAGGCGCGATTCAGCATTTGGCCGGTATGAAGGACTCGAAAGTAATTGTAGCGATCAACAAAGACGAAGAGGCTCCAATCTTTCAAGTGGCGGATTATGGCTTAGTGGCTGATTTGTTTGAAGCGGTTCCTGAATTGGTAGAAGCTCTGTAACAAGCGTTTTTTACCCGGCGTGCTCCATTAGGCACTTTGGCCGCAGATGCAGGTCTGCTTAGAGCGATACTCTTCATGTTTTAGATTAGTGTTTTAGAAAAGCCTCACAATTAATTTTGTGGGGCTTTTTGCTTTGCTGTTTACCCGGCGTGCCCCATGAGGCACTTTGGCCGCAGGCGCTCTTTACCCGGCGCGCGCCTTTACGCACTTTGGCCGCAGGCGCTGGGCTTACTAACCGTCGTGCTTCTTGACGGCAGACACTGGTCGCGTTATTTGGCTAGTTTGCTTGAGGGCAATGTTTGTTCTCTCAAGTTACTCATTGATAGTCGCTTGTAAGGGCTGATCAACACTTAGTGCTTCTTCCAGCCCATGATAATGAAAAGATACTCAAGCCTACCTAGGTGGTAAATTATTATCTTAGCCACGCTTAGTTTGGTTTGGCCGTTTGCCGCTAAAACCCATACATTATTGGCACGATAAAGCTGAAGCTTAGCCAGATGATGATGGTCAGTGGTACCCCAACTTTGACAAAGTCCATAAACGTATAGCCACCGGCGTTCATAACCAATAGGTTGGTCTGATAGGCCATTGGTGTGGCGTAGCTCATGTTGGCGCCAAACAAAACCGCTAGCACAAATGCCTCGGGGGGTAGGCCAAGCTGAGTCGCGATGCTGATGGCAATGGGTGTGCCGATAACCGCGGCGGCATTATTCGAAACAATGTTGGTTAAGACCGCCATTAACAGCATCAACAATGAAAAGATGACTCTGTCATTCATACCAGAAGTCACTTCAACAAATTGATAGGCTACATACATGGTTGCCCCAGTTTGAGTTAAGGCTGTACCTAATGCCAAACTGGCGACCACAATTAAGATCACCTGTGCGCTTAATGCTCTCTCAATGTCCTGCCACTTTAAGCAGCGGGTCAAGACCATGGCCAGAGCACCTGCAACAGCACTGATGGCGATTGGCACAATACCCAAACCAGCGGCCAGAATGGTCAACGCCATAATGATAATGGCGCGCGGTGCATACTTGGTCGACGGAAGCTCGGTAGTGGCATCAAGTACCAAGAAATGACCTCGGCGCTTAACTTCTTCAATGTTTTCGCTAGACCCTTGTACCAATAATACGTCGCCGAGCCGCAATGGTGTTTTGGCTATGCCTTGTGGCATGTTTTCAAGCACTTTACCTTTTCTGTGAATCGCCAGCGTTACCAATTGATAGACATCGGAAAAGTGCGCTTCGTTCAAGCTGCGATGAATCATCGGCGAGCCGCGGTCGATTACCAATTCGGCTAAATGTTGTTGATCTTCGGAGAGCGGGTTGTCATCACTAACTTCGTGGCCCTTTGAATACAGGGTTGCACCAAGCGTGCGTTCATACTCCTTCAAAGCACTTGGTGTGTCGCGAACCAGTAAACGGTCGCCTATTCGAATTTTGGCATCAGGTAATGGAACCGTGAAGGTGTTCTCGCTGCGTCTAATGCCAGATATTTGAATTGCTCCTTCGGTTTTCTCAATAATTTCGGTAAGCGTTTTACCTGCCGCGTAGCTGTCTTCATTTACATGCAGGTGAGCGGTAAAAATTCGAGGGCCGCTGTCTTTCAAGTTTGGTGTGCGATCAGGCAAAATACGAGGCGCAATCAACCAGAGGTAGAGAATGCCGATCGAGCCTGCAATTGCCGCTGGCACGAAGAAGTCGAACATGCCGATTGTTTCTAAGCCCATGTCGTTGGCGACACTAACAACCAATAAGTTAGTCGAGGTGCCGATGGTCGTCGTCATGCCGCCGAGCAGTGTCGCCAAGCCCATAGGCATTAAGATGCCCGACGGGTTGCTCTTAGTTCGTATCGCCACATTGAGCATAATAGGCAGTAATAGCACCACGATAGGCGTGTTATTAACCACCGCACTTAGCAGTGCCGATACGATCAGCGTTATTAATACTGATAGAGCTGGGCTGATTGCCCACAGCTTTGCTAGGCCTCGGCCTACTGGGTCAAGTGCGCCGGTTCGAACAATGCCGTAACCGGCAATCATTAGACCGCACACAGCAATTAAAGCTTCATGTGCGAAACCAGCAAAAAACATTACTGGGCTTAGCGTCTGCCCCCCAGAATTTTGGTAAGGGAAGAGTTGAAAGCTTACGGCAAGTAAAACGATCACCGCGAGACTGGAGGTCTCGAGCGGGATGCGTTCACGAGTAAAAAGAATCAGAGCGACGACGGTTAAGCTTAGTGCCCAGATTGCGTGTGGATCCAGATGCATAAGAATCTTACTGTTATTTTAGAATCGCCATTATAAATGCATTAGTGAGGGGTACTTCAAGCGGTATATTTTCTTTCTCGGCTTGCAATGTTGAACGAATTGAAAACTTATTTTTCGACTCAGCCGTTAATTCACCTCGCGGAGGCGTTTTTATTCGGCTCTACCGACGCAGTGAGAACTGGCTATGTTACTATTGATCGATAACTATATTACTAACTCCTACCAGCCGAGAAAAGCATGTTAGATGTCGCCCTTACTTACGAAATCATTGCTGTCTTAGGTATTCTTTCGTTTGCGGTAGTGATGTTTATGTTCGAGGTCGTGAGAGTTGACGTAGTCGCTCTTTTGGTACTAGTTCTGCTTGGTTTGTCGTCTCAAATTGACGCCTTTAATGGAGGCTTAGTTCCCACTTATCAACTGTTCGATGGCTTCTCCAGTAACGCGGTGATGTCGATTATCGCGGTGATGATCATCGGTGCAGGCTTAGATAAAACCGGTGTCATGGGCGTGATGGCGGCACAGATTCTCAAGCGAGCAGGTAAAACGGAAGGCAAGATCACCTTTGTACTATCGGCTTGTGTAGCGTGGATTTCTAGCTTTATGCAGAACATCGGCGCGGCGGCTTTATTTCTGCCGGTGGTCAGTCGAATTTCTCGCCGTACGGCGATTCCACTATCGCGTTTATTAATGCCAATGGGCTTTTGTGCCATTCTTGGTGGCACCATGACGATGGTTGGTTCGTCGCCGCTGATCCTGCTTAATGATCTTATCGAGAGTGCTAACTTGCATTTCCCCGATAACGCCATCCCCATGGAAACATTCGGGTTGTTCGCAGTGACGCCCGTTGGGCTCGCGTTGGTAGCAACCGGTATTGCCTATTTCCTATTGCTCGGTAAGCGTATTCTGCCGGTTGCGCCAAAACAAACACTGACAACCGAAAATTTGCAGCACTATCGCGATGTTTATGGAATTGATGGGCGTATATTTGAAGTGACGGTTGGTGAAGACAGTGACCTTGAT
>JAFMHC010000080.1 GCA_017854775.1 Gammaproteobacteria bacterium | reverse complement strand
AATAACAAATGAAGGAATCAATATATCTCGACACCACCTATTTAAAGCTGCTGCTCTCAGACGCCGAGCTTACTCAGGTTTTAGACCACGCGCTTGACGGTAAGCTGGATCAGTTACTGCAAAATGAATATATCTACGGCGATACCATATTGACTATCTTCCAAACCTTTGCTGATCAAGGCTTAGATTCTTGGCTACTCAGGTTTGGGCAACATTTATCGGTCGGCAGCCACGGGCCACTAGGCTTTACTGTATTGAGCGCTCCGGATTTGCGCACCGCGATCGATGTATTATGCGAGTTCACCTCAATTAGAACCTCGGCCTACCAGTGTTCGAGCGCTGTTCGAGGCTCGCAAATTGCCTTCATCACTAAAGATTATACTGAGCACCCCCTAATCGGCCAATGGATGATGGAGTCAAGTTTACGGGTTGCTCAAAAGCTGATTGAAGCGGTGATGGCACACCCTTTGGGGGATATGTCGACAATTAGTTTCACTCACTCTAAACCTAAGTATCATGCTGAATTAGAGCAATTTTTTGGTATTCCTATTGAGTACAACGCCGAAATAAATGCGATCAGTATTCCGGCATCTTGGTGCGGTATTGCATCTCCGCTGTCTGATCCCGAGACGTATAAGACTAACCTACAAAAATGTCGCGAGCTTAAGTTAAAGCTGACCAGCAAAGACGATGTAGTAGCGGCGACTAAACTTGAGTTGAATCATTTCTTTGAGGCACGTATCTTAGGTCAAGCTCGCTCATACGACATGCCTAGCTTAGAAAAGCTAGCGGCTAAAAATCACTGCTCAACACGTACATTTTCTAGGCGCTTAAACGATAAGCAGCAAAGCTATAAAAGCCTTTTAGAGGGCTGCCGCCGAGAATACGCAATCGATCTACTGAGCAATACACACACCAGCATCGCGGACATATCACTACAATTGAATTACCAAGAGCCAGCAAACTTTGTGCGCGCGTTTAAAACATGGTTTGATACTCCTCCTGCAACTTGGCGAAGACAACTGGCGAAATCGGACACACCGGCTAACATAAGAAGAAAACTATCATAAGAAGAAAACTATGACCGACACATTTACCTTAGACACTGAAAAACTGGGCCGCTACTTAGCGCAACATATCGACGGCTTCGAAGGCCCATTGAGCGCTGACAAGTTTGCTGGTGGTCAATCGAACCCGACTTATCTGCTGACAACGCCAAGCGCACAGTACGTATTGCGCCGCAAACCGCCTGGCCAGTTATTACGAGGCGCGCATGCCGTCGACCGAGAATTTAAGGTTTTGTCAGCTCTATACCCAACGCCACTGCCAGTAGCGCAAGCCTTGCATTTGTGTGACGACGACTCAGTGATCGGCAGCATGTTTTATGTAATGGAATATATGCAAGGCCGCATTCTCTGGGACCCTACTTTGCCAGAAGTATCTAAATCTGAACGCACCGCTATCTACCATGAGATGAACCGTGTGCTAGCTGAACTGCACAAGGTTGACGTGGACGCGGCCGGTTTGACAGATTACGGCAAGAAAGGTGAATACTTCCCTCGTCAAACGCACACTTGGTCGAAGAATTATAAAGCCTCCGAAACCAAACATATTGCCTCGATGGAGACGCTGATCGAATGGCTACCTGCGAACATGCCAGCCGACGACGGCTTGTACTCAATTTCGCATGGCGACTACCGTTTAGATAACCTGATGTTTCATGCTGACCGCCCAGAGGTTATCGCTGTTCTTGACTGGGAACTATCAACCATCGGCCACCCATTTGCCGACTTAGCCTACCAATGCATGCAGTATTATATTCCTAGGGGTCGGGGTCTACCGGGCTTGGCCGATGCTGATTTAGTCGCCTTGGGCATACCGAGCGAGCAAGAATATATCGACATGTATTGCCAACGAATGGGCTTTCAGCCAATCGCCAATTGGAATTTTTACTTGGCTTTCAGCTTATTTCGACTCGCGTCCATTTGCCAAGGTGTTGTTAAACGCGCCGAGCAAGGCAACGCCTCAAGTGATAAGGCCGGAGAATATGGCGACTTAGTCTCACCACTTGCAAATATCGCAGTTGGCCTTATCAAAGCTTAATTGCTTTATCTGACTTTAAGCAACATTTGATTTTATGCAACTAGAATTGCAACACAAAACACTCAGTAGGAAATTCAATGACTAATCTTTTTTCGCCGTATTCGCTCGGCAGCATGACCCTTGCCAACCGCGTTGTGATGGCGCCAATGACCCGCAGCATGTCACCCGGCAATATTCCAAACGACGACGTCGTTGAATACTACCGTCAGCGTGCTGAAGGTGGAGTAGGCTTGATTATTACCGAAGGAACCTGCGTCGGTCATAAAGCCGCCAGTGGTTATCCTAATGTACCGTTTGTTGCCGGTGAAGAACAATTAGCTGGCTGGAAGAAGGTAGTCGACGCGGTACACGCAGAAGGTGGCAAAATTGCCCCGCAACTTTGGCATGTCGGAGGGATACGTAAACCCGGCATCATGCCTGGCGGCGACGAGCCGGGCCACAGCCCTTCAGGCATGGCCTTTCCAGGCAAAGTTACTGGCCACGCGATGACCCAAGCGGACATCGACGAGGTAACCCAATCTTTCGTCCAAGCGGCGGTAGATTCAGAGCGCATCGGCTTCGATGCGATCGAACTACACGGCGCACACGGCTACCTACTTGACCAATTCTTTTGGCCGGGCACCAACCAACGTGATGACCAGTATGGCGGTAGCTTAGAAAATCGAGTTCGCTTTGCCGTCGATATTGTTAAAGGCATTCGAGCTAAGGTCAGCCCTGACTACCCAATCATCTTTCGTTTTTCACAATGGAAGCAACAGGACTACAGTGCGCGATTGGCTGAAACACCTGAAGCTTTAGGCGAGTTTTTACAGCATTTGGTTGATGCCGGTGTCGACATTTTTCACTGTTCACAACGCCGATTCTGGGAAGCTGAATTCGAAGGCAGCGACTTAAACCTTGCTGGCTGGACTAAAAAACTAACTGGCAAACCGGCGATTACCGTAGGCAGCGTCAGTTTGAATGCCGACTTCTTACCCGACGACGGTGACAAGGCATTTAAAGACGCTGAAATCTCAAGCCTAGATAATTTGGTTGAGCGTTTAGACGCCGACGAATTTGATCTGGTGGCGGTTGGTCGAGCGCTGATAGCAAACCCAGATTGGTCGAATAAAGTAAAAGACGATAAGTTGTCGAGCTTGACGCCATTTAACAAATCAATGTTGATGAAGTTAGTCTAGGCCACCTGTAGTGTCGGAGGTCTCGTTTAACTATGAGACCTTTACCCTCACCGAGGGACGCCTAGTCGGCTACGTTCAAGGTGATGACTAACCCCCGAGCGTAGCAACCTTGCGTAATACCCCGAAGGACAGATTTCGCGCTCCTGACCGAGCCAGGCGAGAGGAAGTACTTGGCTCCCCTTGAGGGTATCTCACTGATGCAAATCAAAAATTAATTAGACAACCGCCCGCTAAACGCCACTAAAGCGGTTTTTTGAGACTGTTTTTTAGAATCAAGGCTCTATTTTGTCTAGCAAATGTCGGTTTCGCGACTTAAAGTTTAGAAACTTGAGGTAATATGATGTTATGAAAAGAGTCATATTTAACCGCAAGGGTGGCGTAGGTAAATCTACCATTACCTGTAATTTAGCCGCCGTAGCTGCCAGCAAGGGCAAAAAAGTATTGGTTGTCGACCTTGACCCGCAAGCCAACACAACTAGCTATCTGGGCCATAGTGGCAAAGATAATGTAGTTGGTATCGCTGAGTTCATGGAGTCAACCATCTCGCGCAATTATCGAGAGTTCACCTCCGAAGATTATATTCGAAAAACGCCATTCGACAATCTCTGGCTAATATCGGCCAGCGCCACATTGGTCGATTTAGAAGCAAAGCTTGAAGCAAAGCACAAAATTTACAAGCTGCGAGACTTCCTTAACAATTTGCATCAAGAATTCGACGAAATCTATATAGACACACCGCCAGCACTTAATTTTTTCACCCTCTCGGCGCTGATTTCCGCTGACCGATGTATCTTGCCATACGATTGCGATGTATTTGCTCGTGATGCAATGATCGATCTGATGGAAGAGCTTGAGGAGATTATCGAAGATCATAATCCCGAACTTGAAATCGAAGGCGTAGTGGTGAATCAATTTCAAGCGCGTGCAAAATTACCTCAACAAGCCGTTGATGAGCTGGTTGAGGCTAAATTCACCTTAATTAAGCCGTTTATTTCTTCATCGGTTAAAGTCAAAGAATCACATGCCGCACATACACCATTGGTGTTCTTAGACTCAAAACATAAAATCACTCTGGAATTTGTAGAGCTGTATGAAAATATTAGCGTTAAGAAGAAAGTAAAATAATAGAACAGGGGTAGGCCTCACTTGGATCAACGTCCGACCGAGCCTATGAATAAAAACATAAGGCCGCCATAGGCCGTCAAAACATCGCCCGCAGTACAAGCTCCAGAACGAGTCAATAAGGGCGAGGACTAACTCGTGAAAATTACTATGTCTAAAGCACTTAAGCGAAAAATGGCCGAGGCCGAAACCTATGAGGAGTGGCAATCAGCTGCTCAAGGCTTTGACGAGCGCAATGGTTTAGGTCGCTGGAAGCTGAGCGAAAAGAGCCGCAGCTATGACTATGCAACAATTCGTCGCCGATTAGACGCGCTAAAGTCAATGCGAAAGCTAAGTGACAACCACGCTATTCTGTTCACCCTAAACGAGGGTATTCATGGCAACTTGGGCGGCATGGGTAGCTCCTCACTTTACAATAGAGCCAAATTTGGCACCAAGCAGCTGATCGTTGATTATGTTGAGGAAGTGTCTTCTGCTTTAGAGTATTTAGCCAAGCCGAAGCTAAAGGGCGTTAGCATGCGCGAGAAGATCGATTTTTTTAATCGTGCCCACCTATGCTTTGGACAATCGGCATTAATGTTCAGTGGCTCCGGAACCTTTTTGTTTTTCCACGTTGGCGTACTAAAGGCGCTTTGGGAACAAAACCTTATTCCTGATGTAATTTCGGGCTCAAGTGGCGGTGCCTTAATTGCAGCGGTTGCCGGCAGTCGTAAATCAGACCAACTTGGCGAAATATTTAAACCTGAGTTTTTGGAGTTTGAAAACGAGATCAAAAATATTATTCGAAATCTTGCGCCTGGCAAAAAACGCAATCTTCGAAAAAACGACTTGATGAAAATAATCGAGCGAATCATTCCAGACATCACCTTTGAAGAGGCCTATCAAATATCGGGCTTAAAAATTAACATTTCGATTGCGCCGTATGAGCGTCATCAGAAGTCACGACTACTGAACGCCATCACGTCGCCGAATGTGATGTTACGCGAAGCCGTATTAGCAAGCTGCTGCATACCAGGGGTGTTTCCACCGGTATCGTTGGCGGCACGAAACGTCAAAGGCGACCGAGTACCTTATCTTCCACAGCGGAAGTGGGTAGATGGATCAATGAGCGACGACCTACCAATGAAGCGTTTATCGCGCTTATATGGTGTTAATCATTTTATCGTAAGCCAAACCAATCCGTTGGTTTTACCATTCTTAAAGGCCGAAAATCGTAATAGCGGTTTGGTATCGACAGTCAGCAATACCGCGCTCAAGACCATGAAAGATTGGGGCTTGGCCGCATCGCACTTGATGCAGAGGCCGTTTAATGAAAAATCTTATGTCAGCAAACTGATTAATGGCTATATCGCCCTGGTATCTCAGACTTACACTGGCGACATCAATATATTACCGTCCAGTCGATTTCTTAGCCCGGCTCAAATTTTGGCTTCGCGTTCGTCAGAAGAGGTGATGGAGTTATTGCATGAAGGCGAACGTGCGACTTGGCCTGCAATTGAGCGAATTCGAATTCAAACACGTATTAGCCGCACACTGAATCGCTTACTTGATGACCTTGATCGCGCGGTGGTCAGTGGTGGTCGCCGAGCGGCGCACCCGAAACGCAAAGTTGTTAAGTCTTTGACCCTAGTTGAGACTAAAACTGAAACTAAGGTTGCAGCCAAAGCGAAGAGTAAGTAGATCGTAACCAGCCCTTTCACAGTAGATCTGGAAGGCAAATACGCTCTGCCGATAAAACAAACCTATTAAAGTCGTTGACCAAGAGATAAGATTACAACTTGTCTCTTGGTAGATTAACTGCGACCAGCTCTAGGTGCTTGCGTGTCAAACGAAAACCCACAACAACAATTAGATCAGCAAACGAAAACCTCTTCGGGCTCACCTTCAGAGCTGGCTGAATTAAATCCACAGCTCAGCCTAGCTGATGGCGTATACCAGAATACTAGTACACAAATTCGCCAATCACAGCTCTCAAACTATATGCAGCTCGCCGTTAATGATGTTTACGACGGCGCCTCTGATCTCTCACTATTCTCGGTCGAGATCGAAAAGTTACTATTAACGGATGAGTTACGCGCGGCGCTATCGCCATCGCCGGTAAATTACTTACTTAGCTTCAACTTTGATAGCATCGAGCACGCCCTTGACCTTACCCAAGATTTTGGCGGTGTCAGTCACTTCTTAGCCGACAAAGTAAGCACCTTAGACACTATTAAGGTTGATCTCGGACAGGCAAAATTTTCGCTTAAACGGTGTGCTGCATTCAGCAACATTACTACCTTTTCAGAGGAGTTAGGTCTGCTATCATTTGCCGACAAAAGCTACGATTTAATCGTGGTCGGCCCGCTCGAAGACCTTGGTTTATCTAAGGATGAGCAAGTAGAGTTGATTCAAACGCTTCATTTAGCTCTGAAAAATACAGGTCGGCTGGTGATCAATATCCGCAACCGAGACCGCCTAAACAAATGGACGTCGCCAGGCTCAGAGAGCACAGCCTATTCCGAACTTTACCAAAATGAAGTGCAGACTGATTTTACTGAAAGTGAACTAGATCACGCTCTTAAAATAGCCGGTTTTCTACATTGGGGTTCATACGCCAGCTTCTCGCAATCAAGATCGATTAGCCACCTATTATCGAAGCAATATTTATCGACAAACTCGCATGCGTTGAATCACTTCAACCGACTTGGTGGAATTGGCAACGCCAACATAAACGAGTATCTCTTATTTAAAAATATATATCACGAGCGTGGTCGCGTGTTTGATTTAGCGACCCGTTTTGTAATCATCGCCAGCGCCTCGGCCACTCGGTCCCAACAACTATGTAACAACGATTTTGCGCATTTCTCAGGCACCGGGAGAAAGCCTCAATGGCGAGCCACAACGCAATGCGTCGCCGGATCGAAGCAAGTCACTAAAACCCTAGTTCACCCAAGTGTTCACCCAGATATTGAGGTGGTCGACAGTCACCAAGCAAGAATCGAGCTAAGCCAAAACATTGAGGTTCAGGAATTTCAAACCGGCACCTTGCTGCTCGATGAATGGCTGTCGGCGTTATTGCAAGATAACCCTGCAGCTGCCTTAAAAAAGTTAGTAAGGGAATATTCAGATTGGCTGAGTAAGTTTGAGCAACAAGAAGATTTTAGCTCTCGAGCCTATGATGTTTTGCCATTCAATATCGTTGTTGACCAAACTGACGATAAGAGAAATTTTAATATCATAGACCCCGAGTGGGTAGTCGATGCTAAGTTCGGCGCTAACTTCGTATTATTCAGAGCATTATTTTGGTTTGCCTTTGAGAACAAACCCTTACTGAAAGAACTTGCCAAACAAACCGGTTTATCGACCATTGGCTTGTTCGTATTGCACTTCATGGAGACTATCAAAGATCCTCAAGAACTGATCGAATTGGTAACAATGGAAGAAGAAATTCAACGTCAGATTAGTATGAATTTCCGTAACAAGTCGATCGAATATGCACTACTACAAACCTTCGATGGCGAGCCTGTTGCTCAACGTATGCAACCTGCATGCCAAGTTAGCTGGAGTGATAGTGGCGGCATTGTCGACGAACACAATAGTATCTTTATACTATGGGAGGCCAGCCGCAACGAGCAGGTGTTGAGCCACGCTGTTCCAAGCGTGCTTGCCAACAAACGTATTCTTCGCATCGACCCGATTGCCAGTATGGGGCTATTTAAGTTCACGTCAGTGAGATTACTGGCGCAAGACAACGCCATTATCTGGCAATTAAACACAGCCACTGAGATTGCCAAAGACTCGAAGTGTCTGAATATTTCAGTAGTAGAAGGCGATCACCATCAAGCCCATTTCACCGCGCTGAATGAAGACCCTCACTTTTTATTCGATCTAGATAGTGTTGCTAACCTAGAGACGGCTCAGACGATAGAGGTCACCTTTGCCCTATTGCACGATCAATATTATGACGTCTCACTAGCCACACTCAGCAAAGCGGTAAGCGAACAAAACATCGCCCTCTTCCGTCAAATTGGTGTACTTGACACTAAGCAAGCCGAGATCGAATACCTCTCGTCGAAACTACAAAATACAGACCAGCATCGGCAGGCCCTGCAAGCAGGATTGCACGAAGCGCAATTAGCTCATCAAGAACACAGCAAAAATCTAACGCAGGCTCTTGAAGCTCAGACTGAGCGAGTGCAGCAGTTAGAAAGTAATATCATTATTCGATCCATTCTTCGCGCCAAGCGAATAGCCTTTCGTTTACTTGGACGATAATTACAGGCTGTCATTAGAAGCACCATTACGGGTAACCGTAATTAATACGCTCCTTTGATCGAACTAAAGCAAACAACATCTTAGACATAAAAAAGGCGCTACGAGTATTCTCGTAGCGCCTTTGTTTTTTACTGCTAACGAAAGCTTACTTTTTTCGTCGAAGCTTCTTACTGATCTCTTCAACTTTTTCAGCTGCTTCACGCAAGCGTTCTGGGATATCCACAAATGAGGACAATCCACCACCAAAGCGAGACTTGATTTCTTCAACTCGATCTTCCAATGTTTCGCGACTTTTGCTTACCACTTCATCAAAATCACCCTGAATCGATTGGCCTCGTTCTACTAAGTCAGCAAATACCTTCTGGCCTTCAGCATTGATTTCTTCGTACTTGCCTTGCACATCACCGTATCGCTCTGACAACTCTTCGTAGGTGCGTGAATATGCGCCCAAGCCAGCTAGCCAAATATTTTTAGCCATTACTTCGGCTTTATCGCCACTCAAACCACTTAGGTTGTCTTGCAACATCGCTTGAAGTTGCTCGATACGACCTTCAATTTTCTTAGCTTCAGACTTAGCCTTCGCTTTAGCTGCTGTAGCTTTCTTAGTAACTTTTTTGCTTACCTTCTTAGCGACTTTTTCAGTCGCTTTGGTCGCTTTAGTCGTTGCTTTCTTAGCCGTAGTAACTTTCTTGGTTACTTTTTTACTTACCTTCTTAGCCGCTTTCTTAACCGCTGGTTTAGCGGCTGTTTTCTTGGCTACAGGCTTAGCTACAGTTTTCTTAGCTGCAGGTTTAGTAGCAGTTTTCTTAACAGCAGGTTTAGCGGCCGCTTTCTTAACGGCTGGTTTAGCGACTGTTTTTTTTACTTCAGTTGCTTGTTCTGCAACCTTTTCAACAGTGTCAGTTGCCTGCTTTGCAACTTTCTCGATTTTATCAGCTGTTTTGACAGCTACATTTTCTTCTACTTTATTTTGGTCAGCCATGGGGTTCACTTTTTAATGAAATTTAAGATGGTTGGAGAGTACCTAAGTCAATTAGAATGTGCGCCCTAATTAGAAAGATCTTTCTAATTAGGCTTTTAACGAGCTCACCTAAATGACCTCAAAAAGGGTTACAATAATGTCTACTAATCTATCCACTTCGGTACGCTGGATACGACACCGTAATGTCAAATTCAAAGTACCGAGAATATAAAAAAGGTAACAATATGCAATACCAATTACTTGAAGACGGCATAGCCAAAATCACACTCGATAATGGCAAGGCCAACGCAATCTCTCTTGAAGCAGCAACAGACTTAATCAATGCCTTAGACCGCGCTGAAAAAGAAGCGAAAGCAATTCTAATCTGCGGTAACCCTGGTATTTTTTCAGCCGGTTTTGATTTAAAAGTTATTGCTCAAGGGATGGATGCTGCCCAAGAGATGCTCAGCCAAGGCATGTTGATGACTGAGAAGCTTTATTCACATCCGCTGCCGGTGATCACCGCCTGCGAGGGGCATTCAGTAGGCATGGGTGTATTCATTATGCTAGCGGCTGACTACCGTGTTGGCGCTGCAGGTGAATTCGCAATTCGATTACCTGAAACTGCGATCGGCATGCACTTTACAACTATTTTAAAAATAATTGCCAAGGCGCACATATGCCCAACTCATCACGCCCGTGCAATTGTGCAATCTCGCGCCTACACTCCAGAAGTTGCCGCCACGATCGGTATGTTGGATGAGGTGGTAGAGCCAGCCAAGGTAATCGAGCAGGCCTTACTTAGAGCAAAGGAATTATGCCAATTGCCAGGCGATCAGTACGCCACAAACAAGTTGTACATGCGGGCTGATGCCATCGCTACTATTAGAAAATCACTAGATATCTAATTGCGAAGACAGTTTTCAGACAGCTAAACAACGATGTTAATTGGATAGTTTAGTTGCTTACAATGAAATTTAGTTGGCGACGAAATAACGTAGCCTATATAACAGCAAGCGATTATAGATGGCGCTATGTTTTAAGATGATCGTCAAGCACTCGATTCATTTCTTTCTCAAGCTGGGGAGCTAAGGCGCTCGCTAACATCCCCAGTTTGACGTCAACACTCAGCTCTCCCGCTTTTGGTTCGACCAGTGCGTTGACCCCCGCTGTGTGTTTATAACGGTAGTTAGCACCATCTGGCTGATATTTACCTCCGAATTTACTGACCAGTTTTTCAAGCAGCTCAACGGCTAACTCCTGACATTCTTGTTGATCAACATCTAGCTCACGACAAACGCGAAGGTTACTCATAATTGGGTCTCATAAAAACGGTAGAAAATGTAAATATAGGTGTTCTTCAATGGTAGGTTTGTCACCCTGAAGGTTTAGCAATTCGTCGTAGCTACCAAAGTTGATCAAGGTATAAAGTAGGTTGCCAGCCAGTAGACGAGAGGCATTAGTCGAGTCAGTGACTTTCGATTTATCCATCACTAATCGCACTAAACCGGTAATTGTCTGATTCAAGAAACTAAGCAACCTATTCAATGACTCACGAAGACTCGGGTAGCGCTCATGTATGCCGCGAATGTCCTGACTAATAAACTTAAATTGCTGAAGAATATCCGAGATAACCGTCATGCTAGCCAAGGTTTCCTTAGTATCGCCCTTCGCTTGTTTGGTAATTTCTTGCAAGGCGACTAGCACACGCGCATGGTATTGAGCATAGAGCTCCTCGACCACCTGCTCTTTGCCCTTAAAATGGTAATACAAATTACCTGGGCTTATATTCATTTCGTTGGCGAGATCGACGCTAGTAACACTACTCTCGCCACGTTCGTTCAATAGAACCAACGCCACGTCGAGAATTAAGTCACGGGTGCTCATTTTTGCCATTTGATCAGTGTATCAAGAGTTTATCAAAGTACGAAGTAGATTTAGTATTTTGCCTGCATGTATGTGATGAGTGTACTGCGAAAGAAGTAGCCAATGCTCGCAAGACAACGTTTTACGATAAAAGCGCTCCGTCATGCTGAGCGAAGCCGAAGCATCTCATTATTGAAGAATGCTTCCTGAGAGCATTAAATCCCCACAAGGGACGTTGCCATTGTGACCGTTTCATACGACCGCTGTCGAGTAGCTGCCCCTTGAGGGTACTAGGTGCCCCTTGAGGGTATGGCGGAAGTGTCGAAAAGAGAATAATTTGTATTATGCAGAGACGCCACTCCTGTGCATACCCTCAAGGGGCACCTAGTCCATTGCACCCGTGTCATACGACCGCCATGGATGGCGGAAGTGTCGAAAATGCAGGAGCAATTTTCGACCGGTTCATCCATGAACGCACCTGAACATAAAAAGGCCCTCCGATTGGAGGGCCTTCTATGCTTCTTACTAAAAAATCAGACTATGCAGATTTCTTAAGGTCTTTACTCAAAGACTCCAACTTGTTTGACAAGTTTTGCAAGCGTGAAGGAATGTTTACTGACGAAGTCAAACCCACTAAGCGGCTTTTGGCGGCTTCGATTTGCTCTTCTACAGTGGCTCGTCCTTCACTCAAACGAACTTGAGCACCGTCTTGAACTTTCTCACCACGAGAAACTAAATCGGTTACTAGCTCTTGGCTTTCTTTGTTCAATTTTGTGTAACGAGTTTGAATTTGGTTGTTTGCTTTGCTTAACAAAGAAACAGCTTCTTCATAAGTTCGGCCAGCAACACCAAGGTTGGCGAACCATACTTGCTTAGCTACGTTTTGAGCCGCAGAGATGTTTTTGCTTACTTTGGCAACGATCGAGTCTGAGGTTGCTTCTACTGCATCTTCAACCGCGTCTACGGCTTCAATTACTTCTTTCTTAGCTTTCGCTACCGCTTTTGCAGACGTTTTTTTAGCTGGTGCTTTCTTGCTTACTGGTTTAGTCGCCATGATAGGCCTCCAAAAATTGGTTTGGTTAATTGTTTAACTAATGTCGATGGAATGAATCATACGGTTCATATTTAGAATCTGCGCCCTAATTAGAATTCCCTTTCTAACGCCGCGTACTTACTGACTTCTACGCCAAAGGCCTGAGGCAAGGCTAGATATTTAAGCTTAGGCCAGCGGACTATCCAGTTGACTATCCAGTTAAAGGTTACGGTCACCCCTACCTTATTAGGAGGTGACCGGCGCTCTAATTACATGTCACACATTAATTGAGCCCGCGCGCTTTAATATCGCGTGCTCCCAAGACAAAATGTAAAGCCGACCATAAGCAGGCAATTGAAACAACTAACAGCATTGCATAGCGTAACGACTCTACCCCATATTGTGGGGCTAGGGCATCGCTGACAAAGCCAATGATAAACGTACCAAAGCCGAGCCCTACAAGATTTAAAATCAGAAAGAATAATGCGGAGGCCGTGGCTCTCATTCGAGGCTCAACCGAGCCATGAAAAACCGCCAACGCGGCACCCAAATAGCCGGTAGTAAATATTGAAGGTAACAACTGCATCATCAAAGCGGCGGATCTATCTTCAAGCATCAAGGTGATCGCTGTCAGCGGCAAACAGATTGTAATCGCTATAGCCGGCATCCACATGTACCAACGTTTGTCTTTTTTGCCAAACTTGTCGCTCAAAAAACCAAAGCCAAATGTGCCGATGCCGCCAAACACCCCAGCGCCAATCGATAACCAGAGTCCTAGCAAGGCTGTTTCATCACCCATGCCATGACTTCGAATGAAGAATGAGGCAACCCAACTGGTTAAACCATAGCCAGCAAGGGCACTCAAGCCAGAGGCAAAGCTAAGGTGCACTAAGTACTTTCTTTGCGCAATAAATTTCAAAACTCTTAAAAATGGAACGGCCTCTGATTCAACCGCTTTCTTTTCAGAGAAACCTCGTGGCGGCTCGTCGACCGTGAAGCGAAAGAACAATGCGACCAATATGCCCGGCGCACCTACCACGAAGAAGGCCCAACGCCAGCCAAAATACTGATTGATTACCCCACCTAACAATATTCCAAACATGATGCCGATATTAATACCGACAGAGTATGTTGACAGCGCTGTCGCACGTCGCTCAGGTGGGTACATGTCGGTGATTATCGAATGAGCTGGTGGGCTGCAACCGGCCTCGCCGACACCAACACCGATACGGGCCGCGAGAAGTTGTGCAAAGTTCTGGACTGCGCCAGTGAGCACCGTCATCACGCTCCAGCCGGCGATCGATAATGAAATAATGTTGCGTCGATTCGACTTATCAGCCAGACGCGCTATCGGAATACCAGCAAAGACATAAAAGATGGCAAATGCAATGCCGAGATAGCCAAGCTGGGTGTCAGACAGCCCCAAGTCCATTTTTATCGATTCTTGTAATATCGATAAAAGTTGACGGTCGATAAAATTAACTGCGTAAACCAGAGTCAGCACGCCAAGTACATAACTTCGATATCGCTTACTTTCGTATCTTGAATTCAAAAATCCAGCCTCCTATTTTTATCTCAGCATTGGCGAGCCACGCACATACTGGATATTTATTATTATTATTTTCTTACTATCTATTATTGCTACTTGGATACTAACTGAGCCGAGGTGCAGACTACGCAGCGGCTCAGGTTCTGTAACATCATCACCAGCTAACTAATTATTCTTGCCACCACCGAGCCTTCTGCAAATACCTACTTCATTTATGCTATGCCATAAATAGCACGACCGCTATGCCATAAACAGCGATCTTTTTATTCCACCTTGATTTTCAACTGCTAGACTGCAACACTGGTTTTAATGGTTATTAATGGCGCTTGGTGAGATATCTAAAAGACGCAAACGAGAAACCCAAAGACAAACCAAGCCCATCAACAAAATTGGACACATCATGAAAAATCTGAAAAGCCTCAAGGGCACTCTAGCGATCGCGTTATTAATACTTGGTACCGCATGTACAAGCACTGTCACTCAAATACCGGCGCCGGTTGTTGAAGAAAATCTAGCCTTGAAAGCAGCCCTATCACAACAGGCCGAGGAGAATAAAGCTCGCTATCAATCGCGCAATCCTGAGGCAACACTTAATTTCTTTGGTATTAAACCAGGTATGACCGTTGTTGAAGCACTGCCGGGCGGAGGATGGTACTCAAAGATTTTGCTTGCGTACTTAGGCGAAAATGGCCAACTGATTGGCGTAGACTATTCTCAGAAACTTTGGCCAAATTTTAGTTTCATGACAGCTGAACGTATTGAAGCCAAAAAGACCTGGGTAAGCACTTGGTCGACACAAGCAGAGCAATGGCGTGACGGCGATGGAGCATCCATTGCCGCGTTTCAATTTGATGAGATGCCAGCAAGCATGGTCGGATCAGCCGATGCCATATTGTTCATTCGAGCATTGCACAACCTTGCTCGCTTTGAAGCTAACGGAAATTTTTTAAGCAACTCACTAAAAGATACTTACACCATCTTAAAGCCGGGAGGCATTGTCGGAGTTGTCCAGCATCAGGCCCGCGAAGACCGCCCGGACGATTGGTCCAATGGTGACAATGGCTATTTAAAGAAGAGTTTTGTAGTGGCAAAGATGCAAGCGGCAGGTTTTGAATTTGTTGGCGAAAGCAATATCAATGAAAATACTCAAGACCAAGCAACTGTGGGCGATATCGTATGGCGCTTACCACCGTCTTTGAGCGGCTCTAAGGATGACGATGAAAAGCGCGCCGCGATGCTCGCAATCGGCGAATCTAACCGAATGACACTTAAGTTTCGCAAACCCCTATAAACCTGGGCAACTCGAACGCCCCGACTTAACTGACTCAATTACTTTAAATTCTAAGGTTCAAACATATTATGCCGAACTTCCTGCGAAACGTTGTTGGTCTAGTCGCCGCGACATTAACTACTTCAGTTGCCGGGTCGGTATTTTCAACCCAGTCGGTGATCTCAAGCTTGCGCTCACTTGATGTCGAGGTGCCACTAGCAACTCGACTTTCGATGACAGTAGACGACTTAGCCATACTGCCGTCGATGGCGCCACTTGTCGCTATTTGCTTTGTTGTCGGCTTTATCGTCGCGCCGCTTTGCATTCGTTACATTGGCGGTAATCGCACTGCATGGCATGTTGTTGCGGGTGCGGTGGCACTGATCACCACGCTCCTTATAATGAAGGCGGTTTTGTTAATTACCGCCATCGCTGGCACTCGGTCTGTATTCGGACTGTTGAGCTTTGGCCTCGCCGGCGCCATCGGTGGCTGGGTATATGCAAAAATCACGACTCAAGCGAGGCTAGAAAAATGAACAAACTAAGCGTGACTTTGCTACTTTTAGCAAGCCTTGTAAGTAGCGTAATTAATGCGCAACACACAGCTACAGAGACCGACGACTACTTTACTACGGTAGTCGCTAGCGGTTTCAATCAGCCTTGGGCTCACGAATTCTTACCCAATGGCGATATTCTAGTTACCGAACGAGTTGGCAATTTAAAAATTGTTCGCGACGGGAAAATACTCGAGCAAGTTGTCAGCAACGTACCTGAATCTTATTATGCTGGGCAAGGCGGTTTGCTCGACATTATGCTCGACTCCGACTTCGACCGTAATCGCACACTCTATTTGAGTTATGCGTTCGGCTCGTCAAGTGGCAACGCGACACGCCTAGTTTCGGCGACCTTAAATACCAATGGCGACAATTACGCGCTCGAAAACATCAAGATCCTCTTTACCGCATCGCCATTAAAACAGACGCCCCAACATTACTCTGGGCGAATCGCTCAAATGGGCGACGGTTCCTTATTGCTAACAGTCGGTGATGGATTTGATTACCGCGAAGATGCTCAGCGTTTAGATAATCATTTAGGTAAGATAATTCGAATCAATCGCGACGGCAGCGTACCGGCCGATAACCCGTTTGTAGCGCAGCGAGGTGCTAAGCCTGAAATATGGTCCTACGGTCATCGCAACCATCAGAGTTTGGTCATTGCCGATGGCGTTGTATACCAGAACGAACATGGCCCTAAAGGGGGTGACGAAGTAAATATTATTGAGGCCGGTCTTAATTATGGATGGCCGGTTATTACCCAAGGTCGAGACTACAATGGTGCCAGAGTTACGCCTTATATCGAATATCCTGACATGCAACAACCACTAGTCGACTGGACACCCTCAATTGCGCCATCGTCTATGGCCTTTCATATGAGCAAGCTCTACGTAACATCGCTGGCGGAAAAATCAATTCGCATGTTGACTACCGATGGTGAAACTATCAACGATCAGGGCATTGTATTTGAGGCGATTGAAGGTCGCATCCGAGATATCGCGGTAGGGCTGGATAACCATCTCTATGTTCTCACCGACGGCGATCAAGCCGAGCTGATAAAGATAACTCAAACGCTATTAAGGTAGATGCTTAAAAATATAAAAGCACCACTAACTGGGGTAGTTATCGAGGTCGCAGTCAGTGTTAATCAAGCAGTTGCTAAGGGCGATCTGCTGATCTTACTCGAATCAATGAAGGTTCAGCTCCGAGTTGAAGCTGACGCTGACGGCCTTGTGCGAGGTGTATTTGCCGAGGTCGGCGATACGATTCAACGCGAGGCTAAACTTGTTAGCTTAGAGGCTAACAGCGTCACTAATGCCAACGATGTAAGCGTTGATTCAAACCTT
>JAFMHC010000328.1 GCA_017854775.1 Gammaproteobacteria bacterium | reverse complement strand
TACCTCTATTGGATTACTTTTTGTCACTTTTGCCCTATATAAATATTGAGTGTTACGCTAAAAAAAGAGTTAAACGATTTCATAAAGTTGATGGAAAGGCTTCTGGCCTGAGAGCAGAACAGTGCGGTCTGCGAACACTTATTGCCTATATGCATGATATTCCTGGAGATAAATTTTTAGATGAGGGTTACGATCATGTGCCGGTTAATGATCAAGCGTCATTACAAAAATTAAAGGGTGGAATTAATTCAATAAGTATGCCAAATGAGTATTTTGAGCTCATCGAGTATCTTGAAGAGCACAGAGGCAAAGATTTTCAAGATCGTATTCAGTGGTGATCTAACAAATATTTGAAGAGACATACAGCGATTTAAAATACTTTCTCAGACCATTTTGAATGTAGCACCATTTTTCAAGTATCAAATGTAGGTTAGTAGTAGAGACCCTTTGGATAAATGTGATTTTATGAACAACACTGATACAAGCTTCAAAGGCGAGATTATGTCTTTTTGTAAGCTCCATTCGATCAATGTGACTGAAGAGTACGTCCAGTACTTGCACCCAGCGCAAGCCCATCAAATATCTGAGTGCCTATACTCTCTTTTTGACGGTTTAGGTTTTGAAGATACTTTAGAAACAGGCATGCCGCCCTCTGACTTTCTACCAAGCCTAATTGAACACCTGTTGGGGTTGGTTCAACCTAAAAATGCTTGGCGAGTTGAGAATGTAAGTAGCGTTGATAACTGGGATTCAGCTGATGTTAAGCTAGAGTCATCTACAGGTGAAACCTATCGATTTCGAATCCAAGGAGTTGATGACTCGGACTGGGTTCCAGTCGATGTGTTTGACAAAATAAATGGGTTTGCTAGAAAGCGTGCAAAGTATTCATTAGCGGTATTCTTTAGTGATGACCCTTATCGTGTGATTCCTTTTACTCATGATGCGTTTAATGAGTTGGAAGCAATAATCGAGAGAAACACCGAAGCTTATGACTAACGCGTAATACAATGTCAGTATTCGCTCAATAAACTAGGACAGGCATTGTAAGAGAAAGATTGAAGCCTGGATCGCCGATGCTTATTTTCATATTTGGTTGGCTCTTTATAAGGTTAAGACTGCGAGTAGCGTGCTAGAAAAACGAAATGACACTAGGAATTATTAAACTTAGGACGAGCGAAGGCCTAGCCTTTAGCGATAGGGAGAATAGGGCTTTGTTTGAGGGGCAATTACAGTAAGTTATTCGCCGAAGGTATTCGTTGATAGTGTCGATCAGAGTAAACTTGTCTTAGAATCTGTTCAGAACCAACCCACTGACCGCACTGGCGTTCGAATTGGGTAGTAAGTATCAGCCAAGTATGGAGATCGAGAGATAGCCTCTCAAGGATAGGTGGTAGTGATGAATTGATTTGTCCTCGCTTGTCCTCTCGAACCATTCGTCCAGTCCAGTCTACGAGTTCTAAATATTCTCGTAAGACAAAAGGCAATCCCGTTTTCTTAGGTTTGGAGCCAATAAATTTCTCAATTGATAGCGTTGGTTGTCGACGACCTTTTAAGGTTTCGATTCTGGATTTGATGCAAGTGTGATCAGAGGTTTCGGGAGACTTGGCCATCTTCGCTCAAATTTGATTCAGATCAACGTAAGTCATGCAAGACAGCAAAGCTCGCTCATCTAACAAGGCCTGACTTTTGAAGCGGCTCTCCCAAAAGGAACCATGCATTTATCCTCCAAATTAACTCTTCGGGCAATGGACTCGTTCCATCTCTAACAGTGGTTATCAATGTTAATCGGTCTCACCGGTTGGTGGTTTTAGTTTGATCAGCCAAATTAAACTACCTTAGGCGATAACGATGTTTGGCGCCCTGTCGAAGGTGCTATTACTCTCCCGTAAATTTGAATCCGGTAGCCATTTAATCCGCGAGTCTGACTTTTGTTCGAAAAGACGCGACGCCATTTGCCGAGCTATTAATGATTCCGGAATTGGATATCAGTGAGACACTGCCGCATAATGCGAGTGAGCATGCATTCCCTTGCCATATGCAAATGTATCGTGGCGTACTGAAAGTCGAATAAGAGAGATGGTGTTATGAGTTCAATAGGCCAAGTCGCTGAACAGCTGGGGGTAACGACGCATACGCTGCGCTATTACGAAAAGATAGGCCTGTTGGCGCCGGTTGCTAAAACCAGCGGCGGGCGACGTGAATTCAGTTCACGAGATATCAATAGAGTTCAATTCATAAAGCGCGCTCAGCGTATGCATTTCTCATTGGACGACATTCGAACGCTGATCGAACTTGATAAGGCCGACTTGGTAGAGAAGCCCCAAGCTCAAAAACTGGTTCAGGAAAAGCTCTGTGAGATTGAAGAAAGCTTGAAAGATTTAAAACATCTTAAACTTGATTTGGCGCGAATGCTAAACGCGTGTTTGAGCAGCGGCGATGCAGAAAGCTGCCCAATAATTGAAGGAATTAAGGAGCCGGTTGAGCCGAAATAACAAATTCCCTTTTTGTTTATGACCCAAGTCTAAGCTTATTCTAACTTAAGCCTGTAGTTTAGGACTGTAGTTTAGGACTGCAAGATAGGTGCTCAGTTTACCCGTATTGAAGCACTCAACATAAAAACCGACCATCAATCGGTTTTAATGTTATTGTAATCACGTAATAGCAACTCAAGGACGCGAATTTTATGCAACGTTATGCCGCTTTATGCAATTAGGTGATCTCGAAAAAATGGTACTTCAGTATCTTTGGGACAATGGTTCCGCTGATGCGAAGCAAGTGCATAGCTATTTTGAAAAGCTTCGCGGTGGGTCCTTAAATACTATTCAGAGTACCTTAGATCGACTTTTCAAGAAGGGTGTACTTGTGCGAGAAAAGCAGGGTCATGCCTTCCAGTATCGTTCGGCGGTGAAGCGTGAGCAGTTTATCGGACAGCTGATAAATGATATTGCTGAAGACTTCAGTATCAGTGGCGAAAATTCTCTGTTAGCGGCGTTTGCATCGATGTCATCAAGCCTTGATGTTGATCAGCTTGATGAGCTTGAGAGATTGATTGAGGAAAGTCGAGCTGACTCTAAAGCGAGGGTCGACGGCCTATGATTTTTAACGCTCCGAGTGTAGGTTTAAGCGCAGGTTTAAACGCTATCGCGATCGGCATCGCCAGCCTTTGGGTTGCAATTGCCATAATTTCAACCTTTGCATTGATTGGGCTTGGGCGCCTCAATTCCTTTAATGCGGCTATCCGTGTTCGCTTACTCTGGTCAATTGTTGTCTTGCCATGGGTTGTGGCAGCTGTATCGATAATTTTGTTGCTTAGCCCAGAAATATTTGAGTACCGAATCGGCTGGCTAAGCTCAATTTTCTATTTGCATCACGGCGATGTCTTTGCTTTCTTTAGTTGGCATGGCGGGTCGTTAATGATCTTTTTTGCTATGTTTTTAATCGTCTCGATAGGTAAGATTTCTAGCGCGATAAAAACCAGTTTGAAGCTTAGTCAGTTAAATTATTTTTCAGTCTCCGAAGAGCTAGAGGGCGGTACTTTGTTAGTTGATTCGGACACTCAACTGGCGTTCACCGCCGGTTTGTTTTACCCGCGTTCTTACATTACTCATGGGCTGCGGAAAAAACTTTCGAAGGAATCATTGCGTATTGTTCAGCAACATGAGTTAGCCCACGTTCGCGGGCGAGACCCACTACGAAAACATGTATTTTCTTTGCTCGCGTTATTTTTCCCGAAGAGTGTTGGTGGCCGATTGAGCGACGCATTTTCGTTGGCTCTTGAACAGCTTGCCGATCAGTTTGCTTTAAAACTAGTGCAGGATAAAAAGCTCGTATCGAGAACAATTTTAGAGGTCGCCCGGCTCAATAGTCACGTAAGTTGCTCTGCGCAATTATCTACAATCGAATGTGGCTTTACATCGGATGCATTGGACCTTCGAATTCGCTATTTGTTAGATGGGGAACCGAATAC
>JAFMHC010000327.1 GCA_017854775.1 Gammaproteobacteria bacterium | reverse complement strand
GTTTTATCTTGTGCTAGAGTTATGCTGAGGTCTCGACTGATGCAAACGCCTGCATCAACAATTCAAACGATCGTTTTCGGTCTTCAAAGTGAAACATATTGGTAACCACCATCACCTCATCCGCCCCATAGTCCCGAGCAATCGCCGTCACTTTTTGCCGTACTTGCTCTGGTGACCCTACCGCCCGGTTTTTACTGCGCGAGGCAATAAAAGCCTGCAGTTGAGGCGTCATAGGGAACGATTGTGCCTGCTCTGGCGTCAATAAACCTCCCCCACTTGCGGCATCACGCTGACCGGTAATATAACGATAAAAATTCACGTCAAATGCCAGCTGTTGGGCTTTGGCGTGTTGCTCGGACTCGGCACAGAATACGCTCATGGTGATCATTCCATGCGGCTTATTAGTATCGCCATTTGTTTGAAAATACTGCTTATACAAGCGTATTAAACGGTTATCCGCTTCAGGGTTTATAAACAAACCTAGGTTATAGGGTAGGCCCTTCTGCGCTGCGAGCTCAGCACTATCCGCACTTGAACCCAGCATCCATATCGGCAGGTCTTTCGGTGGTTTTGGGCTAACCACCGGTGAGCTTACGTCGTCCCGTAAGAACGCCGTCAGTTCTTCTACCAATTTAGGGAAGCGTTCGAACTTGGGTCGGCCATCGGTTGCCAGAGCAATTGCGGTCGACATGTCAGCTCCTGGCGCTCGACCTAGCCCTAAATCAATACGGCCTGGATACAGATTTGCCAATACAGAAAAACTCTCAGCTACTTTATAGGCGCTGTAGTGCGGCAACATAATGCCACCCGAGCCTAGCCGAATCGTATTCGTGGCCGCACCCAAAGCAGCCAATAAAACCTCAGGCACACTTCCAGCTAAGGTCGTGAAGCCATGATGCTCGGATACCCAAAAACGCTGATAGCCTAATGTTTCAGCAAGCTTAGCCATTTCAATCGTCTCTTGAAACGCCTGTGGTGCTTGCTCTGGTGAGCGGGTGAAGGATTGATCCAGTACCGATAATTTAAACGTCATATGCTAAACCTAATAAGTAAGCAGCCAGGCAATTAGCGGCAGCGATATAAATGCGAAGACCGTACTATAGCCCAACAAAGTAGCCACAAAGCGAGGAGCAATACCGGCATGAATCGCCAATAAGCCCGGGGTTATCATACTGGGCATTGCCGCTTCAAAAACACTTGCGGCACGAACATCGGCGTTGCTGCCCAAGCTTACAACAATTAGTAAGGCCAACATTGGCGCCACTATCATTTTTAAAACAATTGCCGAGAACAACGGAATTTTATGCTCGGGCAGCAGTTTCGGCTGAAACTGCACGCCAAGCACAAACAACGCTGCCGGCATCAATGCTTGGCCAATCAAGCTTAAAGGCACACTCGCCCAACTCATAATATTGTCTAGCGGTATAAAGACCGCGACGATTAATGCAATGAACGGTGGAAAAGTAAGTACCCGTTTGGCAATTTGCAACAAATTTACCGACCCAGCTTGCCCCTCTTTCGCCGGCGTATAAAGCGCAATTATGATAAGCCCAAAGGTACTCAAAATGAGAAACCCGCCAAGCTGGTCGAAGAAAATCGCGTAGCCGAGAACAGTATCGTTAAAGAACGCCGACACCATTGGGTAGCCGAGGAATGAAGTGTTACCCATGGTCACAAGCAGCAACATCGCACCCTCGGTCGCACGTGGCCAAGCTAATAAGCGAGATATTGCTAACACCAGCATCGCGCCGACTAAAAACCATGCCCAAGCGACAGCGACTGGAATCATCATGTCAGCGGATAACGCCAGCGATGGAACGTTAAGTAGTATCAACGCAGGCATGGCCAAATAAATGATGAAGTTATTCAACCATTTAACGATATATGCGGGCTCGGAGATAACTCGACGAGCCAAAAAGCCAAGTAAAAACAGGCCTATGATAACTATAATTATGTCCACTTCTTATTTAACTCGGCCTGATTACTATTTAAAAGTTACGATTTACGAATTGCGATTTGATTTAAAATTAGAGTTGCGAAGCATCTCATACGTGGTTCTAATTACAATAGAATAGCGCTAGTCTTAGCAGATCAAATTTGCATATCTCAAGATACCAATCAGCTCAAATACGGGCTAGTTATAAATCGTCGAACTAACACCGTGTTTGCAACACTCATCGCCTGCCCATCTATATGCCTGTGCTTCTGCCCCCTGTGCTTCTACCCTTAGTCTCAAGTCCACATTACAGCTTTGATTTTCCCGAGCGGCATAGATTCCCAATGCAGAAATTTGCCTTGCTGCTTGAGCACTTACAACATCTGGGAATCGCCAATACAGACAACGTTTATCGGCCAGGTAAGGCTCGATTAGATTTACTAGAACTGGCGCATTGCCCTGAATATCTGAACAATTTCATCAACGGCAGCTTGAGCGACAAAGAAGTTCGACGCATGGGCTTACCTTGGTCAGAAGGCTTAGTGAAGCGGACACTTATATCACCCAACGGCACTTTCCTCACGGCCAGCTTGGCACTTCGTAGCGGTTTGGCCTGCCACCTTGCTGGCGGTACCCATCACGCCCATTACGATTTTGCCTCCGGCTACTGCATACTCAATGACCTAGCAATCGCCGCACTCGCGCTGGTTCGCCAAGCTAGAGTGCAGCGCGTACTGATCTTCGACTGCGATGTCCATCAAGGCGATGGCACCGCGACTATTCTGCAAGACGTTGCAGAGATCACCACCTGCTCGATTCATTGTGAAAAAAACTTCCCGCAGAGAAAAGCGAAAAGTGACATCGATATTGAGGTTAAAAAGGGGGTTGGCGATCACGAGTATCTAAACATTGTCACCGACGGTTTAGCACGAGCTTTGAAGACCAGCCAACCAGATTTAGTGATTTATGATGCCGGTGTCGACGTCTTCGAAGGCGACCCCCTAGGCATGTTGAATATTAGCCTAGACGGAATTAGAGCGCGAGATGCGATGATCATTAAAACCGTGCGTGATCTTGGTATTCCCTTAGCCACTGTGATCGGTGGCGGCTATGACAAGGACCAAGCCGCGCTTGCTCGACGACATGCGATTGTGGTCGAAGAAGCTCACCGGTATTTGTCCGTGCTCTAGATACATCGCTAGTTACCTCGCTAGTTACTTCTGCGATCATTATTTTTTTCTGCACACCTGATATAGTATTCAATCAAAATAATAGTCAGCTGATTATTTCTAGCAGCAAATACGACAACGTCGAACGCGACCCAATAGCCAAAGCATAGGCTTTGCCACTCGCGCGCCACACCATTAAAATTGGAGAATCTCATGCTTAAACTCACTCTCAACGGCAAAGCCTTGTCATTGGATGCAGACCCAGCAATGCCGCTACTGTATGCGATTCGCGACATTGCGGAACTTACTGGCACAAAATTCGGTTGCGGCATGGGCTTGTGCGGCGCCTGCACAGTCCATTTAGATGGCGAGCCTATTCGTTCATGCGTAACGCCGTTATCGGCCGCACAGGGCAAAGAGATTACCACCATCGAAGGGTTGGCTAGTGATCAAGAACTGCACCCATTGCAAGCCGCTTGGGTCGCTAATAAGGTTCCACAGTGTGGTTATTGCCAGAGTGGCCAGATCATGAGCGCAGCGGCGTTACTTGACAAGAATGCGTCGCCATCAGATTCAGACATCGAGGAAGCCATGCAAGGCAATATATGCCGTTGTGGTACCTACCCCAGAATTAAGAAGGCCATCAAAGAAGCCGCAACTAACTTGCAGAAGGTGAAAGCATGAGCCAGATAAAAACTTTAAATCGACGAGAATTTATGGCCTTAACCGGCCGAGCTGGCGGCGTGTTAATGCTCGGCAGTGCCCTAGGCGGCATGGGCCTAAGCGTATTATCGTCGACAGCATCGGCGATGCCGATTACTAAAAAGGCCGATGGTTTAGGCCAAGAGCTTGGTGCTTTTGTAACAAT
>JAFMHC010000079.1 GCA_017854775.1 Gammaproteobacteria bacterium | reverse complement strand
ATCAAAATTCAATCTGAATCCGCGCTTTAAATATTTATACTCTCCCCTAGAAAGACATCAAAACTGATTTATTTCACCATCAAAGCTCCCTGCTCCGCAATAAATGGGCGCTCAATCAGCCGACCTATCTTTTAAACCCCTCATAGTCACTAGAACGGCCATAGCATTGGAACAATTATTATGAGTACCACTATGGCGATTGCCGTGAGTGGCAACCCGACTTTTACAAAATCTAAAAATTTATACTTACCTACGCCGTAAACTAATAAGCTTGCTGGTTCTAGTGGCGTAATAAACGATAAAGATGCCGATAAGGTCACCATAATAACGAATGGTCGAGCATCAACGCCTAGCAAATTTGCCGTCGACACTGCGACAGGCAATAGAACCAAAGCCGCCGCCGCGTTTGACATCGGTTGGGTAAAAATAATGGTCAGTACAGCAAGTGCTAAAAGTGTGCTGTGTAACCCAAAAGGCTGAGTAGCCTCTACGACTATCTCAGCTAAAAAAGCCGCTGTACCTGTCTCCTGCATTGCGATACCGAAGGAACTCATGCAGGCAATTAAAACTAACAAACGCCACTCTATTGAACGATAAGCATTTTCCATAGTCATACACCCAGCAAGTATAAGTACGATAACAGCTGACAAAAAAGCGATGGACGGAGGCAAGATCGATAACGACGTGAGTAATACGGCGCACACCATAGCAACTAATACATAGATGCCTTTCTTTACAGTTAGCGGCGTATTCATTGTGGCTTGTGATACCCAGAGGTAAGGGTAACTAGCCGCAAGGTTGTTGAGCTGTTCAGTATCTCCTTGTACTAATACGACATCTCCAATTCTCAAACGAGTGTTTTGGATATCTACTGGGCGCGCAACTTGATGACGATATAATGCAAGCACTGAAACTTGGTAGCGTCTATTTAGGTTCAATTGCTTGAGAGTACGACCTATCAAGCGAGATTGAGGCATTAGTATATATTCACTAATACCAATGTCATCGGCGGTGATGTCTTGATCCAAAATATTGCTGTCTATCGACACTTGAAAATTTTTATCCTCGCGCAATTGCAATAATGAATCTTTAGGACACTTAATGATGATTTTGTCGCCGACTCTAAGTCTGGTAGATTCACGTGCAACCAGCTTGTTATCGCCTCTAACTATGGTCAAAGGAATTATTCTAAGCTTCTCAAACTTCAGGGAGCCTATGGTATTTCCCACTGCAGGTGAATTAGGCTCTATTCGCAATTCAGATAGATAGTCACGCATAAGGTACTCTGTTGTTAAATTTGCCTTTTCACGTTGAGGTATTAACCTAGAGCCGATGATACTCAGGTACAAAATCCCGATTGCAGTGAGAATCAGACCTGGAACGACGAACTCAAAGAGCGAAAATGGCTCTAAGCCTAGCTCCACGATCAATCCGGCACTTGCAAGATTCGTTGAAGTGCCTATCAAGGTGCATGTACCGCCAAGAATCGAGGCAAATGCTAGTGGCATTAGCAGCCTACTGGCTTTAATCTTAGCCTTATGAGCAACCTCCAATGTTACTGGCATGAGTATTCCAACAGAACTTGTGTTACTAAAAAACGCGGATGCTGATGCCACTAAAATCATTAAAAAATTTGATATGTGGTATTCGCTTTTTATTAATTTGAGAATAAATTCGGCGAACACATAGGTGATGCCTGATCTTGCCAACGCAGCCGACATAATAAAAATACTTGCGAGTACAAAAATGATCTCATTTGCAAACCCTGATAATGCCTGTTCTGGTTTTAGCACACCAAAAATAACCAGAGCGACCAAAGCCATTAATGCGGTTAAGTCGATCGAAAACCATTCGCCAGCCAGCGCAACCATGGTCGCCAGCAATAGCAAAAGCATAAAAATAATTTCGATACTCATGTAGGCTCATTAATCGATTAGCGTTAATGGTTAATAAAATGGGGTAGCTATGCTTAGCGAAGGTCTACAACGAAAAATTCATTGTCACCAGTCGGTTGCTCGACATGCCCAGAAGTTCACACAAGAAAAATAACCCAGCTTTAATAAGTTAACTGCAATCTCACTCTGAATTCTGAGCCATCATCTGTGGTTAGATTATCCTCGCCGTCTTGATAGCTAACACCCAGACGAACGTTGTTTGTCGCATACCAATTAACTCCCAGCGTCACCGCCTTCGCGTCAGTTCTACCAAGTTCAATATCGCCATGATTACCATCGCCGTCTTCGTAACGAACCACACCCTCCCATGCACCACCTTTACCACTAGGTTTAGGTCGCTTATAAACTCCGCCTTTGTAGGGACGGGTTTCTCCAGTAAAAATATAACCAGCTTGCAGGTAGTAGCCACTCAAATCAGTATTATTCGATTCACCATCAAAATACTCAGCTTGGACGTGGAATGGCCCCGAAGTACCACCAACTTCGAACCCAACCGCATTGTCCTCAGCAATATCTTTAAAAGCGATACCTAGGTGAACTGAAGCAGTGTCTGTCTTAAACGGCGCCCATGTGGTTCGCGCAGCAACACCCTTTTCAGAGTCCTTCTCGTTATCGGTAAACAATGCTACTGCATATGTCTGATTGCTACCAAATGAACCATGTAAACTAACGCCTTCTTGGCGTCCGAGAGCATACCCTTCGGTAATTCCTGAACGCTCTAAAACGGTAATATCATTGGAACTGCTTAAAAACTCCATGCCAAAGGGAATCTTGTATTTTCCGACTGTCAGATTAGCGGCTTTGCCCCAGCCTTTGTAACGAATAAACAAGTCCTGAGCGCCACCGCCATCGACTTCAAATTGCGTTTTAAACTCCCAATCATCGCCAATGGCACCGGATACTGTCAACCATCCACGGCGTAAATCAAAGTCGTCTTCATCGGTAATTCCGTTAAGCTCGGACCTGTTGTAATCGTAGTGTATTCGGCCACCTACTTTAAAACTGTAGTCCTCACTCTCAACCTTAAGCCCGCCCTTGGTGCTAACCTTAACTTCGGCACTTGCAGCAACCGTAGACATCGCAAAGAGTATCGCTGTAACTAAAATTCTGATTATCATGCTTACCTCCTCCACCGTCGTAATTATTAGTGTCCGTTAATTGAACACCCATGCATATTAACGAGTTGGTAAGACGGGAAGCTGACCTAAATCAGGTTTATTTCATTTAGCACGTCCCAATGACACTTCCAAAGAGTCGACTAAATCAACTTACCTAGATACGATTCAATCCCTGGGTTTTGTTTAACACCGGCAATCACTGGGTGGTTCACATTACTTAAGCTAATCACGTTTTTACTGTCTTTATTGTTAACAATGTAGTCACGCACAATATCCCAGATCAATCGACCGTCGGGGTGCGGGCCGACAACGGCCCAACCACTTACAAGGTAATCTTTATCCAGCTTTAATGGTTCTCCAGTTTTACCCAAACGAATATTGCTCACACGTTGACCCAACGGTTTATCCGGTTCAATTGTGTAGTTCAAGCCGCCAACTCGCACCATGTCTCCGCCAGATTGAAGATACGGGTCTGGTTCAAATAAATTGTCGGCGACTTGTTCGAGTATCATGGCGATATTCTTGCCTTTCATGGCATTGGCGTAGGTTTCGCCATAGGTCATTGCGCATTGCGTCATCAGGTCGTCCATGGTGATCCAGTCGCCAGGCAATAGTGTGGTCCCCCAGCGAAACCCTGGCGATAACGCTATCTCCGAACTGTATTCGGCTTGCAGCGCATCACAGATCAACTGATCCCAAGTGCCCATGAAGTTGCCACGGCGATATAGTAAATCACCCGCAATAGCTAATTTTTCACTAAGAATAACGTTGTAAGACTTGCCTACTCGGCTTGAGTTAAAAAATGTATTTTTCGAGCGGCTCTCAATTATCTTTTCATCGTAGACTCGGTCTCGCAGTTGTTGCACATAACTTGATACCTTTTTATCCGCTGGTAACAAGTCTTCAAACACGGGGAGCATTTGATACTGCATGCCTTTGAGCTGGCCATCTTTGATGTCAAAATCCATCACCCCAACAAACTTGCCATTGGAGCCCGCGTTAGTGACTAAGCAGATTTTTTTATCGGGCGTAGTAACGTTAATCGCTTTTGGAATTCCATCATGTGTATGACCTCCAAAAATTGCGTCCAAGCCACTGACTCGAGCCGCTAACTTTATATCCACGTCCATGCCATTGTGTGAGAGAAGCACCACTGCTACGGGTGCATGATCTGTTCGTATTTTGGCAATTAGCTGGTTGAGATCTTCTTCACGAATGCCGAATGACCAGTCTGGAATAAAACCAGGCGCATTTGCATTTGCGGTACGAGGGAAGCACTGCCCTATTACCGCGATTTTATGGCCATTGATTTCGCGAATCGAATAGGGTTTAAACGCGTAACCATTATCTTCATCGAACAAGCCTAGACCATTATACTTTTCAACCATCTCAAAATAGGCATCGTCAAATAGACTGTCTTCTTTGACTCTGACATTTTGGCTTAAAAATTCACCATCGAATGCCATCAAATTACTCAGCAGTTCGGACTCTGTGTAGGTGAATTCCCAGTGACCCGTCATAACCTCAATGCCGAGCAAGTTCGATACTTCGACCATATCGCGACCTCGAGTCCAAAGCGCTGTGGCAGACCCCTGCCAAAGGTCGCCCCCGTCCATCGTCAGCGTATTCTCTTTGCCGCCTGCCTGATCTCTAAGCCGGTCGAGTAGTGTTTTGATTTGTGCTGCGCCACCCATTTTACCGTATTTACGCGCGTTCTTTTCAAAGTTAACGCTGGTATACGCGTAGGCTTCAAGACTATCAGGCTTCAGTTGCAGCTTATCTATCAGTTTTTCGCCGACAATGTGTGGCAATTGTCCCTCTGCTAAGCCGACGCCAAGATTAACGTTGGGCTCACGGAAGTACACCGGGCTTAGTTGTGCATGCATGTCGGTAGTGTGCAGCAACCGTACTTGCCCTTGCATCGGCAAGTTATACAAATCTTCCAACGGTTCTGCATGTGCAAGACGATCTGACAACGGCAGTAATTTTGCCGCGAGTGTGCCGGTTGCGGTTAAACCGATTACTTTAAAAAGAGAGCGCCTAGAGAGATCTGTCATAGTCTTATAGGTTTGTAGTTATTGGCTTCGTGGTTATTGATGTAGGCTTGTCGACTACTCCTAAAAGGAGTAATGCACCTCATCAATACAAATTCGAATTGAGCATGTTTTTTGTTCAAAACTCAAACTCCATCTCTCGATACACTCGGCCAGCATTTTGTCTGGCCAGTTCAAAGAAGGTATCCAAGTGAGAGAATTTTGATTGATCTATTTTGTAAGCATCTTGCAAGTCACCTTCAGCATCAATTATTTCACCAATATTTTTACGTAAAAACACCAGATAGTCGTGTGTGTATTTGGTGACTTCTGCATAGTTTGTTGGCATGCCATGTCCAGGAATAACCATCTCAGCGCCAAGAGCCAAAAAATTACCCCATGTTGCAATCCAACCGTCGGTATCGGTGTGTTCCATTACTGGCAATAGGCGCTGATGAAATGCCACATCACCAGAGATAACCAACTTTCTTTTCGGTAGCCATACCGCTACATCACCAGGGCTGTGTGCTGGCCCAAGATTGAGAACTTCAATTCGCTCGCCACCCAACTCAATAACATACTCTTTATCAAAGGTAATATCCGGCTTGCTCAGCTCGGTACCCGAGGCTTTATCACGCAGTCGTGATCGCGCTCCTGCTAGCTGAGTCTGACCATATTTTTCTATCTCCTGTGCTGCATCGACATGAGCAACGATTTTGGCTCCCTGCGCTTGCCAATAGCTTGAGCCCAACATGGCGTGCGTTTGACCGTTCTCCAGAATCACAAATTTAACTTCTTTATCGGTGACCTTCTTTATTTCATTATGCAATGACTGCGCCAATAGATAATTGTCGCTAGCATTGACCACCACAACGCCTTTTTTGGTTACGATAAATGACAGGTTATTGTTGTGCCCAGAATTGAAGTAGTCCGGTGGCGCAGTCGCGCCAATGGCCGACCAAACACCAGGGATTACCTCTTGCGGAGTACGATATAAAAACGAATCTGGGGCGTTATCACCCTTGACTGGTAAGCCGGCATCACGCCAGAAAACATAACCATCTTGATAGTTCTTAACATTGGTATAACCCATCTGCGTCAACAAGTGGGCAGTCAACGGGCTGCGCATATTACTGCCGCAAAACACCACTATCGGTGTGTCTTTATTCGGAACCCGATCGCCTATCTGATACTCAAGCCAACCGCGCTCAACATTGTGCACCCGCGGCAAGTCCATGGTGCCGCCTTGTGCGTCTATTTCATCGGCTGATCGAATATCCAGCAATACAGTGCCCTTATCTTGCTGCGCAATTGCTTTAAGTTGCTCTGTGTTGATATTGGAAATCTTGGACTCTATTTTCTTTACCATACTGCGCCCATCAGCAATTTGAGCCGCTGAGCTTGCGTGCACCAGAAGCAAGGCTGAAAATAGCAAACTTGCTTGTGCACTGCTCAGTTTTGAAAGCATCATTTTCTCTTCTCAGTTTCAGTCTTGTAAGTTCAAAATAAGATATCTTCTTCGATGGCGCTAATACCGACATCGGCACAAGCATCATCCATGCTCGCTCCGGGCGCTCCAGACACACCAATACCGCCTAATATCGAGCCAGCTCCCTCAATCATCTTGCCGCCCCCAAGAGCGACTACGTTGGGCAGCGCTGCTAGGCTCAGGCGTAGCTTTTCGTTGTTGGCAATATCAGTGGTGTTAGTACGAAAGCTCACTGCTGTCCAGGCTTTGCCTTTGGCCGTATCCGGCGTATGAGAACCTGCAAATCGATCACGCAGGATCACCTGAGTAATGCCGGCGCGATCAACAATCGCGACGGTAACTTGGTAGCCTTGTTTACGACAGGAGGTAAGCGCAGCATTCGCTGCTTTGAGAGCCGTTTCAGGCGTCAATGACTCGGTGTTAAAGGTTGCCTTGCTTTCTTCAGCCGCAAACACACTCGAAATACCAGAACACAAAAATGCTATCGATAGCACCACTAATGTTGATTTAACTTTATTAACCATCTGAATTACTCCTCAATTTATCGATTGATTCTTTAATACCTTGTTCAAGGTAAAACCCGTAGAAATCTATATTCGCTAACCCAACCAACTTGCCAGATATCTGTTTACCATCGCCATCGAGAAACAATATCGTCGGCGAAAACTCGGCATCATAAAAAGCACCAAACTGAACAGTTGGTATTAGCCGCCTATCAAAGCCTTTGATGACCTCGCCCTCATCAAGCGAGACACGTGTGAAAAACACCTTGCCTTGGTAACGCGAGGCCGTCGATAGGGGGCTTATGAATTCACGATTAATTGTCTTGCAATAGTCGCAATCGGAACGCTCAAGCAAAACGACTATCGGTGAATTGTTTTTTAGCGCTACCACCGCAAGGGCATGCACGTCATCGGTGATCGCGACCTTACTATCTAGGCCTAAGCGGCTCTCTGACTTAGCCAAACATTGACTACTGCCGAAAACCAGTGCCATGAAGATGACGTAATACGAAAATTTTTGGCTGCTGGGCATCTTAAGTTTCCAATCGTTAAGCAATCACTGTATTACTTCGGAACACGCGCTTGCCATAGATCTTTTTCGCGCTCTGCTTGCGCCAGAGCGTCGCTGCCCTGCTCCAGCGCTTTCGCAATCAGAGCCAAGGCTACCGTATGGTTTCCCGCGGCCTGCTCTTTTTTTGCTGTCTCGAGAAACTCGCCCGTGTCTCGCCATTCATAGTTAATCGCGGCCGCCGCTTTACGTTTTTCATTTGCCTCGTTCCAAAGGGCATCGAAGTCGGCTTGATCAGCGGCCATGCTCGCGGTACAGAGGCCCAGAGCAAAAGTGACTAAACCTCTCACAAAATACTTACTTAACTTTATAGCGTTCATTTACGTGCTCCTGGACCATTAAACTCAAGTCCATTACTCATATAACTTAGAAAGTATTCCAGCTCTTTGTATGCCTGACTTTGCGGGTTTAAGCCTTTGGCGCGCACCTGTTCATTGCAGCCTTTAAATCGACGATGCAAGGTGCCCATGCCGCCCCATTTTGAACGATAGACAGGAAAGTGGGAGACGTGGCCCAGTGCTGGACTCAACCGATCAGCGCGCACTCGTTGACCCGATGCAGCGCCATGGCAATCAAAGCATGAAAAATTCAGCTGACCACGTTTGCGGTAGTAAAATTCCTTACCGTTTTCGTAGGCTTGTAATGCGCCTGCATTGTCAGGAATCACGACGTTAATTCTTTCACCTCGCGAAACAAAGGAGAGGTAAGCTGATATGGCGGCTAACTTACCTTTTGCGTACTTCAATGGTTCTTCGCCATTGGCGACTCGACAGTCATTGATTGCAAGTTCAAGCGTGACTACCTCAGCGCGCTTAGGATCGAAGTATGGGTAATTCTTGCGACTATTTTTACCGTCGTTTTCAAAGCAGTCTGCATATGATTTACCATTCTTGAACGATGTGTTAAATAACTCTTCACCCTCCTCTATGGCTATTTCATAAGGCGGAAACTCTTCAATTTCGAGCCATTGCTCACGCGAAGCGGCGTCGATCGAATATATGCCATTGATGAAATCAGCTTTTGGAGTTCTCGGAAATTTATCATGAAAAAATTTCTGAAATGCGACCCTATCCTGCTCTGGGCCTGCGTAAGCTGAGATCCCGACAGTCGCGAGAACAATGCTCGACAGCAGTATAATTTTGCCTTTCATTTGGGCTCCTCGTTTTTTAGATTGATTGCTTATTAATAATGCAAACTGATCAAGGTATGATCACTTTGCCTTGATCGGTTTCACCTTTATTATCAACCGAGGAAAACAGCAGCTCATCACCCGACTTAGGCCCTTTAACCTTAAAGGAAAGATACGGATTTTTAGACACAGCTGGCCCTAAGTTAGATCGAAAAAGCACCTCGCCTTTCCAAGTACAAGTCAGCTCGTTGACATGATGGGCGGGTATTTTATTACCCGTCGCAGTATCAATACGCCGACCAGTCTCCATTGGATGCTTCATCAATAATTTGACGTTCACTACGCCATCTGAAAGTTTTGCTTTTACTTTAATTGTCATGATGATTCTCTGGTTTAACCGCCGCAGCCGCCAATCGTTACTTTGACTTCTCGGCTGACTGTGTAGACTTTATCGCCGGACTTGACGGCGGCAATTACGTTTGACGTTGTCCCCATCTTAATGCGGGTAGACACATCAGCAAGCGAGCTCTTACTTAGCTCGAATGTGGCCGCCAAGGGGTTCGGGTTTTGCTCAACATAAATACTGATACTCTCAACATTCGGCAGATCGGTAGTCACGGAGATAGGCACAACAGCGCCGTTTTCAGCGATGTCGGGAGCTTTAAGTGTCACTTGGTCACTGGGCTCGCTAGCAGTGCCGTATAGCTCGGTGATCGCTGCTTCAACACTGTCATCCTCAAACGCTTTTTTCGGCCAGGCCGCTAACACCAGCTTTGGCATCATGACAATCGCGGACATGAACGTCAGAGACTTAAGCAGTGCTCGCCGGGTGGTACTTGATACTTTCATAATAAAACTCCTACAAGGTGTAAAGGTATTCAACTACTTTCTTAATCTCGTCTTCGGTCAGCACATTATGCAAGCCAAACGGCGGCATTAGAGAGTTGGGGTTGGCGACAAGAGGGTTGGAAATTTGCGCGCTAAGCCGCTCAGATTCCGGAAACCGAGCTTTCATGGCTAATAGCGGCGGCGCGGTATTACCCGGCAAGGTTCCATCGTCAATCATGTGGCAGGCTAGGCAATTTCCTTTTTTACGATCAAAGGCGATCTCCTTTCCTTCTTCAACGCGGGTTCTCTCGGCAGCGAATACCGGTGCTGTTGTCACAACGCTGATAATGGCAAAAATGAAGGCCCGATGCATGTATGTTTTGTTTAGCATTTGTTCACTCCAATAGTTTCATTGATTCACTAAGTCGACCATATGATCGACCGCAGCTTTAACCGCTTTGTCCTCGAGACTTGCGTTGCCACCTTTTGCCGGCATAACGCCGTCAGTGCCTTGATAGCCATTGACGGCATGGTCATAAAGCACGCCCAACCCTTGCTCAATGCGTTTAGACCAAACGGCTTTGTCGGTGACCGATGGCGCACCCGCAATACCAGCGTCATGGCATAGACCGCATGCGGCAATATAGGTTTCTTCGCCAAGCAAGGGCTCATCAGCTTGAACTGACCCTTCGGGTTTAAGGTGATCCACTGGTGTCACGCCGAGAGCAGTTGAGTCTTGTATAACTTTGACCGATTCAGGGTCGCGACAATTTTTCATACAGCGGACGTTGTTTGTGTCCGGCCGAGGGTCATCTTGAAACGCGCCTTGATTGGGTAAGGCGACGACGGCAAAGTTATTGTCCGATAGCACAAACTCTTCTTCCACCAATTCGTTCAAGTACAAGACGTAGGCCGTCAGCGCGTACACTTCATCGTCGTCTAGGCTTTGCGGCTGTAGAAATGGCATCGCTCGATGAATGTAATCCCACAAGGTAGAGACATAAGGCCAGTAGCTACCCACGGTTTTTTCTGGACGATCTTCAGTCAAGGTATCCATGCCGCCTGCCAACACCGGCCATCGCCCTTCACCTTCACCAAACACGCCATGGCACGATGCGCATTTTTCTTCGTATAAGATTTCACCGTCGGCAACGCTGCCAGAACCTACTGGCAGACCTTGGCCGTCAGGTCTTATATCAATATCCCAACCAGCTATCTCGGCTTTGCTGGCATTAGTGCCAATCGCATATTGACTAGCAACGACACTGGGCGCGGCGATCGCAAGTGTTAGAATCAAAGATAGCTTAATCAATTTGAACATTTCTTACCTCACCACTCGCTAACAACTGCCATGTATGAATCGAGTTCTTGTGATACACCGAATTTACGCCCCTCACTTTACGAAGCTGTCCTAAGGTCGGCTGTACATATCCAGTTTCATCGATAGCGCGACTTTGAATAAGTGCTGGACTACCATCCCAATTCCAATCAAAACTGAAACGGCTCAAGGCTTTGTCAAGTACTTGGCCTTTAAGCTTTGCCGCGCGCCATGTCACACCTCCATCAAGGGTGATATCAACCTGTTTGATTTTACCGCGACCTGACCATGCGATACCTTCTAGCTCGTGGTAGCCTTTTTGTTTTAACGGTTTTTCAGGGCACAAAGAGGTGACGACTGAGTTGGCTTCTTGCACCCAAGTGAAGCGACGCGATGAGCCATCAGGCATTAAGTCTGTATACTTAGATGTTTCTTCACGCATGTGCCAAGGTTGATCGCCAAGCTCAAGCCTGCGCAACCATTTGATGCTAGTATTCCCTTCCCACCCAGGGATCACTAATCGCACAGGGTAGCCTTGCTCGGGGCGAATCATTTCCCCATTTTGGGCATAAGCTACTATGACGTCATCCAGCGCTTTTTCAATCGGGATACTCCTAGCCATTGCGGCACCATCAGCACCTTCCGCCAGTAACCATTTCGCTTTAGGTTTCACCCCGACCTCGGCCAAGAGTGTAGACAGGCGGACACCCGTCCACTCACTGCAACTAAGCATGCCGTGAGTAAATTGAAGTGCTTCCATCTGTGCACCGCGCCATTCCATACCACCGTTCGCTGGGCATTCGATAAAGCGAATTTCTGATACCGATGGAAATCGCATTAAATCATCCATGCTGAAAATCAGTGGGTTTTCGCATAGGCCATGCACCATCAATCGGTGTTGGTCAGGATTAATATCTGGAATACCAGAATGATAACGTTCGAAATGCAGACTACTGGGAGTGATAATGCCTTTTAACGCATGCAGCGGAGAGAAACTAATCGAGGAAATCGGTGACGCGGTAAGCCAAGGCACCGTGCGGCGCACAACATTCTGTTCGTGGATTGATGGCTTGCCGTAAGGCTCTGTTACTACCCCGCGACCGACTCTCTGCATCCATTCAGGCACTGCTGGAGGTAAGTTTTTAGCGGCCGACTGAGCATACAATTGTTCTGCAGACAGCAGACTACCCGCGCCAATGGCAGCCGCACCTTTCAAAAAAGTTCGCCTCATTTGAATAGTATCAATTGATTTTTCTGACACCTAGCCTTACTCCCAAACGAATGTTCAATACCGCTATGTTTCTGAATTTACGTAGATTAGCGAAATTACGGAACCTCTGGTGATTCCTACAAAGACACAAAACCTCTAAACGATCTTCATAATCCTACAAAGAAAAAGTGAACTCTTTGATCAAGGTCATGTTGAGCAAACAAAATCATCATCGAAGTTCGTGGCTGTAATGTCTTAATAAGTCCTGGAGGCGTAGGCTCTCAGTAATAAGGTAGATGCTGCGATTTAAGGGATCGTTGTAAAGGTATCAATATCAAATAGCTATTGATAACGTTTACATTTTCTTTTAAACCAATTGTCAACGTAAAAAGCCATTCAAGAGCTATCTCCACCACCGGCCTGCTTACTCATTATCAAAAGCTTTAATAATGCTCGATCTGTTACTGATCTCTGAGATTGATAGGCCCTCTCCATTTGCTGATGAGTTCTGCGAATGCTAATGAGTTCGCCGATGGTCATTGCGCCTAGCGAATAACCTTGGCGCACTCGATCAAGTGCTTGGCGTGAGAGCTCCACTGCGCTTTGCGATGTTAGATGCGAAGCAATCGCCGCAGTCATATTTTGCTTTGCAATAGTAAGTTCTTGCTTTGCTTGACGGGCTGCGGCCTTTAATTTTAAAGCGCTGACAGCAGCATATTGGTCGGCTTGTTCCGAGGCCGCTTTACGCGCACGGCCAACGATGGGAATAGTGACCTGCGCCATAACCCCCGTTTCACGTCCATCAAACTCATCAAACGTGCTTATACCCAGAGTCGGGTCTGGAATACGATTGAGCTTAGCGCGTTTAGCTTGGAGTTGACTCTTTTGCTGTTGCAACTCAGCAATACGCTGTTGTGGCGAGGTGGCAATTTCCATATTGACTAACTCAAATATAAACTCACTAGAAGGTTCATAGCTCCAATTCAAGGAGTTAAAATCCAACTCTGGATACTGCGTCATCAGTGTCGTTTTTGCATTTTGGGCAAGCAAACTGTCTTGCTCTGATTGTAAAGTAATTAGATAGGATTCGGCCTGCAATTGATCCGCGTTGACCTGACGCCCTGCTCCATTTTTTACTTTAGCGCCTTCCAATTCAGCTAATTGTGATGCGTCTTGTGCTTGCTGTAGTGATGTAATAGACAATAACTTTGTCTTACGCCATTCAGCCCAGGTGTCGATTAATTCAAACTGCTGTTGCATAGCCGTTTGTTGGTACCGCGCTTCGGCTAACTTTAATTCAATTTTAGCTAGTTCACGATCAATACGACGTTTCCCCGGCAAACGCACAGTGCGGCTAAGACCTATAGACCATTCATCGTACTCATTATCTTGAGCGGCTAAATCATTGATTTTTCGACGCGAACCGCTAACCATCGCTTCGAATTCGTAAGGCCCTACTCTGAGTAACTTTGCCGCGGTTTTTGCTTGCTCAATCTCAGCTTTAGCCGCTAGAACACTTGGCGACTTTTGAACCGCCTCAAGGATGGAGTCTGCTATTGATAGAGCATTTGCTGTATAAAACGGGGCGATAAAATTTGAGAGTATCGCCATACCGACGACGACAAAATATTTTTTCAGGCCACGAGTCACGGCTGAGCTTCTCAATAGAGTGTTCACTTTAATCTCCCAAAATCCTCGATTGATTCAAGCCAATATGAAATGCGCGGCGTCGGGCAAGCGGTTTTCACTATAGACAAAACACCGTCGACTTCGGCGCTTGGTAGCACCATCATAAAAACCACCGTGCGCATCGCGCCTTGGACTTTTTCACTCGCTGATGATAGCTCCATCGAATTGCCACGCCCTCGAGCGTCAAAACAGGTATAGGCAGAAACGTCGAGATCATTCACCGCGAGCGCATCAGCGATTGTAGGTTCCAGTTCTTTTGGGCAAACGAGGGTTAATTTGCGTATGGGCGATGCCACGCTAGCGCCTCCGGATGTTGATCAGATAGTTGTTGCAGGCCAAAGCGACGATAGAGTATTGGCAATAGAAACAGTGTCAATACAGTTGATGAAACCAAACCACCAATGACTACGATAGCAAGCGGCCGTTGAATTTCGGACCCTGGGCCACTGGAAAAAAGTAGCGGTGCTAATCCAAAAGCCGCCGTAGCTGCGGTCATCAACACGGGTCTTAATCGCCTAGATGCGCCCCTGCGAATAGTATCTTCAATGTCTAAGCCCAAGGCGTGAAGATCATTAAAATGGGTAATTAGAACCAAGCCATTTAGTACCGCAATCCCGAGCAAGGCAATAAACCCGACCGAGGCTGGTACCGATAAGTATTCTCCTGAAATGGCTAACGCGATAATTCCACCAACCAATGCAAACGGAATGTTAAAGAGGATCAGTAATGATTGCCTGAGCGACCGCAATGACGCGAATAGCACAATAAATATTAACACCAACGCTAAAGGTATCATTAGCGATAATCGAGTAGCTGCGCGACTCTGATTTTCAAATTCACCACCAAAGGTCACACGATAACCGGGCGGTAAGTTCTCAAGGTTGGCCACCGCGGCTTGCGCATCTTCAACAAAACCGACTAAATCACGACCCGTTACGAACGCTTCGACCACGGCATATCTCGATCCGTTTTCTCGCTCAACACTGGCTAAACCTTCAACACGTTTAACCGATGCCACTTCAGACAATCGCACTTGTCGTTGATCTGGTGTTATCAGCTGAATGTCGTCAAAACCATAGGCGCTATCACGATACCTTCCATCCGAGCGAATCAACACAGGCGTTCGGCGTCCAAGCTCAATCACTTCACCAGCTTGGATGCCCTCTAAGCGTGCTCTTAACTCATTCTGTATGCTGACAACATCAAGACCATAACGCCCCAGGTCTTGTGGTTTGATATCGACTTGTAAGTATTCGGCCACATCGTTTGAGGTGGTAGATACATCAGTCGCCCCCAAAACTTGAGCAACCGCCTTTTCGATTTTTCCAGCAAGATCTGCCAATATGTCAGCGTCGGGACCAAATATTTTTATAGCCAGGTCACCACGAGAACCCGTCAGCATTTCTGACACACGCATCTCGATTGGTTGAGTAAATGCTGATTCAATGCCTTTAAAATCTTCCATCACTGTGCGCATTTCACTCACTAGCCACTCAGTGTCGGGGCCACGCCATTCGCTCCGAGGCGCGAGTTCAAGAAACATGTCACTTTCGTTGAGGCTCATGGGATCAAGCCCTAATTCGTCGGAACCAACGCGTGAGATGATCCGTCGAACTTCTGGTACTCGCTCCATCAGCGCGGCTTCGACCCGCAAATCATCGGACTCACTCTGCGCCAAATTAATCGACGGCAGCGCGGTGAGCTGTATCACCACGGCACCTTCATTCATGGTCGGCATAAATGTTTTGCCAACCAACGCATAACTACCTAAAGCAAAAACAATACTCAAGGCCGCTATGCCATAGATAAGTTTCGGTGCGTTTAGCGTTTTATCCAACCAGCGTTCGTATAGCGGGCGACACCATTGCATGACTTTAGCTTCATCTGTGTGACCGGCTTTTAGCACCAAGCTAGCGATCACCGGTATTAAGGTCAAGGCCAGAATTAAGGCTGATGCCAAAGCAAAAACAATGGCAAGCGCAACGGGTGAAAAAAGCTTACCCTCTAGACCCTCAAGAGTTAATAATGGTAAAAACACCAAGCAGATAATGATCGTGCCTGCGGCTGTCGGTAACGCTACCTCGCTGGCCGCACGGTAAATAATATGCAACTTATTTGAACCAACATCTTCGTTAATACGCTCAACAGCATTTTCGGTGACCACTATCGCACTGTCTACAATCATACCAATCGCAATGGCTAAACCGCCCAAGCTCATTAAATTAGCGGACAAGCCAAACGTCCGCATCAAGAGAAATGCCGCCAAGGCCGCGAACGGTAAAATTAAGGTTACGACCAGAGCCGCCCGCAGATTACCCAAAAATACCACCAGTAAAATAACGACAAATAATGCCGCGAGTAATAGCGCCGTGATCACGGTGCCAACGGCTTGCTCGATTAAGTCTGATCGATTGTAGAAGAGGTTAATTTTGACGCCCTTTGGAAAACTCTGTTTTAACTCTTCAAGACGCTGTTCAACGCCTTGCACCACCATGCGTGCATCGGCTCCTTTAAGCGCAACAACGATGCCTTCAACAGCTTCACCTTTACCATCACTGGTAACAGAACCGTAGCGAGTGAGTGCGCCTAATTTGACCGCCGCAACGTCGCCTATATGTAAAATACTTTGCCCATTACTACGAATAACAATTGATTCAATATCTTTTTGATTAGTTGTAGCGCCGAGGCTTCGCACCACTAATGCTTCTTCGCCATCAGTAACACGACCAGCGCCATCGTTGCGATTATTCATCACTAGCGCATCGTATAGTTGAGACAGCCGAACACCCGCGGCCGTCATAGCCGCTTCATTTGGTTCAACATCGAATGTACGAACTCGGCCACCAAGCGCATTCACGTCGGCAACACCCGGTAGAGTTCTTAGGCTGGGACGAATAACCCAGTCGAGCAAAGAACGACGTTCTTCTAGGCTTAGCCCACCACCCTCAATTGTGAACATAAATAATTCGGAAAGCGCGGTGGAAATCGGCGCTAAACCACCGGTTACGGTATCGGGCAATGAATCGCTGACACTCGACAAGCGCTCAGACACTTGTTGGCGAGCCCAGTAAACATCGGTGCCATCTTCAAAATCAATGGTGATATCGGCGATTGCGTATTTAGCGGTAGCACGCATAATGATTTGCTTCGGTATGCCCAATAGCTCCATCTCGAGAGGCCTAAGCACTCGAGACTCAACTTCTTCAGGAGTCATGCCCGGTGCTTTCATAATCAACTTTACTTGAGTTGGTGAAATCTCGGGGAAGGCATCAATTGGTAGTTTATAGGCCGAGTACGCACCCGCAATGGCCAGCACTAATGCCACGCCTAAGATAAATGCGCGTTGCGACAACGAAAATGCGATAACACGATCGAACACGAACCTAGACTCCCTCAGACATGTTCTTAAGAGCCGCTAATCCGGTAACCGCTACATTATCCTTGGGTACCAGTGCCGCATCTACCAATAATTCATCGCGAGATCTGGCCAGTGTCGTTATTGCTACGCTGCGAAATCCGTTCTGGGTTT